>WBTZ01000198.1 GCA_009026175.1 Zoogloea sp. | reverse complement strand
GGGGTGAGCAGGGGCGTACAGGGGCGGCTTCAGCCGCCCGCGGACTCCGATCCGGCACCTGCGGGCGGCTGAAGCCGCCTCTACAGCCAACCCTGCACGCCCCTGCAGATCCTTGTGCCGGGATCATCAATCCCCACCAACCCACCCTGCATCGGCCGATCGGACTAAGCCGGGCGGCAGCTTCATGGCCGGATTGAGCTAGTCCGCTTTGACGATGGCCGCCACGGAGACCCGCGGGAATATCGGGGCCGACATCCATTTCAGCGAGGCCAGTGTGAGCGCACAAGATCAGTCCCAGACCGCCTTCGACGTCATCGTCGTCGGCTCCGGCGCAGGTGCCATGACCGCCGCGGTGACCGCCGCCGACCAGGGCCTGTCGGTGCTGGTGGTGGAAAAGAGCGACAAGTTCGGAGGCACCTCGGCCATCTCCGGCGGAGGGATCTGGATCCCCAACAATCACTATTTCAAGGACATGGGCGGGCGGGACAGCCACGACCAGGCCCTGACCTACCTGCGCGCCGCCACCGCCGGCCGGGTGGACGAGCGCCGCCTGCTGGCCTACCTGGAGCACGCGCCGAAGATGATCCACTACCTGGAGAAGAAGTCCCGGGTGCGCTACGCGGTGGCCCACAAGTACCCGGACTACTACCAGCACCTGCCCGGTGCCCTGCCGGGTGGGCGCAGCCTGGATCCGGAGCTCTTTGACACCAGCCTGCTGGGCGACGAATTGAAGCACCTGCGCAGCCCATCCCCCTCCACCCTGCTGATGGGACGCATCGCGTGGACCGCGCGCGACGCCCACAAGGCCATGGCCAAGGAGCGTGGCTGGCGCTTCAAGATCATCGGCCTGATGCTGCGCTACCAGCTGGACCTGGGCTGGCGCCGCAAGACCCGGATGGACCGCCGCGCCGGCCTGGGCAGCGCGCTGGTGAGTGCCCTGCGCCGCTCCCTGATGGACCGGGATGTGCCCCTGTGGCTGAAGACCGATTTCCAGGAGCTGGTTCTGGAGGGGGGGAAGGTGAGTGGCATCGTGGTCGAGCAGGGCGGTGTACGCCGCACGCTGACGGCGCGCAGGGGGGTGATCTTCGGTTCCGGCGGTTTCGAGCAGAACCAGCAACTGCGGGAGAAGTACCTCCCCGGCCCGACCCGCGCCGGCTGGAGCGCCACCCCGCCGGGCTGCAACACCGGCGCGGCACTGCTTGCCGGTCAGGCGGCCGGGGCGGCCACCGACCTGCTGGAATGGTGCTGGTGGGCGCCGACGATCGCCGTGCCGAAGGAGGAGAAGCCCCGTGGCGTGTTCGCCGAGCGGGCCTTCCCGGGGGCCATCGTCGTCAACGGCCTGGGCCGGCGTTTCGTCAATGAGGCGGCGCCCTACCTGGAGTTCGTGGACAGCATGTACAAGGACAACGCGGCCACCGGCGGCCGTTCCATTCCGGCCTGGGTGATCTTCGATGCCCATTTCCGCTTCAACTACGCCATGGGCCCGCTGATGCCCGGACAGGTGATGCCCGACAGCCGGCTGCGCAAGGAGTGGCTGGGCAGCGTGTACTGGAAGGCCGACAGCCTGGCCGGGCTCGCCGAACAGATCGGGGTGGAGGCGGCCGGCCTGGCCGCCACCGTCGACACGATGAACGAATACGCGCGGACCGGCATCGACGCGGACTTTGCCCGCGGCGGCAATGTCTTCGACCGCTACTACGGCGATGTGAACGTGAAGCCGAACCCCTGCCTGGCGCCCATCGCCAAGGGGCCCTTCTACGCCATGCGCCTGGATGCCGGCGACATCGGCACCAAGGGCGGCCTGCTGACCAACGCCGACGCCCAGGTGATCCGCGCCGACGGCAGCCCGATCCCCGGCCTCTACGCCATCGGCAACACCTCGGCCTCGGTGATGGGCACCGCCTATCCGGGCGCCGGCGGCACCCTGGGGCCGGCCATGACCTTCGGCTACATCGCCGCCCACCACATCGCCCGGGGCGCCTGAGCCCCGGCACCGGATTCCAAGGAGAGAGACACATGGCAGGACGCGTACAAGACAAGGTGGCCCTGGTCACCGGCGGGGCCAGCGGCCTCGGCAAGGCCACCGTGGAGCTGCTGGCCCGCGAGGGGGCCCAGGTGATCATCACCGACATCGCCGAGGAGGCCGGCCTGGCCTTGGCCGACCAGATCGGTGGCGCAGTGAGCTTTCTGCGCCACGATGCGGCCTCCGAGGCCGAGTGGCAGCGGGTGATGGGCGAGGTGAAGGCGCGCCATGGCCGCCTCGACATCCTGGTGAACAATGCCGGCATCCTGATCAAGGGCTCCATCGAGGAGGCCAGCCTGGACGACTGGCAGCGCCTGATGCGGGTCAATGCCGACAGCGTCTTCCTGGGTTGCCGGGAGGGCGTGGCGCTGATGAAGGAGGGCGGCGGGGGGGCGATCGTCAACATGTCGTCCATCGCCGGCCTGGCGGGCAAGGACGACTATGCGGCCTACTGCGGCTCGAAGGGCGCCATCGCCGCCCTCAGCCGTGCGGTGGCGGCCCACTGCCGGCGCCAGAAATACCGGATCCGCTGCAACTCGGTGCATCCGGATGGCGTGCTCACGCCGATGAGCGCCGCCGCCTACCCGCCGGGCCTCGATCCGGCCCGCTTCACCATCGACGTGGATCCCATGTTCCGCGCCTGCCAGCCGCAGGACGTGGCCGCGGCGGTGCTCTTCCTGGCCTCCGACGAAGCCCGGGCCGTCAACGGCCTGGAGCTGCGGGTGGACAGCGGCCAGTTCGTGATGAGTGTCTGAGCATGAACGACGCCACGATCCCCGCCATCACCAGCACCATTCCGGCCCTGCTGTTCTCTGCCGCCCGCCACCACGGCGAGCGGGCGGCCCTGGAGGAGCCGGGCCGTTGCATCCGCTACGCTGAACTGCCCGACCAGGCCCTGGCAGTGAGCCGGGCCCTGGTCGCCCACGGCATCCAGCCCGGTGACAAGGTGGCCATCTGGGCCCCCAACTGCATCGACTGGGTGCTGGCGGCCCTCGGCATCCACTGCGCCGGCGCGGTGATGGTGCCCATCAACACCCGCATGAAGGGCGGCGAGGCGGCCGACATCCTGGCCCGCAGCCACGCCCGCCTGCTGTTCTGTGTCGGCAACTTCCTGGGTATCGACTATCCGGCCATGCTGGCACCCGTGCGCCCGGCCTGTGTGGAGAAGATCGTGGTGCTGGGGGCGTGGCAGGAGGCCTGGAAGGGCGGCCAGCCGTGGCCGGCCTTCCTGGCGGAGGGCAAGGACGTCAGCCCCGCTGAGGCCCGCGCCCGGGCCGAAGCCGTGCGGCCGGACGACATCGCCGACCTGATGTTCACCTCCGGCACCACCGGCAAGCCCAAGGGCGTGATGAGCGCCCATGCCCCCACCCTGCGGGCCTTCGCCGAATACGTGCGGATCATCGGGCTGCGGGCCGGCGACCGCTACCTGGTGGTCAATCCCTTCTTCCACAGCTTCGGCTACAAGGCCGGCTGGATCACCTGCCTGATCGCCGGGGCGACCATCCTGCCCCACCCGGTGTTCGACGCCGAGGCGGTGTTCCAGCGCATCGAGGCCGACCGCATCACCGCGCTGCCCGGCCCGCCGACCCTCTACCTGTCGATGCTGGCCCACCCCCGCCTGGCCGAGGCCGATCTGTCGTCCCTGCGCATTGCGGTGACCGGCGCTTCGACAATCCCCCCGATCCTGATCGAGCGGATGCGCCGCGAGCTGGGCATCCGGGTAGTGACCACCGCCTACGGCCTGACCGAATGCGGCGGCCTGGCCACCCTCTGCGACCCGGACGACGACGCCGCCACCATCGCCGGCACCAGCGGCAAGGCCATTCCCGGCACCGAGGTGTGCATCATGGACCCGCAGGGCCGCCATCTGCCGCCCGGCGAGCCCGGTGAGATCTGCCTGCGCGGCTTTCATGTGATGAAGGGCTACTTCGAGAACCCGGAGGCCACCGCCGAGACCATCGACGGCGACGGCTGGCTGCATACCGGCGACATCGGCACCCTGGATGCGCGGGGCTACCTGCGCATCACCGACCGGCTCAAGGACATGTTCATCGTCGGCGGCTTCAACTGCTACCCGGCCGAGATCGAGGCCGCCCTCACGGCCCACCCGGCCATCGCCCAGGTGGCGGTGGTGGGGGTGCCCGACGAACGGATGGGCGAGGTGGGCTGCGCCTGCGTGGTGCGGCGTCCGGGTGCCAGCCTGGACGAGGCCGGCCTGATCGCCTGGAGCCGGGAGAACATGGCCAACTACAAGGTGCCCCGCCGCGTGCGCTTCTTCGAGGCCCTGCCGGTGAATGCCTCCAACAAGGTGGCCAAGAATGAACTGCGTGCCCTGGTGAGCCCTGCGGGCTGAACGTCATCATGTCCAACCACGATCGTCTTTTCCAGCCCCTGAAGATTGGCCCCGTCACCCTGCGCAACCGCTTCATCCGCGCCGGCGCCAATGAAGGCATGGTGTACCAGGACGCACCCAGCAAGGCCTTGCTGCATCACCACCGGGCCATGGCGGCTGGCGGGGTGGGGCTCACCACCGTGGCCTACGGCGCGGTGAGTGACGTCGGGTGCACCCTCCAGGCCCAGGTGTGGCTGCGCCCGGAGATCCTGCCCGAGCTGAAGGCCCTGGCCAGTGCGGTGCATGCCGAGGGCGGCGCCATCTCCTACCAGATCACCCACGGTGGCTCCTTCATCACCTCCCGGCGGGTCAAGGGGGCCACCCTGAGTGCCATGAACGGCTTCAACAAGGCCGGCTTTCTGCGCGGCAACCTGTTCCACCGGGCAATGAACCGGGCCGACATGGAGCAGGTCGCCGGCCAGTTCGTGAATGCGGCCCGGGTCTGCCGGGATGCGGGTTTCGATGCGGTGGAGATCCACATGGGCCACGGCTACCTGCTCAACCAGTTCATCTCGCCCCTCTCCAACCGGCGCAAGGACGAGTACGGCGGCAGCGCCCTCAACCGGGTGCGCTTTCCGGCCGAGGTGCTGGCCCGGGTCAAGGCCGCCGTGGGCGACCGGATGGCGGTGATCGCCAAGATCAACGTCGCCGATGGTGTGCCCGGCGGCGCCACGGTGGAAGACGGCATCGTCACCGCCCAGGCCCTGGAGGCGGCAGGCGCCGATCTGCTCGTGCTCTCCGGCGGGCGCAACATCGAATCCGGCTGGTTCATGTTCGGCAGCAACTTCGACATGGCCGAGATGCAGAAGGTCTTGCGGGGCAACTGGCTCACCGGCCTGATGCTCAAGGCGTCCCAGTCCGGCGTGCCCAAGGTGGAGTTCCGGGAGATGTACTTTCTCGAGTATTCCCGCCGGATCCGCCAGGCGGTGAAAGTGCCCCTCGGCTATCTGGGGGGCGTCTCCAGCCTGGACAACGCCCGCCAGGCCATGGCCGATGGCTTCGACGCGGTGGTGATGGCCCGTCCGCTGATCCACGACCCTGGGCTGGTCAATCGATTCCGCAGCGGTGAGGCCACCCGCTCCGGCTGCACCCACTGCAACCGCTGCGTGCCCTACATCTACCACCCGGCCGGCACCTGGTGCGTGATGAATCCGCCCAACGATCCGGCCTTGAACCGCCAGCGGGCTTCGGCCTGATGGCCTGCGGGCCGCCCCCGTCCGGGGTGGCCGCAGGCCGTCGCGTCAGGCGGTGAGCGCTCCGCCGTTCAGCGGGTAGACCTGGCCGGTGACCCATTCCGCCTCGCGGGACGCCAGGTAGGCGACGCCGGCGCCCACATCGGCCGGCGAGCCGGCGCGGGGCACGAAGGCGCTCTTGCAGGCCACCGCGTCGGAGCCTTCCCAGTTGTTCATGGTGCCCAGGGACAGGGCGTTCACCGTGATGCCCTTGCGGCCGGTCTCGGCGGCCAGCTGGCGCACGAAGCCCACCACTCCGGCCTTGGAGGCGGCGTAGGCGGCGATGCCCATCGGCACGCCGGCCCGCCAGGATTCGGAGGTGATCGCCACGATGCGGCCCCAGCCCTTGTCCAGCATGCCCGGCAAGACCGCGTGGCAGCCGTTCATCAGCCCGTACAGGTTGAGCCTGACGAAGCGCTCCCAGTCCTCCGGGCGGGATTCCAGGAAACGCGCATAGCCCATGCCCGAGGTGGGCACGCCGGCGTTGGAGACGTAGATGTCGATGCTGCCGACGGCGTCCTTCACGCCGGCCACCATGGCCTGCACCGCCGCGTAGTCGGTCACGTCGGCCGGCGCGGCGAGGGCCTTCAGGCCCAGGGCGCGGATCTCGGCGGCGGCCGCTTCGGCGCGCTCCGGGTAGAAGTCATTGATCGCCACGGTGGCGCCCTGGCGGGCCAGGGTCTCGGCCACGCCACGGCCCATGCCGCGGCCGGCGCCGGTGACCAGGGCCACGCAGCCGTCCAGGTTGAAGAGGGGTTGGGACATGCTTTTTCCTCGCTGGGTTGAAAAGGGGGGCGCCGGGCTCAGCGACCCTCGAAAACAGGGGGGCGCTTGTCGATGAAGGCCTGCATGCCTTCCTTCTGGTCGCGGGAGGCGAAGAGCAGGGCATTGGCCTTGCGCTCGAGGGCCAGGGCGGCCTCCAGCGGCGCGTCCATGCCCGCCAGGATCACCTCCTTGATCTGCTCCGCCGCCAGCGCCGGCATCGCCGCGATGGTCCGCGCCATGTCCAGGGCGGTGGCCAGCACCTCGCCGTCGGGCACCACTTCGCTGACCAGCCCGGCCACCCAGGCCTCCTGCGCCGTGACGGGCCGTCCGGTGAGGGCCATGCGCATGGCCTTGGCCTTGCCCACCGCCCGCACCAGGCGCTGGGTGCCGCCGATGCCGGGCATGATGCCGATGCGGATCTCCGGCTGGCAGAAGCGCGCACCTTCGCCGGCGATCAGGATGTCGGCCAGCATTGCCAGCTCGCAGCCGCCGCCATAGGCATAGCCGCAGATCGCCGCGATCACCGGCTTGGGGCAGTGCTGGATCGGCGCCCACACCCGCTCGGTGTGGCGCTGGTGGATCTCGATGGGCCCGACGCCGGCCATGCTGCGGATGTCGCCACCGGCCGCAAACACCTTGTCGCCGCCGGTCAGCACGATGCAGCGCACCGTCGGGTCGGCCCCCAGCTCGGCAAACATCCGCGACAGCAGGGCCTGCAACTCCAGGCTCAGGGCGTTGGTGGCCTCCGGGCGATGCAGGCGGACCACCGCAACGCCGTCTTCAGGGCGCTCCAGCAGGGCCGGCGGCGCGGCATCCGCGTGCTCGGGGGAAGGGAAGGGGGCGGCGGCAGACATCGACATTCCTCGCAACGGACGCCCGGAACTCGGGCAGGCTGGAATGGATTATTCGGGCGGAGCGTGGCGGGCTCATCGTCCGTCCGGACGACGAGGGCGGACGGCAGATGCGCTGCCGGCTATCGTTCCCCAGGGCCGATCTGCTACCTTTCGGCCCCCGCAGCACGGCATTGGCCGGAGACGGCGTTGGCATGCGTCCGCACACAACAGCCAGGCCGCCAGCCCGGAACAGCGTGCCCCGCCGACAAGAAGAACATCGCCATCACCATGACTCAAGAAACCAACAACCTTGCCGCCGACATCTGGACCCTCGCCGACCTGCTGCGCGGTGATTTCAGGCAAAGCCAGTACGGCCGCATCATCCTGCCCTTCAC
>WBTZ01000197.1 GCA_009026175.1 Zoogloea sp. | reverse complement strand
CGTTGAGCCGCAGATAATCATCGATCCCTTCCATCCAGCCGGCGACGACGGCGGCGGGACCCGATTCGGAATTCGTCGGCTTCTGCAGCAGTTTGGTCGAGATGGCCGTGCCGTCCTCCCACACGCCCCCTGTTTTTGATGTGGTGGCACCGCTGTCCGTGCCGATGAAGACCTGTCGCTTTGCGTTCATAGAAACACCTTATTCTCAGTGAATGTAGAAGATCGAAACGGGAATCATTTCATTGTGGGAACAAAGTAAGAAAGATTTGATTGCAACGCATCACAATTTGTGATCGTCGATAAAGTGATGTGAAAGATTCGGTGGATTCGGTGCGGAGCGTTGGGGGAGAAGGACAATTCGGAGCGGAGGGTAGGGTTTAACGGTAAGGATGGATTACACAGCGGTCATACTATCTACGTTCACGGTTTCTCTTGGTTTGGCTCCTCAATTTCACAATTTCACAGTTTCCAAATTATTCAATTCTCTGCCCGGGATCCCGACAACCCTTCGCTGCGCTCAGGGCGTCGGGACCTCGCTGCGAGGATAAACCTTCAGGGCTCGGCTGGATCCCGACCATCCTCGCATTGCTCGGATGTCGGGACTTCGCGAAAAGCGCTCAGCTTGAACTTCCACCTTCCGTGAGACTATAAAATCATAAAGGCATCCAAGGATGCCTTTTTGATTTTACGTGCCCGGGACCCCGCCAAACTACGGCGGGATTTCGCTCTCATGGGAAAATCCGGAAGCTCAACTGGACGGAATGACATTCGCACTGACATCAAAAAGAAAAGGCATCCTTTCGGATGCCTTTTCTTTTTGAGTGCCCGGGACTCGGCGAACGCTTACTGCGAATTTAATCGTAGTTAAGGAGATGAAGTATTGATGCAAATCGTAATCGTAAGATAATCGTAATTGCCTAAGTGGCTGTAATTGCTTGGGTTGTTACGGTTTCTTACGATTACAATTATTTTTTATCAATAACTGAAGATTTGAATAACGTAAGAAATTACATATATTACATACGTGAAATCTTTAGCTCTAATATTATCCCTGTATTTATCGATCATCTCTACATTTCCTTGTGCAGATATTATTGGTGATTTGAAAATATCGAAAGAATTACACACGGAACAATCCGAGCAAAATGCCTCTGACAATTGTGCAATATTCTGTATCTGCAATTGTTGCGGCACTGTCATTATCTCTATCCCCAAGCAATGCGGTGTTGATACCCCGTATCAATATTCATCGCATTTCTTATCGTTCGTTGAACACCCACTAACTTCACTCCCTTACATTGTTTGGCAGCCGCCCAAACAAGCGTAATACCTTTCCATTCTAATCATTGAATCATTTCGCTCTTTCTGAAGAGTGAAATGTCATTTTCATATCTATTGAGGCCAACGTGAAATTACACTTTCTCGTTGTCTGTGCATTGTGGACTGTTGTTGAAGTCGGTTACGCTCAGACAACAAAGAACATAACATTACATGATGCGATAGCATTGGGATTGGAATCAAATCCCAGTATTCTGCAGGCAATTCAAGAAATTCGATCTGCCAAAGGAAGAATATTGCAGGCAGGGAAAATACAGAACCCCGAGTTTGGCATTTCATTCAATGAAGTACCGTCAGGGTATAAAGTTGGATCTGCCAATGAAAAAGATATCAGCATCACTCAATCATTTGAGTATCCGGCTAAACGAAGCGGTAGAATATCGATAGCAACGACGGATGAACAGCGTGCCCAAGCCTCTGTCGAACAGATGAAAACGAGAATTGCAGCAGGCATTAAAAAGGCTTACGTCGATGCACAATATGCCGTCATCTCTGTGCAAATTATTGAGCAACAAATAACAATGTTGAGGGATTTCCAGCAGATCGTCTCAAACAAGTACAAGACCGGCGAATCAAAATATTTGGATGTGTTGCGGATTGAAATTGAAACTGCAAGATTGCAGAACGATCTCTTAGGAGCAAAAAACAATTATGTGTCAATGCAAACGATACTAAAGAACACCATCGGTGATTCGGCGAACATTCTTTACACGCCAATGGATTCTTTGACCTTTTCACCGATTAGCAACAACAAAGACTCTCTTATTTCATCGTATATCGAGCAAAGTCACACTCGAATGTTGGCAGAGATCAAAATAAAAAGAGAGGAAAACCTTCTCTCGCTGGCCAGAACCAATTACTACCCTGATTTCGGCGTCGGACTTGCTTACCAGCACAGGACTCCTTCAAACTCATTTCTTGGTGTTGAGTTCAAAGTATCGGTGCCACTTTGGTATTGGCAGGAACCACAGGGGCTTATTGAAGAAGCTTCGGCTCAATTGAGTATTGCGGAGTTGCAAATGTATTCGGTAAAGCGGAAGATTCGGAATAATATCAATATTGCGCTGACTACCGTACTGTCAACAGAGCAACAAGTAAAGAATTATGAGCAGATTTTACAAAAAGGATTGAGTGAAATAATGGATGTTGCATTGAGTCAATACCGCAACAATCAAATCGATCTGTTGAACCTTTTTGATATTTATAGAACACAAAGAGAGACACGCGCCGAGTATATACGGTCCGTGGCAAATTATCAACGCGCCGTTGCTGATCTTGAATCGGCAGCAGAGCTCCCCATTGAATAAACCACCGAGGAAACAATGATCCACACAATAATAAATTACTTTCAAAAAACATTTGTTATCGGTATCACCGTAGGTCTCATAAGCTGTTCTTCGGATCAGGACAAATCGAATGAGTCTGCGTCGGAAGAACATCACGAAGAAGAGGTACACAGCTCCCTTGTTCATTTAGATCAGCACAAAATATTTCATGCGGGAATCAAAACAGAGGTCGTACAGGAGAAATCAATTGCTGTACCCTTGACGTTATCCGGGAAAGTCGGATTTGATGAACGAAGAATTGCCCACATTACTTCACGCATTCCAGGGCGGGTAGAAGAGGTGCGGGTGTTTACCAATGATAATGTAGCATCAAATATGGTTGTCGCAGAGATGTACAGTCAGGAATATATTGCTCTCCAATATGAGTTCATACAGGCAATTGAACGGAAAGAACGTTCCTTGCAAGGATCGCAGGATGATCAAAAGACTGCGCAATCGTTATACGAATCTGTTCTGCAAAAGCTGACTATCCTTGAATTAAGCGATGACGAAATCAATGCTTTACGCACCACCAAAAAACCGAAACAATATTACTCTATTCGTGCGCCGTTCTCCGGAACAATCCTTGAAAGCAAAGTAAAAAAAGGAATGTTTTTGCAATCCGGAGAAGAGTTGTTTGATTTTGCAGATCTTTCGACGGTGTGGGTATTGGCGGATGTATATGAGCGGGATCTTGCGAGAGTCCGGCCCGGAATGAAGGCAGTAGTAACAACAACATTCTACCCTGGTTCCTTCTATGGGACAATCACCAGCATTTATAATGTCGTTGATGAAAAAACACGGACTGTGAAAGCACGAATTGAATTGAATAATTCATCACGAAAGCTAAAACCTGAGATGTATTGCATGGTGAAAATACAAACGCAGTTCGGCAAAGAAACCATCAAAATCCCTTCAACAGCCCTGATGGGGGATACGGAAAAGCACTATGTATTTGTGGCGATCAATGATTCCACCTTCGAACGGCGTGAGATTCGAACCGGTGTTGAAACGAAAGAGTTTGCGGAAGTCCTGGATGGTCTGCTCATCGGTGAACGGATCGTTGTTGTTGGAGGATTCTTTCTCAAATCAGAACTGGCGAAAGAAACCTTCGGAGAGGAGCATTGACCATGGCGCTGGAACACGTCATTCAATTATCCCTGTTACCGTATGCGTTGGGATATCTTGCATTAGTATTCATCCTCCCCTCGTATCGCGTCTATAAGAAGACCGGAAAGAATCCATATCTGTTTGGGAAGACAGATTCTGCGCACGATTACTCGGGCAAGCAAATGCGGATAATGACCGCTGCAACGCTTGTTTCAATAATTCTATATTCATTCTTTGATGTGTTCTATCAATTATTGATTCCCATTGGATATATGGAGATAGCCATTGTAGAAGAAGCGGGTGCAGTATTGATGGTACTTTCCCTTTGCTGGATTCTCATTGCCCAGATTCACATGGGGCAATCGTGGAGGATCGGATTCAACAAAAATGATACTGCTCCGTTGATCAGTACCGGCGTCTTTCGGTTTTCAAGGAATCCGGTTTTTCTTGGAATGATTCTTACCCAGACTGGATTCTTCCTTGTAATGCCGAACGTCATAACACTTATGATTCTTTCGCAGGTATATCAACTCTTGCAGATACAAGTACGGCTTGAAGAAGAATATCTGGTTACGGTTCACGGAGATGAATATAAAAAATATTGCACACAAACGCGCCGATGGTTGTAAGTCGTCGCTTACAATAGGAATGTACCATGATAAATAAAATAATTGAATTCTCGCTCAAGCAGCGATTGATGGTTATTGCTATGGTCATACTGATCATAGCATTTGGTTTGAATTCGCTGAACACATTGCCAATTGATGCCTTTCCCGATGTGACCAATGTTCAAGTGCAGATCATTACAGAAGCGCCGGGACTTTCACCGGTTGAAGTTGAAAAATTAGTGACCTTTCCTATTGAGGTATCCTTAAATGGACTTCCACAGTTAACGGAAGTTCGTTCAATCTCGAAATTCGGATTGGCAGTGGTAACAGTGGTTTTTGAAGATGGTGTGGATATTTATTTTGCCCGACAGATCGTCTTAGAGCGTTTACAAGGGGTGAAAGGAGAACTGCCGCCTACCGTTCCTGAACCATCTATGGGACCGATCACTTCCGGCATGGGTGAGATCTATCAATATTTCCTTGAAAGCGACAGTGTAGATCTCATGGGACTTCGTTCTATTCAGGATTGGATCATTAAGCCGCAGCTCAGGACTGTTCCTGGCGTTACCGAAGTCAACAGTTTTGGCGGACTTGTAAAACAATATCAGATATTGATCGATCCGGATAAACTTCTTTCCTACAAGCTATCCTTGAAGGATGTTTTTGAAGCGGTGGAAAAGAACAATAGCATTTCCGGCGGGAATTTCCTGGAACATTCGTCTGAACAATATATCATAAGAGGAATCGGACAGGCAAAGAATGAACGGGATCTGGAGAATATCATCGTAAAAAATGAATCAGGCACACCGGTATTTATTCACAACGTTGCAAAAGTCACTTTAGGAGCAGAAGTCCGTCAAGGTGCAGTGGTAATGCAGGGGCGGGGCGAAGTTGCAGCGGCCATCGTAATGATGTTAAAGGGGGAGAATAGCCGAAAAGTGATCGAACGGGTGAAAAGCAAAGTAGAGGAGATCAACAAAACACTCCCGCCGCATGTGAAAATTCACGCTTACTATGATCAGACAAACTTAGTCGATAAAACTATTACGACGGTAAAGACAAACCTGATCGAAGGAGGGATTCTTGTTATTGCCGTACTGCTCATCTTCCTGGGTGATGTGAGAGGCGGACTCATCGTTGCATCCTCTATTCCTTTGTCCATGATGTTTGCATTTATCGGAATGGAGTGGCTCAAAATCTCGGCTAATTTAATGAGCCTTGGTGCCATAGATTTTGGAATGATCGTTGACGGTTCCGTTGTGATGGTAGAGAACTTTGAAAAGAGACTCCAGCAGGGAGATGATAAAAAGAGCAAAATTCAGATCATAGAAGAAGCAGCAAAGGAAGTTGGGCGGCCAATCCTGTTTGGAATACTGATCATCATCGCAGTGTACGTTCCTATTCTAACACTGGAAGGGATCGAAGGGAAGATGTTTGTTCCAATGGCGATCACCGTTGTGGTCGCACTGATCGGGTCTCTGATATTGACGTTAATGTTCATCCCGGTGCTAAGTTCTCTGATTCTCAAAGTAAAGAAAGATCACTCTGAGCCTAAAATGACGGTCTGGATGCGGCGGCATTATACCGTTCTTCTGGAAAAAGCGTTTAAGCGAAAATGGATCATCCTTTCAGCTACAGTTGGATTATTTGCAGCATCCCTTATGGTTATTCCAATGCTGGGAACTGAATTTATTCCCGAACTTGACGAAGAAGCGATCCTTATCCAGCCGATCCGTATGCCGAGCATTTCATTGACAGAGTCAATTGAAATGGAAAAAAAAGTCCAGAAAATCCTGATGCAATTTCCGGAGGTAGAATTTGTTGTCGGCCGTCTTGGCCGTCCGGATATCGCAACGGATCCGATGGGGGTGAATTTAAGTGACATCTATATCACTTTAAAACCGAAGGATCAATGGACGGTTAAAACAAAGGAAGAACTGGTCGAAAAGATGGTGGAAGAACTCGAACATGTTCCTGGAGTGAATTTTAATATTACACAGCCAATCGCAATGCGCGTTGATGAGCTTGTCTCCGGTGTAAAATCCGATCTTGCGGTGAAGCTCTTTGGGGATGATTTGACAATCTTAAAGCAAAAAGCTGATGAAATTGCTTCTGTTTTAAATAATGTTCAGGGTTCAGCTGATGTTTCTACAGAACAAATATCAGGACAGCCATACTTGAATATCTATTTCGATAGGGATGCCATCGCACGCTATGGATTGAATATCTCCGATGTCCAGGAGGTTGTAGAAATCGCTATTGGGGGCAAAGAAGCATCGGAAATATTTGAAGGTCAAGCCCGATACGATGTGGTTGTTCGTTACCCGGAGAACAAGCGGAGTGATATTCAGTCCATTGAGAATTCGCTTGTCCATTTGCCCTCGGGAGGCAATATACCACTCAGCGAGGTCGCCAAAGTGGTCGCAGAAGAAGGTCCGGTGCAGGTCAGCAGGGAGTTTGGGCAGCGGAGGATCGTAGTGGAATGCAATATTCGAGGCACGGATATCGGCAGTTTTGTTACAGAAGCAAGAAGGCAAATAGAATCTAAAGTGAGACTCCCTGCCGGTTATTATGTCACCTGGGGCGGTCAGTTCCAGAATCAAGAAAGTGCCACCGAACGGCTTTTAATCGTTGTGCCGCTGTCCATCTTTCTGATCTTCATCTTACTCTTTACAACATTCGGCAATCTTCGGCATTCGTTGCTGATATTACTCAATCTACCATTTGCGCTGAGTGGAGGTATTTTTGCGTTATTTGTGAGAGACTTACATTTGAGCGTTTCAGCATTGATCGGTTTTATTGCATTGTTTGGTGTGGCTGTCTTGAATGGCATTGTGTTGATATCGTACATCAACCAATTGCTAAAAGAAGGTCACGAATTGGAGTTTGCGATCATTAAAGGAGCCTCAGACCGATTGCGTCCCGTATTGATGACAGCCCTTGTTGCATCGCTCGGATTTATCCCTATGGCATTATCCCACGGAACTGGTGCGGAAGTTCAACGGCCGCTTGCAACGGTTGTCATCGGTGGATTAATAACTTCAACGCTGCTAACGCTATTTGTATTGCCAATCCTATATAGTATCTTTGAAAAGAATTTATCGGTGAAAAAATGATTCTGCTTTCTCTTATAACTTGTCCTGAATGCGGTTTTCAAAAATTGGAAACTATGCCGATTGATTCGTGTGTCCATTTTTACGAATGCGCATCGTGCAAAATAATATTGAAACCAAAAACAGGTGACTGCTGCGTATTTTGTTCATATGGAACCGTTCGATGTCCATCACAACAACAAACATATCAATCCAAAAAATAAAAT
>WBTZ01000196.1 GCA_009026175.1 Zoogloea sp. | reverse complement strand
GCCTTTGCCCCGGTCACCGAGACCCTGACCCGCGACTTCATCGACTACAAGGGCTTCTGGCTGCCGAAGAGCTTCGTCGGCCACGGCCCCCTGGCCGAGTACTGGGCCTGCCGCGAGAAGGTGGCGGTGATGGACTTGTCGGCCCTGCGCAAGTTCGACGTGACCGGCCCCGACGCCGAGACCCTGCTGCAGAAGGTGCAGACCCGCGACCTGCGCAAGCTGGCGGTGGGGCAGGTGGTCTATACGGCGGTATGCCACACCCACGGCGGCATGATGGACGACGGCACGGTGTTCCGCCTGGGCCGCGACGTGTTCCGCTTCGTGTGCGGCGAAGACACCACCGGCCTGTGGCTGAAGGAGCAGGCGGCGGCCGGCCTGGCCGTGCATGTCCGCGACGCCACCGACGCGCTGCACAACCTGGCCGTGCAAGGGCCCAGGAGCCGCGAGCTGCTCAACCGGATCCTGTGGACCGCGCCGGTGCAGCCCTCCATCACCGAGCTGGGCTGGTTCCGCTTCACCGCTGCGCGCCTCGGCGGGCCCACCGGCATTCCCCTGGTGGTGTCCCGCACCGGCTATACCGGCGAGCTGGGCTTCGAGCTGTGGTGTGCCCCCAAGGACGGCCCCGCCGTGTGGACCGCGGTGATGGAGGCCGGCGCGCCCCTGGGCATCGTGCCGCTGGGCTTCGAGGCCCTCGACATGCTGCGCATCGAGGCCGGCCTGGCCTTCGCCGGGCAGGAGTTCTGCGACCAGACCGACCCCTTCGAGGCCGGCATCGGCTTCACCGTGGCCCTCTCCAGGCCCGAGGACTTCATCGGCAAGGCGGCCCTGGAGGAGCGCAAGGCCCACCCCCGCCGCAAGCTGGTCGGCCTCGCCATCCGCGGCAACGAGCCCGCCAGCCACGGCGACGGCGTGTACCTGGGGCGGGCGAGGGTCGGCGAGATCACCAGCGCCGTGCGCTCCCCGGTGCTCGACGCCCAGATCGCCCTGGCGCGGGTGGATGTGGCCTATTCAAGCCTGGACACTGCGCTGCAGATCGGCCAGCTGGACGGGCACCGCAAGCGGCTGGATGCGACGGTGGTGGCGTTTCCGCACTACGACCCGACGAAGGCGAGGGTGCGGGGCTAGGCGTATCGACGGCTTGGGCAGGGGGCCGACTTCACCTCCATCAAGGCGCCGATCCGGCATTCGCGGGTATAAATAAGCCCGCCTGCCACCCGGGAGCCTTGAATGAACACCCCCACCCAAACCCTCCGCGTCGTGTTTGCTGCGAGCGCGCTTGCGAGCTCCGTCATCCTGGTGCTCTTCGTGCGCGGCCGGGCGGAGTGGACGGACGCGTTCTGGCTGCAGCTCCTGGGGGCGTCCCTGGCCCTGTGTGCCGCCGTCTGTTTTGTCGTGTTCCGCGGGGGAGGGCTGCGGCTGGCCGCCGTGCCGCTGTGGCCCTTTGCCTGCCTGTTCCTGCGCCAGCTTGCCCTGGTCTATGCGGCTTCCGCCATCGCCATCACGGCCGCTGCGCTGGTGATCATCTATGCGATCACGCGCTCGGGGCCGAACGCGCTGGCCCTGGCCGTCCTCGCGGGGCTGTGGCTTGCGCTGTGGCTGGCCCCCGGCATGGCGTCGTGCACGACCTGGCGGGCGCTGCAGAGGGCGAAAACCGACGGTGCCTGAACAGCTTCGCCCGGGGCTGTTTCAGTCCCTCTCGTCCGACTCCGGTTCCCACTCCTCGGCGAAGATCTCGAAGGCCTCGCGGGTCAGCGGGGGGCTGAACAGGTAGCCCTGGTAGGCGGGGCAGCCGAGGCCGGCCAGGAGGTTGCGCTGCAGGGTGGTCTCCACGCCTTCGGCGATGACGCTGAGGCCCAGGTTGCGGGCCAGGGCGACGATGCTGCGGGCGATCACCGCGTCGTTGGGGTGGACGTGCAGGTCGCGCACGAAGGACTGGTCGATCTTGAGCTGGTCGAGGGGCAGGCGCTGCAGGTAGGCGAGGGATGAGTAGCCGGTGCCGAAGTCGTCGAGGGCGAAGCTGATGCCGCGGGCGCGCAGGGCCGTCATCTTGGCGATCACGTCCTCCAGGTCGTCGAGGAGGAGGCTCTCGGTCAGTTCCAGCTTGAGCTTGTGCGGATCGGCCCCGCTGCGGTCGAGCACCGCGCAGACTTGTTCGACGAAGTCCGGCTGGCGGAACTGGCGGACGCTGACATTGACGGCGACCACCAGGTGGGCGCGGGTCGGTATGGCGGACCACTTCATGAGCTGGAGGCAGGCGGTTTCCAGCACCCACAGGCCGAGTGGATGGATCAGGTGGGTTTCTTCGGCCAGCGGGATGAAGCTGGCCGGGGTCACCAGGCCCAGGCGGGGGTGCTGCCAGCGCACCAGGGCCTCGGCGCCGATGATGGCGCCGTGTTCGTTGACCTGGGGCTGGTAGTAGAGGCGCAGCTCCTGCTGCTGCAGGGCGATGCGCAGCTCCTTCTCCAGGGCGGCCCGGGCGCTCACGGCGGCCTGCATCTCCGGGTCGAAGAAGCGCATGGTGTTGCGGCCGGCGGCCTTGGCGCTGTAGAGGGCCAGGTCGGCCCGCTTCATCAGCTCGTCGCTCTCCCCTTCGTGGTCGGCGAACAGGGTGATGCCGATGCTCGGCGTGCAGTGGTAGTCGTGGCCGGCCAGGTCGTAGGGGATGTTCAGGGTGGCGAGGATCTTGTCGCCGACGATCCGGGCCTGGGTGCCGGCCTCGGCGCTGGCTGGGTGGAGATCATCGAGGAGCACCACGAACTCGTCGCCGCCCAGGCGGGCCACCGTGTCACCTTCGCGGATGCAGCCGACCAGGCGCTCGGCGACCTTCTGCAGCAGGAGGTCGCCCATGTCGTGGCCGAAGGTGTCGTTGAGGGTCTTGAAGTTGTCCAGGTCGATGAACAGCAGGGCGCCGTGGCGCTTGTTGCGGGCCACCGTGGCCAGGGTGTGGCGCAGCCGGTCGAGGAGCAGGCGCCGGTTGGGCAGCTGGGTCAGCGGGTCGTAGAAGGCGAGGTTGCGGATCTCGCATTCAGCTTCCTTGCGCTCGGTGATGTCGGTCAGCGAGGCCACGTAGTGGCTGGGATTGCCTTCGCTGTCGAGGACCGTGGTGATGGTCATCCATTCGGGATAGATCTCGCCGTTCTTGCGGCGGTTCCAGATCTCGCCCTGCCAGGCTCCGGTGCTGTGCAGGCTGGCGTACATGGCCGCGTAGAAATCCCGGTCGTGGTGGCCGGAGCGGAGCAGGCGCGGGGTCTGGCCGATCGCCTCGGCTTCGGAATAGCCGGTGATCCGGGTGAAGGCCCGGTTGACCCGCAGGATGGTGTTGCTGGCGTCGGTGATGAGCATGCCTTCCTGGGATTCGAAGGCGATGGCGGCGATGCGCAGGTCGATCTCGGAGCGCATGTGTACCGTGATGTCGCGGCTGATGCCGAACAGGCCGGTGACCTTGCCGGATTCATCGAGGATGGGCCACTTGCTGCTGCTGATCCAGCCGCGCCGGCCTTCGCCGTCGTAGTAGGGGTCGGTCTTGCCGATCAGCGGCTTCCCGTCGCGGATGATGGCGATCTCCTCGCCGTGGTAGATCGGGGCGGTGTCCGGCGGAAACACATCCAGGGTGTGCTTGCCGGTCAGGTCGCGCCAGCTGCGGTAGCCGGTGACCTTGGCGAGGGCCTGGCTGCAGAAGCGGAAGCGGCTGTCGGTGTCCTTGAAGTAGATGAAGTCGGTGGTGTTGTCGAGGAAGCTCACGAAATCCCGGTTGAGCTCGTCGCGCTCGGCCTCGATGCGGCGGCGTTCGGTGATGTCGGTGAGGGTGCCCACGTAGTGGGTGGGGTGGCCCTCGTCGTCGCGTACGGTGGTGATGGTCAGGTAGTGGGAGTGGATGCTGCCATCCTTGTGCCGGTTCAGGATCTCGCCGGCCCACGCGCCGCTCTGCGCCAGGCGTTCCCGGATGGCGGTGTAGAAGTCGCTGTCGTGGAGCCCGGACTTCATGAAGTTCATGCTGCCGCCGACCACCTCGGCCGGGGTGAAGCCGGTGATGGTGGTGAACGCCTTGTTGATCCGCAGGACCTTGTAGGCGGCGTCGGTGACGACCATGCCCTCCTGGGACTCGAACGCGATGGCGGCAATCCGCAGGCGTGCCTGGTCGGCCTCCCGTTCCCGGGCCAGGCGCTCGAAGCGGGCGAAGTACAGCCCGCTCGAGGCGAGGGCGGCGAGCAGCACGGTGCCGACGATGCCTGCCGAACGGCCGGCCTCCTGGCGCCAGCCCTCGAGCACCTGCTCCTTGTCGAGACGCACGACCAGCACGAAGGGGTAGGCCCGGGACGCCCGGTAGGCGGTGAGGGTGGTCCGGCCGCCGGGGCGTTGCTCCTCGAAACTGCCGATCTCCGAGGTGGCCAGCCGTGCCAGGATCTCCTGGCTGGCGTCAGCCGCGCCCGGCCGGGCATGTTCATCGGTGCTGAGCAGCAGGAGTCCGTCGTAGCGGAGCAGGTCCACCGACCCGCCGTGGGGATCGACGTGGGCGCTGTAGAAGTTCAGGAAGTAGTCGGCATTGACCGAGGCTGCCGCGGTCATCCAGTGCTCGCCGGGGAGCCGCACGTCGCGGGTGACCGGGATGAAGCTGGAGAGGGGGGCGCTGCTGCCCGGTGCCCGGGCCTCGTGGAAGTCGCGGCCACTCAGCAGCGGGCCGACGCGCAGGACCTCGACGGGCCCGGCGGCCGGGGGCAGGAAGTCGCCCCGGGCCGGGGCGCGCCCCTGGTTGCGGGGGTCGGAGCTGAGGCGGATCTGCCCGGCTGCGTCGAGGGTGCTGATCGAGCGCAGATAAGGGGCGTGGCGCAGCAGGCGGAGCAGGCCGCTGGCGCCCAGGTCGTCACTGGCCGCCTGGACCAGGCCGGTGTCGATGATGTTGAAGCTCT
Organism: Zoogloea sp.; assembly: GCA_009026175.1. Lineage (GTDB taxonomy): Bacteria > Pseudomonadota > Gammaproteobacteria > Burkholderiales > Rhodocyclaceae > Zoogloea. The sequence continues at coordinate 2,802 of WBTZ01000196.1, read as the reverse complement.
GGGTCAGATGGTTCTCAAAGGTGCGGGCGCTCATCGCCGCGTTTTCGAAATGGTGCTGGATGCGCTCGGCGCGCAGTCGCCACAGGGTGTAGCCGGTCGCGCTGCAGGCGCTGAAGGCGACGAGCAGCGTGACAATGGAAAAAATGGCGCGCCGGTGGCGGCGAGCCTGAACGGGCATGGTGGGTGTTGTCCTAGTTCTTGCTGGCGCTGGCGGGCGCCGCAATGGGGTCGAGTTTGTGGCGCCGGATGGCGTCCATCAACAGACCGTTTCGGGTGGCGTCGGCGAGGAACTGCTCGACCCGGGCATGCCAGGGGTTGTCGCCCTGCTGCATGGCGTAGGCGTAGGGCGTCAGGTGATAGGTGGAGGCCGGGGCCACCAGGCGGGCCCAGTCGGTGGTTTCCAGCATGCGCCGGCTGAAGGGGAAATCGGTCATGAATACATCGGCGCGTCCTGATTCCACTTCCTGCTCGCGACCCTGGGTGGTGTCGGTGACCAGCAGGGTGGCCTGACGCAGCTTGTCCCGCATGATCGGTTCGTGCAGGGTGCCCTTGGCCACGGCGACCACCACGCCGGGCTTGTCGATGTCGTCCCAGGTCCGGATCCGCCGGTTGCTCTTGGTGGTGATGGCGTAGATGTCGCTGACCAGGTGCGGGCGGGTGAAACGCAGCTTCTCGCTCCGCTGCGGGGTGATCCCGATGGCGAACATGGCGATGTCGCAGTGGTCCTGGGTCACGTCGCTGACCAGCTGGGCGAAGGAGCTGTCCACGAAGCGCACCGCCACGTTCAGGTCACGGGCGAGGGCCCGCGCCATGTCGATGTCGATGCCTTCCAGCTGCTGTGTCTTGGGGTTGCGGTAGGAGATGCCGTAGTAGTCGGGCCAGATGCAGACCCGCATCTCGCGGGTTGCCTGCACCCGTTCGAGGTGGCCGCCTGCGGCCTCGTTCGGGCCGGCCAGGGCAATCATCCAGAGAGCCGCGAGTGCGCGTTTCATGGTTGCTTGCTGGGCTGGGCGGAGAAGGCCATGGACGGTGCCGAAGGGTGTCAGGTGATGAAAGGTCCGTGCATTCTATGCAAACAACTGTGTCCGGACCAGTCGTGACTGTCCGGATATGCGCGGTGGCGTGATCTTGTGCGCGGCGCGGCAGGGCCGCCCGCGGGGGCTCAGGCCCCAGCGCCTTCCGCGGGCCGGCCGGAGGTGGCGTCGACGGCCGCCGCGAGCATCTCCCGGGCGTCACCGCATGGCCCGGGGGCGATGCCGACCCGGGCACGCAGGGCGATGGGGTGGCCGTCGATGCGCAGCGGCTTGCCGGCCAGCGCGGCGAGGGCGCCGGCGAGGTGGTGCAGGCCTTCCTCCGAGGACGGATCGGCCGGCCCGGGAGTGGCCCAGGGCAGGGAGGCGGGGCGGAAGTCCGCCACCAGGATGGCGAAGCCGTTGCCGTGGCGGGCCACCCCGTTGCAGTCGTTGTACACCACCCGCAGGCGCTTGCCGACCTCCACCATGACCCGCTCGGCCATCGCCGGGCCGTGGGTGGCGGCGATCTCGTCGAGGGGCTCGAGGGCCAGGTGCAGCAGCGCAAAGGGATAGCCGGCGATGGTGGAATGGACGCACAGGTGCTGCAGCCGGTCGAGGAACAGGCTGAAGCCCAGCAGGCCGGTGGCGTTGTCGAAGAACAGGCGCCGCCGTGCTTCCTCCTGGGCGCCGCGGCTGCTGTCCACGTCGGTGATGAAGCCTTCCAGGCCCAGGAATTCGCCGCGGCTGGAATGGATGCCGCGCCCCTGCTCCCAGACCCAGCGGGTCTGGCCGTCCCGGTCCACGATGCGGTAGCTCAGTTCGTAGCGCTCGCGCCGGGTCAGGCGCATCTGCACGTAGTTCCAGACGAAATCCCGGTCCTCCGGGTGAATCAGGTCGGCGAAGCTGGCCGACTGGTTGTCCACCAGCTCGAGGGGGGTGTAGCCGGTCAGCTCGAAGCAGCCTTCGCTGACGAACTCCATGGTCCAGTGCTTGTCGTTCTGGCCCCGGTAGATCATGCCCGGCAGGTTGTCGAGCATGGTGTGCAGGCTGCGCCGCTGGGCCCGCAGGGCCTCTTCGCTGCGCCGCCGCTGGTCGATGTCTAGGAGCATGCCGACGATGCCGGTCTCGCCGCTGGCCGGCAGGTCGAGGGGCCAGGCCCGCAGCTCCACCCAGCGTGGGCCCAGGGCACGGCCGGCGAGGGTCCGTACCTCCAGGTTCAGGCTGTCCCGTTCTCCGCTCTGCAGCTGGCGCAGGCCCTTGGTCAGGGCGGCCCGGTCTTCCAGGTGGAAGAGCGGCAGGAAGGGCAGGAACAGGCTGTCGGCCACCGGCCGGCCGGTGGCCCGCTCCCACTGGGGGTTGAGCCAGGTGACCAGCAGCTGGTTGTCCAGGGCGAACAGGATCTCCCCGGAGAAGTGGGCCAGGCGGTTGCCCCACTGGCGGTCGGGGCCGGTGTCCGGCAGGGCCTCGGGGGTGTCGAACTGTAGCAGGGTGACCGGCGAGCGGTCGCCCCGGAACAGGCTGACGCGGGCCAGCCAGGGCACGCCGTCGGCGCGCAGCAGGGTCAGCACGCCGGCGTCGCCGGATGCCGTGCCGGCACCGAGCAGGGCGGCCAGGCGGCGGTGGTGCTTGGGGTGCACGATGTTGTCGAGGGGCATGCCCAGCACTTCGTCGCTGCGGGCTTCCAGTCCGAGCACCTTGAGCAGGGCCTGGTTGGCGTGGGCGATGCGGCCGCCTTCGGCCAGCAGGGCCGGCTGGCCGCTGTGCTGGGCGAAATGGGCAAGGGGGCGCC
>WBTZ01000195.1 GCA_009026175.1 Zoogloea sp. | reverse complement strand
GGCCAGCAGGCCGGGGCCGGCCGCCAGGTCCAGCACCCGTGCGCCGGGCCGTAGCGCCGCGGCGTCGAGCAAGGCGGCCTGCAGGCTGGCGCGCAGCGGTGCGCCGTCGGCGTAGCGGGTGGCGATGCGGTTGAAGCCGCTGCGTTCCAGGGCCTTGAAACGGCGGGCGTCGAAGCCCTCGGGAGGTGTCGTCATGGGGTGGGCAGCAGTCCTGCAAAGCGGAGAATCTCGTCCAGCCAGGCGTCCCAGCGCGTGAAGCTGTGGTCGCCGCCTTCCAGCACGGTCTGATGGCCGCCGGCGTAGCGGGCCACCGCGTGGCGGTAGTCCAGCACTTCATCGCCGGTCTCAGCCAGCAGCCAGTAGTTTTCCGGGTGGGCCAGCTGGGTGACCTCCAGGCTGCGCAGCTCGGCGATATGGGCTTCGGTCAGCTCGAAGGGTTCGCCGGTGTACATGTGGGTCTGGATGCCCACGTAGGCCGACAGGGAGAGGGGCGCCAGCACCGCAGGATTGACCAGCACCGCGCGGCAGCCGTGCCTGTTGGCCAGGTAGGTGGCGTAGTAGCCGCCCAGGGAGCTGCCCACCAGGGTGGGAGGCGTGTCGCAGCGGGCGATCTGCGCTTCGGCCAGGGAGATGGCGGCAGACGGCGAGACCGGCAACTGGCCGCACCACAGTTGGTCGGCCAGCCCCAGTTCGGCCATCCGGGCGCCGAGGCTGCGGGCTTTCCAGGACTGGGGGCCGGAGCGGAAGCCGTGGAGGTAGATGATCATCGGATCTCGAAGCGGTCGTCGGGCCGCAGTCGGCCCGGAAGGGTGGTGTGGAGCCAGTCCAGGCTGCCGTGGTCGTCCGCCAGGTGGGCCTGCCAAAAGGCGGTGGAGGCGGCCAGCAGGGCCTCGCTGAAGCGCGGGGGATTGCGCCGGATGCGGAACACGGAGCCTTCCGCATCGCTGGCCTGGCCGGCGAAGTCCAGGTGCGTGCCGCCGTCGAAGACGAGCAGGTATTTGTGCCCCGGCGCCATGTGGCGGAAGGGCAGCTCGCGGTTGGCCGCGGTGATGTCGGACAGGCCCATGCCGTCGTCGCGGGTGCCGGTCAGGCTCATGAAGGGCAACTCGATGGCGCCGAAGCGTTGCGCCAGTCCGGGGGGCATGTCGGGCTGGCGGGCCGACGGGCTGAGGGCCAGGGCCGCCCGGACCCGCTGGTCGAGGGGGCGGGCGGGCCGTCCGGCGCGCTGCTCGCCTGCCAGCAGCTGGACCGTGACAGCCCCGAAGGAGTGGCCGCACAGCCCGATGGCCGGTGCCGTCGTGAGCTTGGCGGGCAGGGCTGGATCGGTGCCGATGGCGCCGAGCATGAAACACAGATCGTCCAGCCGGAGGGTCAGTTGCTCCGGGCTCATGGCGGCCCTGAACGCCTGCCGCAGCGCCTGCGGGGAGCGGCCATCTCCCAGCAGGCTGGCGTCGCTGCCCGGGTGCTGCACTGCAATGGCGGCAATGCCGTGGCTGGCCCAGTGGCTCAACCAGGCCTGCCCGCCGTCACGCGAGCCACCGAGGCCGTGGGAGAACACCACCAGGCCCTGCAGCCGGGGGGCATTGGGCAGGTAAACACGCAGTGGGAGGTCCCGCTGGCGTCCGGCGTCATGCAGTTCGATCCAGCTGCTCACCACGCCCCAAGGCCCCGGGAGGCCGGGGGCGGGAGCGGTTATGTTCAGTGAGCTGTCCATTCCACCAGGCCGAAGTGCCAGGTCGCGAGTACCACGATGCCGAAGGCGATGCGGTACCAGGCGAAGGGCACAAAGTCGTGGTTGGAGATGTAGCGCAGCAGCCAGCGGACGCACAGGAAGGCGGAGACGAAGGCCGCAATGAAGCCCACCACCCACATTCCCAGATCGTCGAAGCTGAGCAGTGCCCGCTCCTTGTACAGCTGGTAAATCGTAGCGACGCCGAGGGTCGGGATGGCGAGGAAGAAGGAGAACTCGGTCGCCGCATGGCGGGAGAAACCGAACAGCATGCCGCCGATGATGGTGGCCCCCGAGCGGGAGGTGCCCGGAATCAGCGCGCAGGCCTGGGCGACGCCCATCTTGACGGCATCGAGGGGGGTCATTTCATCCACACTGTGAATCCTGACCGTATGGGTACGGCGCTCGGCCCACAGAATGACGAAGGCGCCGATGATGAAGGCGGTCGCCACCGGCAGGGGCGCGAACAACGAGGCCTTGATGGCTTTGCCGAAGGCCAGCCCGAGGACGGCCAGGGGCAGGAAGGCGATGAAGAGGTTGAGGACCAGGCGGTTGGCTTCCCGCTGACGCCCCAGGCCGGAGAAGGTCTTCAGGATGCGCTCCCGGTACTCCCAGACCACTGCCAGAATGGCGCCGGACTGGATCACGATCTCGAACAGCTTGCCCCGGTCATCGTTGAAGTTGAGCAGGTCGCCGGCCAGGATGAGGTGACCGGTGCTGGAGATGGGCAAGAACTCGGTAAGGCCTTCGACCACGCCGAGGATCAACGCCTTGATGAGCAGGGTGATGTCCATGAAATAGTTGTGTGCAGTGCAAAAAAGGAGTCGGCATTATAGCGACAGTGCTTGAGGCCATTTGTTTCGACGCTGCGTTGATGTATATACCCTGTACTCAAGTTGGGTATCTTCACGCCGTTACTGCCTTGTCAACCAGATCACCAGGCCGCGAGGCCTCAGACGGATGCTGAAGAAGATTCCCGTGTCCCGGCTCAAGCCGGGCATGTTCATTCAAGAGATGTGTGGGGACTGGATGTCCCACCCGTTCTGGCGGGCCCAGTTCAAGTTGAAGGACGCGGAAGACCTGCGCCGCATCGTCGAGTCCGGCATCCAGCACGTGTATATCGATACCGGCAAGGGCATCGATGATCGCGAGGCGGTGGCTGCTGAAGACGTGAAGCAGGCGGTCGAGCAGGAGATCATCGCCGCCCTGGCCGTCCCCGAAGCCCAGCATGTCCGTGCGACCGTGCACGAGGAGCTGGCGCGTGCCCGCAAGGTGCATGAGCAGGCGCACAAGGTGGTCCGCACCATGATGAGCGACGTGCGCCTGGGCAAGGCAGTGTCCCTCGAAGACGCTGAGCCGGTGGTCGAGGCCATCACGGGCTCGGTGCTGCGCAACAGCGGGGCGTTGCTGGGCCTGATCGGCATCAAGAACAAGGACGACTACACCTTCCTGCATTCGGTCAGTGTGTGCACCCTGATGATTGCCTTCGGCCGTTCCCTGGGGCTCGAGGGTGACGCGTTGCGCCAGGGAGGGATCGGCGGACTGCTCCACGACATCGGCAAGATGAAGGTGCCCGACGAGGTGCTCAACAAGCCGGGGCGGCTGACCGATGCCGAATTCGACCTGATCCGTCAGCATCCCGGCGATGGTCACGCCGTGCTGGTGAATACGCCGGGCATCGGTCCCATTCCGCTGGACATCACCCGTCACCACCACGAGCGCCTGGACGGCAAGGGCTACCCGGACCGACTGGCGGGAGACCAGATTTCCGCCATGGCCCGCATGGCAGCCATTGTGGATGTGTACGATGCGATCACCGCAGATCGTTGCTACCACAAGGGCATGCCGGCCGCCGAGGCGCTGCGCAAGATGTGGGAGTGGAGCGCCGACCACTTCGACCAGAAGCTGCTGCAGGCCTTCATGCGCTGCGTCGGCATCTACCCGGTGGGCAGCCTGGTGCGGCTGGAGTCCGGGCGCCTCGGGGTGGTGGTCGAGCAGAACGACGGCAGCCTGCTCACTCCCAAGCTGCGGGTCTTCTTCAGCACCCGCTCCAACGGCTACATCAAGCCGGAGATGCTCGATCTGGGCCGCAAGCTGGGCAGCGGTGGCGGGGACCGCATCGTGTCGGCGGAGGCGCCGGACAAATGGGGCGTCGATCCCCAGCGCTTCCTGTTTCCGGTCTGATCCCCGCCCGGCTTCTCATTGCCTGACGCGCAGACGTGCATCCAAGGTGTCGATCACCGGGCTCCAGTCTGCATCCTCGGCGATCTCGGTTTTCAGGAAGGCTGCCTGGGCGGCACTCCAGAACGGCGCATCGAACAGCTGGACATCGTGGGGCAGTGGATGACTGGCGATGAAGGCGTCGATGGCGGCGCTTTCGTCGGGCAGGCCGAGCTGGGCAAAGAGGTTGGCGATGCTGTGGGTCTGGGATTCCATGACGCTCTCCTTCGGTTGGGGGGGGGGCTGTTGTTGGTCCGTGGCGGGCGGGATTGGTTTCCGCGAACTCTCCCTGGTGCCTCCAGCATAGATCCGGCATGGCCCACAGCCAGGATTTCCTTTATATTAGAATATTCTGATTTAAAGGTGCCATCATGCTCCGTACCGCTTTTGCTCTGACCCTCTGTCTTTCGGGCGTCGCCCAGGCCCAGGACCTCGAGGCCCTCAAGCTCGACACGCGAAAGAACGCTTTGCCGGTGTTGCCCAAGGTCGTTGCCATGATGCAGGAGACCGTGGCCGGCAAGGGGGCGGTAGCCGCCATTCCGGTGTGCAAGGAGGCGGCACCGCAACTCCTCAGGGAGCAGTCCGAAAAGACCGGCTGGGCCATGAGCCGGGTGAGCCTGAAGACCCGCAACCAGGCCAAGGGGACGCCGGATGTGTGGGAGGCCCGCCAACTCGCGGACTTCAATATCCGGGCCGCCAATGGCGAGAAGGTGGAGACGCTCGAGGTCGGCGAGGTCCAGGTCGACAATGGCAAGCCGGTGTTCCGCTACATGCGGGCGATCCCGGTAGGGGACGTGTGCCTCAAGTGTCACGGCCCGGTGGAGTCGATCGAGCCGGCCCTGAAGCAGGCCCTGGCCAGCCACTATCCGGAGGACAAGGCCTTTGGCTATGCAAAGGGACAGATCCGCGGCGCCCTGAGCGTGAAACGCCCCCTCTGACAGGAAGGCCTAGAACGTCCAGCCGTAGCCCGCGTAGGCGAGCGGCTGGATGCGGGTCTCGACGATGGGACTGTCGGCCTGGGCGCTGCCGAGGCGGGTAGCCATCAGGCCGAACAGCAGCGAACCCTGGTTGCCCATCGGCCAGGCGCCATTGATGCCGGCCTGCAACTGGGTGCCGGCACCGGCCCGATAGGCGGGCCGGTCCGGGGTCGCCTCCCGTGCCGAAACGCCGAAGTAATAGTCGTTCATGCGACCGTCGTTCCAGGTGACGCCAAGCAGGCCGTTGAGGCGCAGCCGCGGCCCGCGGATGATGGCCCGCACGAACTGCAACTGGGCGCTCTGACCCTTGCTGGCGGAGCCCGCATCGAAGCCCCATTGGGCATTGAACGTGCCGTAGTCGGTCTGCCAGCGCAGCGCGGGGCCGATGTCCACCGCGAAGTCGCGGTCATCCATGCCGCGGGTGCGCCGCCCATCTTCCGCCTTCCAGCCGAAACGGGCATCCGCAGCGAGACCGAAGCGCACGCGACGGTCGTCGGAGTCGGCGAGCCAGACGCCGGCGCGCAGGGCATTGATGTAGAAGCGTTCGCCATAGCTGGCCTGGATGACTGGCAGCACCATGGCCTTCAGTTCGTCGGAGCCGGATGTGGCGGGCAGCACCCCGACGCCGATGCCGTACAGATTGCCGCTGCGGGGTATGGCGGTCTCCGTCTGCAGGTCGATCCGTTCGGTGGCGAAGGCGGGCAGGCAGAGGGCTGCGAGAGAAACGGCAAGAGTGCGCACGTTGGGGTCCGGTCCATGTGGTGATGACGCTCAGATCGCCAATCCGGAACGTGGTTCCCGGAGTCGTGCTGGATCACCGCCGCCGCGCGCCGGCAGCGTGTCCGGATTCTTGTGGAATAATCCGCCGGTCGGTCGGCGGCCGCGTGCCTGGCCCGTCCGTCTTTCCAGCAACGGCTGCATGCCACACAACAACGGAGTCATTTCATGAAGATCAAGCACGTGCTGTTTGCCCTGGCCGCCGCGGGCCTTGCCGCCGGTGCCTGTGCCCAGGCCAAGCCTGAAGACCAGATCAAGCTGCGCAAGGCGGGTTATGCCTTCATGTCCTGGAACATGGGCAAGATCAAGCAGCAGGTCATCGACAACCCGGGCAGCTTCAACAAGGATCAGGTACTCGCCGCCGCCAACGTGATCGCGGCCACCGCCAACTCGGGCATGGGGGCCCTCTATGGGCCGGGTACCGACAAGGACGCTGGCAGCCAGAAAACCCGCGTGAAGCCGGAGTTCTTCCAGCAGCCCGACGAGGTCAAGAAGCTGGCGGTGGCCTTCATCAAGGAGGCCAACGAGCTTCAGAAGGTGGCGATGACCGGTGATGCCGCCGCCATCAAGGCCCAGTTCGGCAAGACGGGTGAGTCGTGCAAGGCCTGTCACGACAAGTTCCGCAAGGACGAGTGAGGCGCTTGCCCGGGGGCAGCCCCGGGCTGCCGTTCCCGTCTGGATGCACGGGGCGTGCTGGCCACGTATCATGCGGTGCACAATCCATTCATCCTGAGGTGAGTCTTGAAGAAAACGATGTTACTGATCCTGCTGGCCGGCCTTGCCGGTGGGGTACAAGCCTGCGGTGCCCATCATGACGACTGGGCCGGCAGCGACAAGGCCGCGCATTTCGGCGTCTCCCTGGCGCTCGGCGTGGGAGCGTCCAGGCTCTCCGACGATACCCTGACGGCGGTCGGCCTGGCCCTGGTGCCGGGCCTCGCCAAGGAACTCTACGATTCGCAGCAGGACTGCAACCGCTTCTCCTGGAAGGACATGGCCTGGAATGCGGCCGGTGCCTACATCGGCGTGCGGGCGGGTAACTGGATCCTCGGGCCGACCGGCGCCAGCTACCGGATCTCCTTCTGAGCATTGCCCGGCACCCGGCGTGGTGTCGGGTGGTCGAGGCGAACCCGGCCCAGGGTGGCCTGGAGGATCCGCGCATCGTTGCTGGCCCGGTGCCGGTTGAGGCCGAGGTCGGCCTGGATGCGGGTCCTGGTGGCGTGCCAGTGGTCTGCCTGGGCCTCGCTCAGCAGGCAGCGGATGTCGTCCAGGCGGAAGGCCTGGACCCGTCCGGTGGCTTCGAACAGGCGGCTCAGCCAGGTGAGGTCGTGATACCACGCGTCGCAATACACGGTCTGGCCGGCGAGCAGATCGTTGACGTGGTCGGCCACTTCTTCTGCCGCCCGCCCGTGTCTCAGCAGCGTGTCCCGGCTGACCCGATGCACCTGTTCGGCGCTGTCGTCCCAGTGCGTCCAGTGCGCCAGCGGGCGGATCAGTGAGCAGTAGGTCTGGCCGTCCGGCAGGGCCACGCCGACTTCGATCGGGTAGCTGCCAGAACCGAAGCCGGATGCCTCGATGTCGATGATGGGGGGCAGGGACGGCGGCACGTGAAATGCGGATGAAATAGGCGGACCCATTCTAACTGGCGAATGGCCGTGCAGTCTCCGCTTCAGTGGTGATCGTGTCCGGCGTCGTCGTCCACGTCCAGGGGCCACAGGCGATGTGCGTCCAGCAGCAGCTTGTAGCGGGCTTCGCTGGCCTCCAGCCGGGCCAGCTGGGCGGACAGGCGTGCCTCGTGGGCCAGGCGCCGTGCGTTGAGTGTGTCGCTGAGGCTGCCCTCACCGAGCTGCCAGGCTTTTTCGGTCAGGTCTGCACTGCGCGCCAGGGCGTCGGCAGCATCGAGCTGGCGGAGCCAGCCGGCACGGCTGGAGAGCGCCCGGCGGTGCAGGGCCGCCGCTTCGGTCTCGACCCGGCGCAGCACGGCGGCCTCCCGGTGGGTGCTGGCGCGGGCCTCGGCGA
>WBTZ01000305.1 GCA_009026175.1 Zoogloea sp. | reverse complement strand
ACCCGGGTGAGGGCCCGCGCCAGGGCGCGCCCCGGGGCGGCGAACAGCCGGGGGGCCAGCAGCAGCCCGAGGATGCCGGCCGCCGCAGCGATCGGCACGGCGCTGCCGACACCGGCCAGCCGGGTGAGGTCGGTACCGAAGCACGCCAGGGCACCACCCAGGAAGAGCAGCACCATCAGCAGGTCCAGCAGGCGTTCGGCGAAGAGGGTGACGATGGCCGTACTGGCACCGATTCCCAGCCGCCGGTTGAAGCCGAAGGCCCGGACAAGGTCACCAGCCCGGAAAGGCAGCACGTTGTTGGCCGCCACGCTGGCCATCAGCGGGCCGGCACAGCGATGCCAGCCCAGGCTCGGGTTGTCCCGCTGCAGCATCAGGTGCCAGCGCTCGATCCGGCAGGCGTAGCCAACGAAGAAGGCGGCCAGGCCGACCCCGATCCAGACGGGGTCGGCGGCGGCAAAAGCCGTCTTCAGGTCGGCCAGGCTGATCTGGCGTACGACCAGCCACAGGAAGAAGACCGCCAGCCCCACGCCCAGCATCAGCTTGAACAGCTTGGCGGCGCTCATCGGCTATGCACCACGGGGCTGCGGGAGGTGGCGGGGCCTTCTTCACGGAAGCCGACGTATTCATTGACCACGTAGAGCGGGCGCCCCTTGATCTCGTTGTAGATGCGGCCCACGTATTCACCCAGGATGCCCACGCTGATGAGCTGGACGCCACCGATGAACAGCACGGCGATCATCAGCGCCGTCCAGCCCTCCACCCAGATGTCGGTGAACAGCCGCAGGATGAGGGCATACAGGATGCCCGCCAGGGCCATGGAGGCGGAGGTCATGCCCATCGCCACGGAGAGCTGCAGGGGCTTGCTCGAGAAGGACAGGATGCCGTCGGTGGCGAAGCGGATCATCTTGCGCAGGGGGTACTTGCTCTCGCCGGCAAAGCGTTCGGCCCGCCGATAGGGCAGGGCGATCTGGTTGAAGCCGACCCAGCTGACCATGCCGCGCACGAAGCGGTCGCGTTCGGGCATCGCCTGCAGGGTGGTGACCACCTTGCGGCTCATGAGCCTGAAGTCGCCGGTGTCGAGCGGGATCGGCACATCCGACAGGCGGTTGAGGAGGCGGTAGAAGCCTCTTGCCGTGGCCAGCTTGAAGCGTGACTCCCCGGGTCTCTCGGTGCGCGTGCCATACACCACGTCGTAGCCCTCGCGCCACTTCCGGACCATCTCGAGAATGACCTCGGGCGGGTCCTGCAGGTCTGCGTCGATCAGCACCACGGCATCGCCCCGTGCGGCGTCGATGCCCGCAGTCACCGCGATCTGGTGGCCGAAGTTGCGGGCAAAGCAGACGAGCTTGATCCGCGGGTCCTCGGCCGCAAAGCCCTTGAGCAACATGCGCGTGCGGTCGCGGCTGCCGTCATCCACGAAGATCAGCTCGACGTCCAGATCATGCAGTTCCGCGCAGAAGGCCCGCAGGCGCCGGAGCGTCTCGCCGATGACCTCTTCCTCGTTGAAGCAGGGGATGACGATGGAGAGGAGGGGGCGCCCGGAAGGGTCACCCAC
>WBTZ01000304.1 GCA_009026175.1 Zoogloea sp. | reverse complement strand
TGTCTCTGATGCTGACGTGAAACGATTGGAACGGAAACTCAACAACACACCAAGAAAAGTTTTACATTACCGAACACCGAAGGAAGTCTTCAATCAACTGCGTTGCACTTCCTTGTAGAATCCAGCTATCGAGATTTATTACAATAACAATCGGACATGGCACAAGAACAGTATTCCGGGTGGTTTATTCCTGCAATCAACTTTAGTCCACGAAATAGGGCATGCGATATTGGGTACTTTTGGGGGTCAGCAGCATTCGACAAACGTTAATTCTGTGATGTATGCTTCGTTTCCCTCAACAACATTAGTGACAGCCTTGAACAATTATGATGCCACTGTTGCATTTGAAACATACCATAAGCGCACTTTTCAGTTCCTTACATCCAACTCAAATGATTATGTTGGATTTATTGATCCGCGCATATTAGGCACGCCTCAATCACCCGAACTTGAGATACCAGTTCCCGGAAATCCTCCATACAAGCATTTATACAACGGCTACATTGAAAAAAGATCTTTGTACGATCAAAACTTGTTAGTGGGGGATATTGTACAAAATGGTAACACATTTAGAACTGTGACAAACTGGGAAGATCAACAGGAAAATTATAAATCAAATCAACATCAATTTATAATATGGGGTGACACGAGGCCTATAACGGCAACTTTTGGTTTTGCATATGAATATTTATTTGAACCGGGTAATTATTTAGAATGGTCGGGACCTGCAGATTATTATGGATATTCTGCCGATGGTACTACCATCCAAGAAGGGAACAGTAAGCGTTACTATGCGCAAGATTATCCTGTAGTAATCTCTGCACAAGCACCAGCGGGCTTTCAGTTTGGCTTTTGGAACGATGGAAGTATTACAAATCCATATACCCTTGCTGCAACAGCTAATAGATCGATCTTTGCTGTCTACAAAAAACATCTCGCCAGTAATTCCACCGCGGCTCTGAATGGAAATGGTCAAAAGAAACTCCTGAGAGATGTCAGCGGTATGTATCATGCCGTCTATGAATCAGCCGGAAGAATCTTCTACATGACGAATCCCGACGGCGGCAGCAGTTGGACGAACGAAGTATACCTCAGCTCTGCTGTCGATGGAACCGTCGGGTATAGTCGGAACCCGGCCATCGATTTGTATTACGATGCATCAGCGTTGACCTGGAAACCTGTCGTGACATGGGAGTACCGAACGGCCGACAACAGCGGTTTCAATATCGCCGCGCGTAGAATTCAGGGAACTTCTTGGGGTTCGGTGGAATATGTTACTCAAGGTAACCCTGTCTACACATCGAATGACGGGACACCGGCGCTGGCTTATCCGTACATCATCTACCGGGGTGATGACGCTCTCTACCTGTCCAAATGCTTCAGTGCCGAGAACGGAGTATGGATGTATGGCGCAGCCATACCGGGTACATCTTCCGCTTCACAAAACCCCACGGCGATCTACGACCGGTGGAAAGGAACCGGATTGACGCATCTTTCATGGGATGAAGATAATACGGTGTATTACCGCAACATGCTGAACCCTGCTGACTATAATTTCCAGT
>WBTZ01000194.1 GCA_009026175.1 Zoogloea sp. | reverse complement strand
GGGAGTCTTCTCCATCGATCTGCCGAGCGGAGTGGCCCATTCCTCGGAACAGTTCCTGCAGATCTTCGGACTTTCCGCTGGCCGGCATTTCCCGCTGGAAGAGTGGCAGCAGAATGTTCACCCTGACGACAGGGAGGCGACGCTGGCCAGGGCTGCCGAGGTGAGCGCTCCGGCGGGGCGGGCCTTCGACCACGAATATCGTTACCTGTGGCCGGATGGGCAGGTGCGCTGGATTCATGGCCTGGCGGAGGCTGAGCGCGATGCCGCGGGCGGCACAGTGCGCGTCCATGGCGCGGTGCAGGACGTTACGGACAGGCACCGGGCAGAGACGTCCCTGAAGGCGGCCCTGGACGAATATGAGCGGCTGGTGGCGAGAATTCCGGTGGGCGTGTTCAAGCTTCGCTGGACAGGGGATGAACGGTTGCGCTTCGACTATGTGAGCCCCCTGTTCTGCGAGCAGTGCGGGCTGGACGAGGCGACCGTGCTGAGCGACGCGGGGTCTGTGTACCAGCGGCTGCACGAGGACGACCGGGCCTCCTTCGATGCGACGCGCCGACGCGCCGCCAGGACCCAGGCGACTTTTGAATGGGAGGGGCGGATCCGTTCCGATGGGGGCCTGCGGTGGATCTCGGTGCAGGCCCGACCCACACGGATGGAGGACGGATCGGTGATGTGGGAGGGCATCCAGTCGGATGTGACCGCGCGCAAGCTCGCCGAACTGGCCCTGCGCGAAAGCGAGGAACACGCCCGCCTGCTGTTGCGCCATTCGCCGGTCGGGATCCTCAAGTACGACACGGATCTGAAGGTAAGTTACTGCAACCAGCAGTTTGCCCGGATCATGGGCGCCCCCCTGGATTACATGCTGAGCCTTGATTGCAGCAAGCTGCAGGATGCCCGGGTCCTGTCCCCCCTGCGGGAAGCCGTCGCCGGCAATATCGGGCGCTATGAAGGGCCCTACCGGACCACCTACAACGGCCATGACCTGAACATCGCGATGCACTGCGCCCCCCTGCGCGATGAGGCGGGGGCCATCGTGGGCGGGATCGCCATCCTCGAGGACATCACCGAGCGCGTGCTGAAAGACCAGGAGCTGGCCCGCTATCGCGACAGCCTGGAAGAGCTGGTGGCGGAGCGCACCGCCGACCTGGTGGCCGCACGGGCCGAAGCGGAGCGCCTGGCCCGCGTGAAGAGCGAATTCCTGGCCAACATGAGCCATGAGATCCGGACGCCGCTCAACGGCGTGCTGGGGCTGGCCCGGATCGGCTTCCGCGACAGCCGCGGGCGGGACAAGGCCAGGGACACCTTCGCCCGCATCGTGTCCTCGGGGCAGCTGCTGCTGGGCATCATCAACGACATCCTGGACTTCTCGAAGATCGAATCAGGCAAGTTGCGGGTGGAGTCCATCCCGGTGGATCTGGGCAAGGTCATCCGCGAAGTGCTGGAGCTGATGGAGGAGCGGGCGGGTGCCAAGGGCTTGATCCTGCGTTTCCGTCGCGGCGGCTCCCTGCCGCCGTCCTGTCTGAGCGACCCCTTGCGCATCGGCCAGATCCTGATCAACCTGCTCTCCAACGCGATCAAGTTCACCGACCAGGGCGAGGTCAGCCTGGGGGTCAGCCACGAGGGCGAGCAGCTGGTGTTCCAGGTCACGGACTCGGGCATCGGGATGAGCGAGGAGGAACTGGCCAAGGTCTTTGCCCCCTTCGAGCAGGCGGACAATTCCACCACCCGCAAGTTTGGCGGAACCGGCCTCGGCCTCACCATCACCCGCCGCATCGTGGAGCTGATGGGCGGTGTCGTGACGGTGCGGAGCCGGCCGGGGGAAGGCAGTTGCTTCGAGGTCCGGCTGCCCTGCGTGCCGACGGCCCTGCCGGTGGCCCCTGATGCGGCATTGCCTTTCCAGGCTGACGCCGCGCCGGGAGGCCTGCGCCTGGCCGGGTTGTCCTTGCTGGTGGCCGAGGACAACGAGGTGAACCGCATGGTGCTGGAGGAGATGCTGGGGGAGGAAGGGGCCTTGGTGAGCCTCGCCTGCAACGGGCAGGAGGCCGTCGATGCGGTGCGCCAGCAGGGCGCCGCGGCTTTCGCGGCAGTGCTGATGGATGTGCAGATGCCGGTGATGGACGGCTTCGACGCCACCCGGGCCATCCACGCCCTGGCACCCGACCTGCCGGTGATCGGCCAGACCGCCCATGCGCTCGATGAAGAGCGGGAGCGCTGTTTTGCCGCCGGCATGGTGGACCACCTGGCCAAACCCATCGACCCGGAACGCCTGGTCGAGGTGGTGCGCCGGCATGTGTCCGCCCCCCCGCCGACCTGAGGGGGCGGGCTGCACCTGCTAGCGCTGGCCGACCTTCGCGTCGGCGAACAGATCTGGCAGGCCGCGGGGCTGGCAGCGCCAGTACTGGGGGGCGGCATGCACCCTGGCGCCCAGCCGGGCGGCCGCATGCCAGGGCCAGCGCGGGTCGTAGAGCATTGCCCGGGCGATGCCCACCAGGTCGGCCTGGCCGCTGGCGACGATGCTCTCGGCCTGCTCGGCCTCGGTGATGAGGCCCACGGCCACGGTGGGCAGGCCGGTTGCGGCGCGGATGCGTTCGGCGAAGGGCAGCTGGTAGCCCGGCGCGAGGGTGATCTGCTGCCGGGGCGACAGGCCGCCCGAGGACACGTGGATGAAGTCGCAGCCCCGCGCCTTGAGCGCCTGGCTGAAGACGACGCTCTGCTCCAGGTCCCAGCCGCCGTCCACCCAGTCGGTGGCCGAGATGCGCATGCCCACCGGCTTGCCGGCCGGGAAGACGGCCCGCACCGCATCGAAGACCTCCAGCGGAAAGCGCAGGCGGTTCTCCAGGCTGCCCCCGTAGGCGTCGCTGCGGATGTTCGAGAGCGGGGACAGGAACTGGTGCAGCAGGTAGCCGTGGGCCGCATGCAGCTCCAGCGCATCCAGGCCGATGCCTGCGGCCCGTCGTGCGGCGGCCACGAAGGCCTCGCGGATGCGCACCAGCCCGGCGCTGTCGAGGGCCAGCGGGGCGCGTTCGCCATCGCCATGGGGCAGGGCCGAGGGGGCCACGGTGTGCCAGCCGCCGGCGTCCAGGGGGATGAGCTGGCCGCCTTCCCAGGGCAGGTGGCTGGAGGCCTTGCGGCCGGCATGGGCGAGCTGCACCGCCACCGGCATCGACGAGTAGCGGCGCAGGCTGTCGAGGGTGCTGCCGAGGGCCGCCGCGTTGGCGTCGGACCACAGCCCCAGGTCGGCCGGCGAGATGCGGCCCTCCGGCGTGACGGCGGTGGCTTCGATGATCAGCAGCGCTGCGCCCGACAGGGCCAGGTTGCCCAGGTGGATGCGGTGCCAGTCGGTGGCATTGCCGTCCTCGGCCGAGTACTGGCACATGGGGGCGATGACGATGCGGTTGGCCAGGGCCAGGTCACCCAGGCGATAGGGAGAGAACAGCGCGGACATGGAGACTCCGGTCGAGGGGGGCGGGGCGCTCAGCCCCGGGGGGCAAACATGATGATGGCCATGCCGGCCAGGGCCACGGCACCGCCGGTGAGATCCCAGAGGGTGGGGCGCAGCCCATCCACCGCCCACAGCCAGATCAGCGCAACGCCGATGTAGACCCCGCCGTAGGCCGCATAGGTACGGCCGGCTGCCGTGGGGTGGAGGGTCAGCAGCCAGGCGAAGGCGGCCAGGCTGAAGGCCGCCGGCACCACCAGCCAGGGGCTGCGCCCCTCCTTCAGCCACAGCCAGGGCAGGTAGCAGCCGAGGATCTCGGCCACCGCGGTGATGGCAAAGAGGGCGAGGGTGCGCAGTTCGAACATGCCGGGGGCGGACCGGGGCGGCGCTCAGCCCTTCAGGCGGCGGGTCCAGGTGGCCAGGGCCTGCATCTGCTCGGCAATCAGCTTGAGCAGGCGCTCGTCGGTGAGGTTGCCGTCGGCATCGAAGGATGCGGAGAAGGCGTTGGCGAAGACCTCCGGCTTGTTCAGCGGATGCAGGTCGAGGCACACGCAGACCTGGCGCAGGTGGTGCTGGGCGCGGGAGGTGCCCATGCCACCGCCGGCGCCCATGATGGCGATCGGCTTGCCGGCCAGCAGCAGGTTGTCCTTCTCGCGGGAGGCCCAGTCGAGGATGTTCTTGAGGGCCGGCGACAGGGAGTAGTTGTACTCCGGACCGGCCAGCACCAGGGCATCGGCGGCACCGATCTGGGCCAGCACGCGCTGTACGGAGGCCGGCTTCTCGGTGAGGTCGGCGTTGTAGAAGGGCACGTCGGACAGGTCGGCGGTCTCCATCACGACGCCGTCGGGCAGGCTCGCCGCCGCGCTGCGCAGCAGACCCTTGTTGGTGGATTTCTGGCGCAGGCTTCCGGTGATTCCGAGGTACTTGAGCGACATCGCGGTGCTCCCAGGGTGGCGGGTGACAGGGCGGCCTCGAGGCGGGGCCGGTGACGAGGGAGCATTTCGTCACGCGGCGGCGGTGCTGTCAATCGGCATTCCCGGGCGGAGGCCTTCCCGGGGCCTGGCCCAGGCGCAGATGCGTCAGGCTGCGGCTTCTTCGAGCAGCGCCTCGAAGCGCGGAACGGGTACGGGCGGGGAGAAGTGGTAGCCCTGGTATTCGGCGATCTCCCGCCCGGCAACCCAGTCCAGCTGTTCGCTGGTTTCGACGCCTTCGGCGACCACGTTGAGTTTCAGCAGGCGGCACAGGGAGACGATCATCTCGGCCAGGGGACGGTCGGCGTCGGGGGCCTGGATGAAGGTCTTGTCGATCTTCAGGGTGTGCAGGGGGTAGCGCTGCAGGTAGGCCAGGTTCGAGTAGCCGGTGCCGAAGTCGTCCAGCGCGATCGACATGCCCAGGGCCTGGATGGCCTTGAGGACGGCGATGGGTCTTTCTTCGTTGCCGAGCAGCATCGATTCGGTGACTTCGAGCTCGATGCGCGAGGGAGTGCAGCCAAAGCGCCGCAACACCGCGGCCATGCGGGTCACCAGATGGGGGTCGGCCAGTTGCAGGGGCGAGAGGTTGACCGAGATCTGCAGGTCATGACCGCGGGCGGCCCATTCTGTCTGCTGGCGGACCGCGGTTTCGAAGACGAACATGCCGAGGCGGCCGATCAAGCCCAGGCGTTCGCTCATCGGGATGAAGACGTCCGGCCCGACCAGGCCATGTACGGGGTGGCGCCAGCGCACCAGGGCCTCCGCGCCGAGGATGCTGCGGTTGCGCACGGCCATGCGCGGCTGGTAGTGCACCTCGAACTCGCCGCGCTCCAGGGCCAGCCGCAGCTCGGCCTCCAGGGAGGTGCGGGCGCGCAGCTCCATGCCCATCGATTCGTTGTACAGCACCATGCGGTTGCGGCCTTCCGCCTTGGCGCCGTACATCGCCAGGTCGGCATGGCGGAGCAGGGTCTCGATGTCGCTGGCGTGCTCGGGGAACAGGCTGACCCCGACGCTGGGGGTGACCCGCACCTTGACGCCGCGCACATCCAGGGGGGCCGTGAGCGCGGTGGCGAGCCGCCGATAGGCGTGGTCCACGTCGCTCCGGATGTTGGACGAGCGGAGCAGGATCATGAACTCGTCGCCGCCCAGGCGGGCCACCAGGTCTTCGGTCCGGGTGGCATCCCGCAGGCGCCTGGCCACGCCGACGAGGAGCTCGTCGCCGGCCGCATGGCCCAGGGTGTCGTTGATGTCCTTGAAGTTGTCCAGGTCGATGAAGACCACGGCGGCCTCTGCTCCGCCTGTTTCCAGCTCGCGCAAGGCATCGGCGAAGCGGGCCATCACCTGGGTCCGGTTGGGCAGCCCGGTGAGCGGATCATGCAGGGCCAGGTGCCGGGCGCGGGCCTCGGTGTCCTTGATGGCCGTGACGTCGGCTTCGCTGACCAGCACCGCGTCCTGCCCGGACACCGCGTCGCGGCAGCGCCGCGCCGTGACCTCGTGCCAGCGTACGCCCTGCGGCGTATACACGCGCAGGGTGAGCGAGGTACCCCCGCCGTTGCTCAGGGTGTCGTGCAGCAGCGCCATGTCTTCCGCATCCACCAGCCTTTCGGGCAGGCATTCGTCGGGGCGGCAGGTGGAGTCGCGGGCCGCCGGGTTGCGATAGAGCGGGTGTCCCTCCAGGTCGTAGAGGGAAATCATCAGGGTGGTGTGGAGCAGCGCCTCGACGGCCCGCACCGAGTCCGGCGCATGGGCGTGCACCGGCCGGCCTTCGCACATCATGGCCATGCGCCCGTCTGCCAGCCGGTGGCCGCTGAAGCGCACGTTGAGGGACACCGCCTCGCCGGCCGGGTAGAGCGTCCATTGCTCGGCAAAGATCGCGTTGTGGGCCTCGAAATCCCGCTGGTACTGGGCGAGCCTGTGCGCGACGGTGGCCGACATGTCGCGGCCCAGGTCGCGGGCCTGCAATTCAGAGAGGGATGCCGCCCTCCAGATCTGCAATGCCGGGCTGTTGGCCCACAGCACGTGCCGGCGATCGATGTCGAATATCCAGACAGGCTGGCTGATCAGCTCGAGGGCGGCGAAATCCCTGGAGGAAAGGGGGCTGTCGGCCCCACCGGAGTGGAGCTGGCTGGATGGTGAGGCGTCGGAGGTTGTCGGGTAGACCGGTGGAAGCATGTAAGGCGCAGTGCTCGGTGCAATCCCATTTCACGTGCAGTGAGAGGTGTGGCCAGGCGGTTTGACCAATCACGAAGATACACTATTGCACACTCTTTTCCTTGTGCCTGGAGCATATGCCTGGCGGTTTTCGGCATGTCGGTGTGACTTCTTTCTTGTCATTCACCGGGCTCCGCCCGAAGCCCGGACCCATGCCGGCCGGGGCGTGCATGGCCGGCCCCCGGAACCCCGCAGCGGCGCACCAGGGGGAAGCCTGGCCCAGGCGTGTTGCCGCAGGGCAGGTCGAAGGGCTCCGAGGAGGGATCAGGCCGCGAAAAAACGGGCAATCCCGGCTCAGGCCGGCGCCTTGTAGACCAGCACCTTCAGCGAGCGCTCGTCCGACACGTCTGCAAACGCCGGCGGGTTGGCGATGCGCTGCTCGAATTCCAGCTGGGGCGCGATGGCCTGCATCTGCTCCTGCAGGAAGGCGACCCCCAGCTTCGGGGAGTTCAGGCACAGCAGGGCGTACCCGCCCGGGGCCAGCAGATCCGGCAGGCGGCGCATCAGGCGCGCGTAGTCCTTGTCGGCGACGAAGCTGCCCTTCTGGTAGCTCGGCGGATCGAGGATGATCAGCCCGTAAGGCCCGTTGCGGGTGATCTTGCCCCAGGAACTGAAGATGTCGTGGGGCAAGAAGCTGGCACCGGCGGTGAGGCCGTTGAGCAGGTGGTTGCGCTTGCCGATCGCCAGGGCCCCGTCGCTCATGTCCACATTGATCACCTGCCGGGCACCGGCCTGCAGGGCCACCACCGAGAACGAGCAGGTGTAGGCGAACAGGTTGAGCACCTTCAGCCCGGGCCGGGCCGCCACGTGCTCGCGCACCCAGCGCCGGCCTTCCGCCATGTCCACGAAGAAGCCATGGTTGAGGCCCTTGAGCAGATGCACCCTGAACTGCGCCCCGTTCTCGGTCACCCCATGGGGCTCGGGCACGCTGCCCGCCATCAGCCGGGTTTCGGCCCGGGCCTCGAAGCGGTACTGGTAGACCCAGTTCAAGGGCTCACCGGGGCACAGCTGTGCCCAGCGTTCCGACAAGGCCGCGTGGACGGCGGCCAGCTCGGCATCGGTGGCCGGCACGAAGCTGGTCAGCACCCAGACCGGCGGAAAGACATCCAGCGTCCACTGCTCGCAACCCGGGTACCGGCCACCCCGGCCATGGAAGATGCGCCGGGCATCGGCAGACAGGGGCGCGGCGGAGATGGCGTCGAGGAGGGCTTGCATGGGCAGTGC
>WBTZ01000193.1 GCA_009026175.1 Zoogloea sp. | reverse complement strand
AACCCTGTCAAGCATTTGTTTCCAGCAAACTCGCTCAAAAACAAACCCGCTCAACGCAGGACCCGGATCAACTCCAGAACCCTCTTCACCGCCCCAGCGCCACGTTTCCGTTTGCGCTGCAGCGAAGGAAATGAATTATACAGATTTTGTTGATCCAGGCAACAAAAACTCATTTCACCCAAAAAACAATTCAGTCGCAAGACAATAACCCACCCAGCCGCACTCGAAGGAGCAGCAGACCGGAAAAACAAAAGGCCCAGTCCGAAGACTGGGCCTTTTGTTTGTTTCTTTGGTCGGGGCGGCGGGATTCGAACTCGCGACCCCTTGCACCCCATGCAAGTGCGCTACCAGGCTGCGCTACGCCCCGACAAGCTGCGCATTATAGACATGGTTTCCTGCCTTGCCAAGTCTTTTTTGCGCTTTCCTTCAATTTCCTCAAGCAGAAGCCGGAATCAGGAAATCATCGGAGATTCTGCACCCCAGATCAAAGATGCGATCACGGAAATCTTCCAGGTACTTGCGGAAGCCACCTTCGAAGATTCGCTCAATTCGGCCAAAGCGCAGATGAGACTCCAGCTCGCCGGCCAGACGCTCGGTTTCTGCCGAACGCGCATTGGAGACACGGGTCAGGTTGGAATAGACCTCCTTCATGCTCCGGGCCAGGGAACGGGGCATGTCGGCCCGCAGGACGAGCAGCTCGGCCACGCGCAGGGGAGTGATCTGGTCACGGTAGACCTTGCGATACACCTCGAAGGCAGACACGGACTGCAGCAGCGCGCTCCATTGATAGTAATCGGCGGCGTGTGCCGACTCCTCGTCGGCGCCGGGCAACAGGTTGAGGTATTTCACCTCGAGGATGCGTGCGGTGTTGTCAGCCCGCTCGAGGAAGGTGCCCAGGCGGATGAAACGCAGCGCCTCATCCTGCAGCATGGTGCCGATGGTGACGCCACGCGACAGGTGGGAGCGGTACTTGACCCATTCGAAGAAGGCTCCCGGTCCGCTTTCGAGGAGCTTGGCGACGGAGAAGTCGCGCATCTTCAGCCAGGTCTCGTTGGAGGTTTCCCAGAGTTCAGAGGTCAGCGTGCCGCGCACAGCATGGGCGTTCTCGCGGGTGGCCCGCAGGCAGCGGTAGATACTGCCGGGGTTGTCCCGGTCGAAGATCATGAACTCCAGCACCGACTCCGTGGTGTACGCCGGATGCTTGGCCAGGAAAGTGTCCTGCAGTTCCATGATCTTGAGCATGCCGGACCACATGACCTCCACCTCCTCGCCGTTCTGCGGCAACAGGGAGAGTCGGTAGGTCACGTCGAGGATGCGCGCGGTGTTTTCGGCCCGTTCCATGTAACGAGCCATCCAGAATAGGTGATCAGCAGTTCTGCTCAGCATTTTTCAGGCCTCCAGTACCCAGGTGTCCTTGGTGCCACCGCCCTGGGACGAGTTCACCACCAGCGATCCTTCGCGCAGGGCGACGCGGGTCAGCCCGCCCGGCACCATCTGCACTTCGGTGCCGGAGAGCACGAAGGGCCGCAGGTCCAGGTGACGCGGCGCAACGCCGTTTTCGACGAAGGTCGGACAATTTGAAAGGGCCAGCGTCGGCTGGGCGATGTACTTCTCGGGATTGGCGATCAGGTACTTGCGGAAAGTCTCGATCTGCTCCTTGGTGGAGGCCGGCCCCACCAGCATGCCGTAGCCGCCAGCGCCATGCACTTCCTTAACCACCAGCTCCGGCAGATGGGCCAGGGTGTAGGCCAGATCCTCGGGCTTGCGGCACATATAGGTGGGCACGTTGTTGAGGGTCGGCTCTTCACCCAGGTAGAAGCGGATCATCTCCGGCACATAGGGGTAGATGGACTTGTCGTCCGCCACGCCGGTGCCGATGGCATTGGAGACGGTGACCCGGCCGGCGCGGTAGGCGTCCAGCAAACCCGGGACGCCGAGCATCGAGTCCTTGCGGAAATACTTGGGGTCGAGGAAGTCGTCATCCACCCGGCGGTAGATCACGTCCACCCGGCGCGGCCCCTGGGTGGTGCGCATATAGACCTGATCCTCGCGCACGAAGAGGTCCTGACCTTCGACCAGCTCAACGCCCATCTGCTGGGCCAGGAAGGCGTGCTCGAAATAGGCGCTGTTGTGGGCCCCCGGGGTCAGCACCACCACGGTCGGGTCGGTCACGCCCAGCGGAGCCAGGCTGCGCAGGGTGTGCAGGAGCATGTCCGGGTAATGCTCGACAGGCGCCACCTTGTGGCGGGCGAACAGCTCGGGGAAGAGGCGCATCATCATGCGGCGGTCTTCCAGCATGTAAGACACCCCGGACGGCACCCGCAGGTTGTCTTCCAACACGTAGAACTCGCCCGCTCCCGCACGCACCACGTCCACCCCGGCGATAGCCGCATAGATGTCGCACGGTACGTTCACGCCCTGCATCTCGGGCCGGTACTGGGCGTTGTTCAGAACCTGCTCGGCGGGAATGTGCCCGGCCTTGAGGATTTCCTGATCGTGGTAGATGTCGTGGATGAAGCAGTTCAGGGCCTTTACCCGCTGGCGCAGGCCGGCCTCCAGATCCTTCCACTCCTTGGCGGGGATGATGCGGGGAATGATGTCGAAGGGAATGAGCCGCTCGGTGCCCGACTCCTCGCCATACACCGCAAACGTGATGCCATAGCGATGGAACAGCGCGTCGGCTTCGGCCCGTTTGCGCTCGATGCGGTCTGCGGGCGTTTCACGCAACCACGCGGCGTAGCCCGCGTAATGGGCACGGACACTCCCATCGTCCGCGGTCATTTCGTTGAAGAATTTTGTGATGGCCATTAGCGCTCGCCTGTTATGTTGTGAAGCGGAGATACCACCTTTGATATAGCTAAAAGCATGCCAATCAAAAAACCTTAGTAAACAAACGACTTTAGGCCTTGGCACCCCACAAACGCACCACATCGGTGCGAACGCACCGAACAAGGGAAAGATGTCTGCCTTATGTCGGTGCATTCCGCCTAGGCTGTCGCGCCACGGCCCTCATCAAGCCAGCCCGGAAGGACTGCGTAGCATGCTGACATGAAGCGGGATCAAAGCCCAGGACGCGAATTGAGGCAACGCTAGAATATCCAGTCGCGATGATGCCTGTGACCGATTGCCCACAGCTTGTCCACAGGCTTGCCCACCGATTCTGTGGACAAGAGCCATGCAACAATCCCGCACCGTTTGCCTGCCACGACCATGACCTTGCCCCACCTCCCAGGCCCGCCGCCCCCGATAAGCTATTCACCGCCTGCAGGCCGGCCGATGATCATTTACATCGATGACAGCCTGATTGTGCTTGATAAGCCGGCAGGGTTGCTGTCGGTTCCAGGGCGGGGACCGGAGCATGCCGACAGCCTCGCCAGCCGCGTGCAGGCTGACTTCCCCGAAGCACTGATCGTCCATCGGCTGGACATGGCCACCTCCGGGCTGATCGTGATGGCCCGGGGCAAGGAGATGGAACGACGCCTGAGCATAGCCTTCCAGCAGCGCCGTGTGGCCAAGCGCTATGTCGCAGTGGTGGCGGGACGGCCGCTAACGGACGAAGGCGAGATCGCCCTGCCGCTGATCACCGACTGGCCGAACAGGCCCCGCCAGAAAGTGGATCACGACACGGGGAAGCCTTCGTTGACACGATATGAAGTGGACTCGACGACTCCCGCTGGAGACACCAGCCGGGTCTGGCTCTACCCCCACACAGGGCGCTCCCACCAGCTGCGTGTACACATGCAGGCCATCGGTCATCCGATCGTGGGGGACGAACTCTACGCGCCGGCCCCCTGGCGGGAAGCTGCGCCCCGCCTGCTGCTGCATGCGGAGAGCCTGTCCCTGCCCCACCCGGAGGGCGGCGCCCTGCTCGAACTGCGCAGCCCGGCGCCCTTCTGATACGGAAAATCAGCCCGTGTGGCGGAAGGCGATCACATGATCGGCCTCGAGCCGCACACCGATCTGCTCGCCCAGCGCGTGATTGTGATGGGAAGGAACCAGGGACAGCACCTCCACGCCGCTGTCAAGGCGCAGGGTGTAGAGAATGTCCGCCCCACGGAAGGCCTTGTACCGCACCTCTGCGCGGGTCGGGCTGGAGTCGTCGTGGACCACATCGTCAGGACGCAGCAGGACCTCCACGGCACACCCCCGGCCACAGGCCTGGCAGCCGCGGCTGCACTCCATCGGCACGCCTGAACTGAGCACGCCCAGCTCGATCCGCACCCGCCGGTCATCGAGCACCTCACCCGGCACGAACACGCCCTTGCCAACGAAGTCGGCAACGAAGCGATTCACCGGACGGTGGTACAGGTTGTACGGTGTATCCCATTGCTGGATGCGCCCATCGGACATCACACCGATCTCGTCGGCCATCGCAAAGGCTTCGTGCTGGTCATGGGTCACCAGCACGGCGGTCATCCCTTCCTTCTTGAGGATCTCACGCACCTCGACCGACAGGCGCTCGCGCAGATCCACATCGAGGTTGGAGAAGGGTTCATCCAGCAGCACCAGCTCGGGCCGCGGCGCGAGCGCCCGCGCGAGGGCCACCCGCTGCTGCTGACCACCGGAAAGCTCGTGGGGAAACTTGTGTCCCTGCCCACCGAGCCCCACCGTCACCAGCAAGTCCTCGACACGCCGGTCCCGCTCAGCGGCCCCCAGCCCACCCAGGCCGAAGCCGACGTTGCGGGCCACCGTCAGGTGGGGGAACAGGGCGTAGTCCTGGAACACCATGCCGACCTGGCGCTTCTCGGGAGGGACCCGGCGCCCCGGCGCGCTCACCGGCGCCCCGTTGATGAGGATCTCCCCCCCCGCTACGTCCTCAAAACCGGCAATACAGCGCAGCAAGGTGGTCTTGCCACACCCGGACGGTCCCAGCAGGCAGGCAATGCTGCCCTGCTCCAGCCGGAAGTCGACGCCATTGACGATAGTCTGGCTGCCGTAGCGCTGAACAACAGCCCTGAGTTCAAGTTTGTACATGGTATCGATTATAATTCGCAATAAGCCAAAGCCAACCATGACAGCCCGACTCTTTCGTCTCAACGCCGGATCGCCCTCCCCCCTGGTCCTGACTGCCTTCCTGATCGCCCTGCTGGCCGGTCTGCCGGTCGCCAGCGTGGGCTTCAACCTCTTTCAGGGCGGCACCAGCGAGACCTGGTCCCACCTCACGGCCACCGTTCTTCCTGAATACATCGGCAACTCGCTCGCGCTGTGCCTGGGCGTCGGCCTGGGTGTGGCAGTCATTGGCGTGATGACCGCCTGGCTGACCGCCATGCACGACTTTCCGGGCCGGAAGGTCTTCGAATGGGCGCTGGTCCTCCCCCTCGCCATGCCGGCCTACGTCATGGCCTATGTGTATACCGACTTCCTGCAGTTTGTCGGCCCGGTGCAGACCAGCCTGCGCGAATTCTTCGAATGGCGGCGGGGCGACTACTACTTTCCGGACATCCGCACGCTGCCGGGCGCCATGCTGATGTTTGTCTTCGTGCTCTACCCCTATGTCTATCTGCTGGCCCGCACCGCCTTCCTGGAGCGGGCGGGCGGCGTACTGGAAGCCGCCCGGACACTGGGTATCGGCCCCTGGCGGGCCTTTTTCACGATTTCCCTGCCGCTGGCCCGGCCGGCCGTCGCCGCGGGGGTCGCCCTCGCCTTGATGGAAACCCTGGCCGACTACGGCACCGTAGCGTATTTCGCAGTCAACACTTTCACCACCGGCATCTACCGGGCCTGGTTTTCCCTCGGCGACCGGATCGCCTCAGCCCAGCTGGCAGCCATCCTGCTCGGCTTCGTGTTGATGCTGGTGGCTGTAGAGCGCATCACCCGCGGCCGGGCGCGCTACCACAACACCTCCCAGCGGCACCGCCCGCCAGCCGCGCGCCTGCAGCGCGGCGCCGGGCTGCTGGCCATGCTGGCCTGTGCGCTGCCGCTCACCCTCGGCTTCCTGTTGCCTGCCCTGCTCTTGCTACGCATGGCCTTCGGCGACGGAGACAGCCAGTTTGGCGAGCGCTTCATCACCCTGGCCCGCAACAGCTTCACCCTGGCCGGCAGCACTGCGCTGGTGGCCGTGATCCTGGCAGTCTTGCTCGCCTACAGCGCGCGCCTCACCAAGACCATGCTGTCACGCGCCCTCAACCGCCTGGTCGGGCTGGGTTATGCGGTGCCGGGCACCGTCATCGCCGTAGGCGTGCTGATCCCGGTGACCCGCCTCGACAACTGGCTGGCAGCCCAATGGCAGGCCTGGTTCGGCAGCAACCCGGGGCTGCTCCTCACCGGCGGCATCGCCGCGCTGATCTATGCCTACCTGGTGCGCTTCCTGGCCGTCGCCCTGCAGACCGTAGAAGCCAGCCTGTCCAAGATCACGCCGAGCATGGACGATGCAGCCCGGAGCCTTGGCCTGGGCCAGGGGAGCACCCTGCGCCGGGTGCATGTGCCGATCCTCAGGGGCAGCCTGTTCACCGCGGGTCTGCTGGTCTTCGTGGATGTCATGAAGGAACTGCCCGCCACCCTGGTGATGCGGCCCTTCAACTTCGATACCCTGGCCACCCAGACCTATGTGCTGGCCTCCGACGAACGCCTCACCGAAGCCTCTACCGCGGCGCTGGCCATCGTGGCGGTCGGCCTGCTGCCCTTGATCGCCTTATCCCGGCAGATCTCGCGCCACCGCAAGTAGCCCCCAGGCCTGGGCGGGGCGTCACCTCGCCCCCTACAGCAACTGCCCCTGGATGTAGCGGAATTCCTGGGTCAGCCCGCCATAGCCCCAGGCATCCGCCGGGGGCTCGTGCAGCGCAACGTAGCTTGCCGGCACGAGTCCCGGGAGACGCTCCGCCAGCGCCGCGAAGGCACCGCGGATGAAGGCGGCCTTCTCCGCCTTGGTATTGGTTCCAGCCGTGATGCGGATCTCGAGCACGGCTCCGGCTTGCCCCTCTCCCAGTGCAACGCCGCCCAGGAACCATTCAGCCAGGGGCACACGTTGCAGCCTCACCACGGTCAATTCACGCTTCTTGCCCAGCAGCCCGACGGTCAGGTCGGTCAGCGCAGCAGCCAGTTCGGCAGCGGCAGGCGCCTCCACCGAGGCATAGGACAGATTCAGGTACGGCATCTAGAACTCCTTCACTTGAAAAAACAGCCCCCCGGACGCTTTGCATCAAGCCAGGCGTTCGCGGCGGCGGGACACCTCGAGCAGCACGGCGCTGAGCAGCAGCGCCCCGGCCGCCGCCAGCACCGGCAGACGAAAGCCACCATCCCGCCCCCACCAGGCCACCAGCAGCGGCCCTGCGATCTGGCCGAGCCCGTAACACGCGGTGATCAGGCCGATCCGGCGCGCTGTCGCATGGGGGTCCGGTACCCTGGCCAGCCACTGGGCCAGGCCCGCAATACCCATGAAAGTCCCGCCGAGCAATACCGCCCCGGCGAGGGCCGCCCCGCTCCCCTCGACCAGCACCGGCAAAGCCACGCCCACCGCCTGCAACAGGGTGGCCGCAAGCAGGGCCGAGTACACACTCCAGCGGAAGGACAGGCGCACCCACAACGCCGTCGCCGGCAGCGCCGCCAGGCCCACCAGCAGCCAGCCGTGCAGGGCCGCCTCTGCAGTACCTGCCTGACTGCGCAGGATCACCGGCAAGAAGGTGGCATTGACGATGTAACCGAAACCCGCCAGCCCATAAGCCGCGGCCAGCCAACCCAATGGCCGTGGCGGTGACGCGGGCACCGGCCCCCTTGCCGACGGCGGCGCGGGCACGTGTGGCGCCTCCACGCTCAGCAGCCCGGTGCCGGCAACCAGTGCCGCCAGCGCCGCCAATGCCCCGAGAATCCACCACCCCTGCAGCGCGGTCCCCCGCTCCGCCACCTCCAGCGCCACCCCCGTAGAC
>WBTZ01000192.1 GCA_009026175.1 Zoogloea sp. | reverse complement strand
CGCCACTCCACCCTGGGATACCTGTCCCCGACCACGTTCTTGCAGAACTGGATCGAACGACAGAATCAGCAAGAAAAGGCAGCATAAGGGCGACCGGTTGGAAGGCGGAAAACGTAGGGCACCTCACAGTGCCAACCACATCTACCCACGCGCCAACATCATCAGCACGCGTTCAACAGCCTGCCGGCACCACCCAATCAAACCCACCCGTTCTCAATGAACTCATTGATCGAATACAGCCGCTTCTCCAGCTCCCGCTGCTGGATCGCGCGGATGATCTGGTCGACGCCGCTGGCGTAGGGCGAATCCCCGTACACCCGGGTTTCCATGGAGATGGCGCAGGGGCCGTCCTGGATCTCGATGCGGTGAAAGGCGTGGCGGCCCAGGTGGGCGGGGGGGATGCCGAGGTCCTGTTCCTGCCGGGCGCTGTCGCGTACGGAGAGGATCTCGGCGGCGGCGACGCCCAGCGCGTGGGCCATGGCGACGGCAGTGCCGGGCACGGAGGTCTTGCTGGCCTGGTGGGATTCGGTGATGCGGATCTGGCTGCCTTTGAACAGGGCGCCCGAGCGTTCCAGCATGCCCATGAACTTGAGCATGAGGATGTTGGTGTTGGGGCACAGCACGATGGGGAAGCCGGCCTGGGCGCCCGCGGCTTCGAGGGATGAGCCGGTGGCCAGCTCGACGAGGACGGAGCGGGTGCGCTGGCAGAAGCGGGAGATGCCGTCGAGCTCGCGGCCGGAGCCGGCGTGCACCACGATGGCGCGCGCTTCGGCGGCGGCCTCGCCGGGCCATGGGGCAAGGGCGTATCCGCCATTCGGGGTAAGCGCGTCGAGCAATTCGGTGGCGAGCTTTCCGGTGCCCGCGATGAAGACCTGCATGGGTGTTCTTTCGGATGGAAGTGGTGGGAGCCTGGGGTTTCGAGGTGCCCGAAGCCGGCCCCCGGGCTGGCCGGGGAGGATACCGCAAGCCCGGCGTGGATGCCGCTGCGCGGCGCGCGGCAGGCGTGGCGCCCGCCCGGCGGCCTGTTTGCCATTTCCTGCCGACTATCGGGATATCGCGGTGATTCCGGCGCGCCTGTGTTTGTGCATCGCACTTGCGGCTAGATTTGCCCGCGTCGATCGGTGGCCGCCACCGGTATGCGGCCCTCTGCCGCGCGATGTGACAAGACAGGATTGCAGTACCCACACACACACACCAACAAGGAGACAGACATGGCAGCAATGCTCGAGGGCAAGATCGGGATCGTGACGGGGGCAGGACAAGGCATCGGGCGCGAGTCGGCGCTGGTGATGGCGCGGGAAGGGGCCCGGCTGGTGGTCAGCGACATCAACCTGGCGATGGTGGAAGAGACGGCCCACTTGATCAGCCAGGCCGGCGGCACGGCGCTGCCCCTGAAGGTGGATGTGGCGCGGGGCGAGGACCTGCAGGCCCTCGTGGAGCTGGCGGTGAGCCACTTCGGGCGGCTCGACTGTGCCTTCAACAACGCCGGCATCTCCGGTGAAGGCGCCCTGCTCGCCGACTTCTCGGAGGAAGGCTACGACCTGCTGATGGCGGTCAACCTCAAGGCCGTGTGGCGCGCCATGAAGCTGGAGATCAAGCAGATGCTCAAGCAGGGCGGCGGCGGGGCCATCGTCAACACCTCGTCGGTGGGCGGGCTGGTGGGCAAGGAGCACCTGTCGGTGTACTGCGCCACCAAGCATGCGGTGCTGGGGCTCACCAAGTCGGCGGCCCTCGAATATGGGGCGCAGGGGGTGCGCGTCAACGCCGTGTGCCCGGGCGTCGTGCGCACGCCGATGGTCGAAGCGGTGATCAGCGGCACCGGCACCTCCCTGGACGACTGGAGCAAGCTGCAGCCCATCGGCCGCTTCGGCACCCCGTCGGAGATCGGCGAGGCGGTGGCCTGGCTGTGCTCCGACCGCGCCTCGCTGGTGCACGGCCACGCCCTGGTGGCCGACGGCGGCCTCACCTGCGCCTGACAGAACCGCCCCGGCAATTCCCCTGACCGGCACTCCCGGCCTGCGGCGCGGCATTCGCGCCGCAGCGCAGGCTATTTGCATTTCCAATCCGCATTTATTTCTCCCGGCATGCGGCGCGCCCCTTCACCCGCCTGCCGGAGCACGCGCCAAATTGAGCGATTTCTCCAAAGTCCCCCTCTGGAACTGGAAAGCAGGGCGACTACAATGGGGCACATAAAAAAGCAGCACTCATTAAAGTAGTACCCCATCTGGAGGAGACAATGACGGGAGTACTTTCGTCGACCCCGCAGATCATCGCCAGCGCCACGGCTTCGGCGCCCGATTACGTACTGCAGGGTCACAATGGAGACATCTTCGGCGCACGCTGGAACCACCCTGCGGGTGAGACCCAGCTGCGGCGCAATGCCGAGCATGTGCTGGTCTACCACCTGTCGGGCAATACCGACGTCGAGCGCCTGCAGCAGGGCGTGGTGACCGGCTTCCGCTCGCGGGTCGGGTCGGTGACCTTCATGCCGCGGGATTCCGAGTCCGACTGGCGGCTGGGGGGCAACACCCAGGTGCTGCACCTCTACCTGCCGCAGAGCCTGCTCGACAGCTTCGCCCAGGACGTGCTGGAGCGCGACGCGTGCCCCGAGATCGAGGACTTCTTCGCGGTGCCCGACACCTGGCTGGACGGCTTCTTCCGCATGCTGGCGAGCGAGGCACCGCCCTCGGCGGCCCACGGCAACCGCCTGGAGACCCTGGTGCTCGACCAGGTGCAGAGCCTGCTGGTGCGCCACCTCGTGACCCGTTACGCGCGGGAAAGGGTGAGCGACACCGAACGCACGCCGGCGCGGGCCGGCAAGACCAACCAGCTGCGCCAGAGCGTGCTGAAGAAGATCAACGCGCTGATCCACGAGCGCCTGCACGAGGACATCTGCCTGAAGGACCTGGCCGAGATCGCCTGCATCTCCAAGGACCATTTCCTGCGCGCCTTCCGCGACACCGTCGGGCAGACGCCCTACCACTACCTGCTGTCCCAGCGGCTGGAGCGGGCCAGGGTCTTGCTGCGGGAAGAGCAGGCCATGCCGGTGGCCGAGGTGGCGCGGCGCTGCGGCTTCAAGAACCTCAGCCATTTCTCGGCGACTTTCCGGCGCATGACGGGGGTGAGCCCCAAGGGCTATCGGGGCTGAGCCCGCTACGGGGCGCTTGCAGGGCCGGCGCCGGCCCTGCTTTCATCCAGGGGGGAGGAATGCGTCCTAGCGATGCACGCCCTCGGCCACGCCGTCGCGTTCGGCCATTTCCAGCATGGCCTTGTAGTCGATGATGCCGGCAATCGAGCCATCCGGCGCCAGCCCGGCGATCGGCCCGTCGAATACGCAGAACAGCACGCAGCCGTTCTTCGAGCGGGGCTGGTGGATATCGCCGGCCGGCTCGAACATGTAATTGCCGGCAATACCGATATCGCCCTCTTCGTAATAGACATCGCCCTCCATCACCATCACCTCGATGGCGCCGATGTGTTGATGGATGGGCGCCTCGACGCCCGGCAGCACCCTCAGCATGCAGGTGAAGCCGCCGGTGCGCGAATTGACGCTCAACAGCTTGTATTCCACCCCCTCCATGGCATAGGGCCGCCAGGGGATGGTGTCGATCTTCTGAAACTTCGGATACGGCAGGGTGATCCTGGCGTGGGCTGCACTGCCCTCGCTGCGCTGACTATCGGCGCTGCCTGACATGACGCTCATCGTGGTCTCCTTCTTTGGGGCTGATAGGTGGAATCGGGGTCACGCGTCCTTTCGCTGCGAGCGTGCCGACCACGATATTAGGCGGCGTCCGCGGGCATCGCGCCCACCGGACCGAAATCGCCGCGAATAATCCAAAGCAGCGATAAATCGACAATCCGCAATACCGACTATTTAAAAAACGGCGCTTTTCGGGATATCGGGCAGATTCCCGCCGCCCTGTGTTTGTGCAATGCACTCGCAGCTAGATTGCGCAGCACCGGCTTATCCGCCGGCCCACAAATACACAGGAGACACGCAATGACAGCCACCCCCCTCGCCCATTCCCCCGCTGCCGACATTCCCCTTTCCCGGCGCCACGGCAAGGATTTCGTCGATCTTTCCAATGTGCCGTGGACGCCCTGGGTGATGGAGGGCACCTATTTCAAGCTGCTCGCCATCAATGAGCTGAGCGGCGGCTTCTCGATGCTGCTCAGGGTGGACCCGGGCGTGCAGGCGCCGGTGCATGCGCATATCGGCTCGGCCGAGGCTTATCTCGTCGAGGGCGGTTTCTATTACGAAGAAGACGACCCCGGCTATGCCGGCTATTACACCTACGAGCGCGGCGGCTCGGTGCACCAGCCGGTGTCGCCGCAGGGCTGCGTGATGTTCGCCGTCACCCACGGGCCGCTGGCCGGCTGCAACCCGGATGGCTCCATCGGTGGCGTGGTGGATTGCCGCCTGATGCTGCAGCTGGCCGAGGCCAACGGCGTCGCCGGCCACGTCGTGCAGATCGTCTCCGGCCGCTGAGCCGGAGCCCGCCCCACTTCCATCTCCCTAGGAGAGCAGATGAACGGCACACCTCGGAGACCCGGCCTGCGCCGGGCCGCGCTCGCCTCCGCCATCGCCGCCTTTGGCGGCAGCGCCGGCGCAGGCGACTTCACGCTGGGCGACGACATCACCGGCACCTGGACCCTCAACGCCACCCTCGGCACCAACGTCCGCATGCAGGGCCGCAACCCCGCGCTCACCTCGTTCGGCAACGCCAACCACAACGGCGGCAAGCCCGGCAACGGTGGCGGCAGCACCGACGACGGCGACCTCAACTTCAAGCGCGGCGACATCACCTCCACCACCCTCAAGCTGGTCGGCGACGTCGAGCTGCACTACCAGAACTACGGCGCCCTGGTCCGCGCCAAGACCTGGCACGACTTCACCCTCGCCAACAAGAAGGTGGATCACGGCAACTTCGACAACGGCTACACCCCCGGCCAGCGCCTGGACGACAGCCACTTCGACCGGGCCGCCAAGTTCACCGGCGCCGAGCTGCTCGATGCCTTTGTTTATGGCAACTGGGCGCTGGGGGGCGACAGCAAGCTCAACATGCGGCTCGGCAACCAGGTGGTGAACTGGGGCGAGAGCATCTTCATCCAGGGCGTCAACGTGGTGAACCCCATCGACGTGCCGGCCGCCCGCCGGGCCGGCGCCCAGGTGCGCGAGATCCTGCTGCCGGTGCCGCTGCTCTACGGCAACCTGGGCCTGCCCGGGGGGGTCAGCTTCGAGGCCTTCTACCAGCTGCAGTGGAAGAAGACCGTGATCGACGGCTGCGGCACCTTCTTCTCGCCGGCCGACGTCATCAACTGCGGCGGCTCCCAGTTCGGCCCCGATGTGTTCTCGGACCGGGAGCAGTTCCAGGGCGTCGCCGCCCTCGGCGGGCTCAACCTGCGCTCGCTGCGCCAGCGCGACGCCAAGCCCTCCAACGCCGGCCAGTACGGTGTTGCCATGCACTGGCTGGAACCCTCCAGCGACACCGACATCGGCCTCTACTACATCAACTACCACACCCGCATGCCCTTCCTCAGCCTGTCGAGCAAGCCCTCGGAGGCCACCTCCCTGTACGGCACGGCGGCGCCGCTGTCCTACCTGCTCGACTATTCCGCCGAAGACATCAAGACCTACGGTCTCAGCCTGTCCAACACCCTCGGCGGGGTCTCGGTGATGGCCGAGCTGACCTACACCCGCGACCTGCCGGTGCAGATCAACGGCGGCGACCTGGTGCAGTTCGGCGTCTCCGGCGGCAGCCAGGGGCCGCTGGTCGGCAATCGCACCTACGACCCGGCCGGGGCCACCATCCGGGGCTACGACCGCATGGACAAGCTGCAGCTGCAGTTCGGTGCGATCAACGTCTTCAGCCAGGTCCTCGGCGCCCAGTCGCTGCTGACCGTGGGCGAGGTGGGCATGAGCTGGTTGCCCAACCTGCCCAACGCCAGCAACGACGTGCGCTACGGCCGCGCCTTCACCTTCGGCACGGCCTGGCACCAGGCCTATTCCAGCCCGGCCCTGTCCACCCGCGAAGGCTGCAACGCGGCCAACTCCGCCGGGATGGTGACGCCCGCCAACTGTGCCCAGGACGGCTTCGTCACCCCGTTCTCGTGGGGCTACCGCCTGCTCGGCGAGCTGGAGTACCCCAACGCCGTCGCCGGCTGGACGGCCAAGCCGCGCATGTACTGGGCCCATGACGTGCGGGGCAATGCCGCCGACGGCGCCTTCCTCGAGAACCGCCGCACCCTCGGCACCGGCGTATCCCTGTCGCGCCTGGAAAGCGGCCGGCGGTGGACGATGGACCTCGCCTACACCCGCTTCATCGATGCCGCGCGCTGGGACACCTCCCGCGACAAGGACTTCCTCGCCGCCAGCCTGAACGTGGCCTTCTAAGGAGATCGACATGATCCGACCCCAACTCACCCGCAACCCCGCCCGGCACCTCGCCGGCCTGCTCCTGCTGCCCTTTGCGGTGGGCGCCGCCCACGCCGCACTCACCGCGCCGGAGCTCGCCCGCCTCGGCAAGGACCTCACCCCGGTCGGCGCCGAGCGCGCCGGCAATGCCGCCGGCACCATCCCGGCCTGGACCGGCGGCCTCACCAAGCCGCCCGCCGGCTTCGACATCAAGCAGGGCCACGCCAACCCCTACGCCGACGAGAAGCCGCTCTACACCATCACCGCGCAGAACTGGGAGCAGCACAAGAAAGTGCTGTCCGATGGCCACATCGCCATGCTCAAGCGCTACCCGGAGACCTACCGCCTCAACGTCTACCCGAGCCACCGCAGCGCGGCCCTGCCCCAGGCCGACTATGACCAGATCCGCGAGCAGGCCGCCAAGGTGACGCTCACCGCCAGCGGCACCGGGCTGGACAACTGGGAGCGCAGCGTCGTGCCCTTCCCCATTCCCAAGAACGGGCTGGAGGCGATCTGGAACCACCAGGTGCGCTCCCGGGCCGGCGGCATCGACCGCCGCCACCTGATCGGCTCGGTCAACCCCAACGGCAGCTTCAACGCCTACGGGGTGGAGGAGAGCTGGATCTTCGCCCAGAACATGGACCGCCAGGAGAGCAACCGCTTCTGGTACTTCATGGCGCGCATGTACTCGCCGGCCGACGTCAGCGGCGAGGTGGTGATGGTGCACGAGCCCCTCGACTTCGCCCGCGACGGCCGCCTGGCCTGGGTCTACAACGCCGGCCTGCGCCGCGTGCGGCGGGCCCCGCAGATCATCTACGACTCGCCGGGCAGCTTCTCGGAAGGCACCCGCACCGAGGACGACTATGACATGTACAACGGGCCGACCGACCGCTACACCTGGAAGCTGGTCGGCAAGCGCGAGCTGCTGATCCCCTACAACAGCTACGCCATCCACTCGAAGAAGCTCAAGGCAAAGGACGTGGTCAAGCCGCAGCACCTGGACCCGGCCCTGACCCGCTACGAGCTGCACCGGGTGTGGGTGGTGGAGGCCGCGCTGAAGGACGGCATGCGCCACATCTACGGCAAGCGCGTGTTCTACATCGACGAGGACAGCTGGACCATCGCCGTCAAGGAGCTCTACGACGGCCGCGGCCAGCTGTGGCGGGTGGGTGAGGCGCAGCTGATGCAGTACTACGACGTGCCGCTGCCCTACTACGCCTTCGAGAACATGTACGACCTGCAGGACGGCCGCTACTTCGTCGCCGGCCTGAGCAACGAAGAAGGCCCGTGGCGCTTCGGCGCCAAGGCGCGGCGCGCCGATTTCGACCCCGACGCCCTGCGCCGCAGCGGCACCAAGTAAGCAGCGGCCACGACCGCGCACAGCGGGCGCGCCGGGTCCACCGGCGTGCCCCGCCCACAGGGACACCACCATGAGACGCTTCCCCCACCTTCCTCTCTCCACGCTGGCCGTCGCCGCGGCCCTGGCCCTCGCCGCCAGCGC
>WBTZ01000010.1 GCA_009026175.1 Zoogloea sp. | reverse complement strand
GTCCTGCCGCCGGGGCAGTCCGGGGAGATCGTCGTGACGCACCTCGCGACGCGCGATTACCCCTTCATCCGGTACCGCACCGGTGATGTCGGTGTCCTTGGGCAACAGGCCTGCGCATGTGGGCGTGGCTTGCCGGTTCTCAGCGAGATCCAGGGCCGGAGCACCGATTTTGTCATCGCTGCTGACGGAACCGTGATGCATGGCCTTGCCTTGATTTATGTTCTTCGGGATATTCCGGGCGTCGCGTCGTTCAAGATCGTCCAGGAGAGCCTGGACTTGACGACGGTATATGTGGTGCCGGGTCCGGCTTTCCAGCCGGATGACCCGGGGCGCATCGCGAGCGGCCTGCGGCGCCGGCTCGGCGAGGCCGTCGTGATCGACGTGAAGCAGGTCGATGTGCTTCCGGCCGAGGCATCGGGAAAATTCCGTTACGTGGTCAGCCGGGTGGCGGCCAGCGTGCCGGCAGGACGATAAGGGCTGCGCAAGGCGAGCCCCTGGAAGAATCGGAGAGTGAGACGTGCGTGACGTACTGGTACTGCTGCTGTTCTCCTACGGAGCGATAAAGGCGCTCAAGAATCCCTATTACGGTGCGCTGCTGTGGGTCTGGATCGGCGTGATGAACCCCCACCGGCTCGGCTGGGGTTTTGCCTATACGATGCCCTTTGCCCTGGCTTCCGTGGCCATCACGGCCGTATCGATGTTCGCCCACTCCAAGGAGGTCCGCTGGCCGAGCGGTGGGCCGGTGGTGGTCCTGATCCTGATGGTGATCTGGATGGGCCTGACCACGGCCCTCGCCATCCACTCGGCGGAGAGCCTGACGGTCTACATCGATGTGCTCAAGGTGATGCTGATGCTGGTGGTGACGGCCTCCGTCGTGCGCACCCGCGAGCAGATCCTGGGCTTGATCGGCGTGCTGGTGATCTCGATCGGCTACTTCGGGGCTAAGGGCGGCATCTTCACGCTGACGACCGGAGGGTCGCAGCGGGTGTGGGGCCCTGCCGAGAGTCCCATCGAGGGCAACAACGAACTGGCGGTGGCGCTGATCGTGATGATTCCGCTGGCCTATTACCTGACCCTGCAGGCAGACACGGCGTTGCGCCTGCCCGTGCTGAAGAAACTGCGCAAGGTCTGGTTCAACCGCGGGCTGTATGTGCTGATGGGGCTGACGGCCTTGTCGGCGGTGGGGAGTCAATCCCGGGGCGCCTTGCTGGCCATCTCCGCCATGTCGGCAATGCTGTGGTGGCGCAGCAAGTCCAAGCTGGCGATCGGGCTGGCGCTGCTGGTCATGGCACCCGCCGTGTTCATGTTCATGCCGGAGGAGTGGACTTCGCGCATGAACACCATCAAGACCTATGAGGAAGACAAGTCGGCGATGGGGCGGATCAACGCCTGGACCATGGCGATCAATATCGCCAACAGCCGTCCGGTGGGAGCGGGCTTCGTGACGGATACACCCTTCATCTACCAGATGTACGCGCCCGACCCCGATTTCGTGATCGTCGCCCACAGCGTCTATTTCCAGATACTGGGACAGCATGGCTACATTGGCCTGCTCCTGTACTTGCTGTTCTGGTTCCTGACCTATCGAACGGCGGGGCGTCTCGAGTCCCTGGCGAAGGGGAGGGCGGACCTTGAATGGGTCCAGCAACTGGGCGCCATGTTCAAGGTCAGCCTGATCGGTTTCGCGGTGGGTGGCGCCTTCCTCAGCCTTGCGTACTGGGACATGCCCTACTATCTCATGGTCATTCTCGTGGCGACGGATCTGTGGGTGCGGCAGCACCTGGCGGAGGCCGGGAATGGTTCGACTGGACAACCGGCAGAGCAGAACGTCCCCCGTAACATGCGGGTAACTGGCAGTGGAATGATCCAATGACTCTTCTGAATCGACAAGCCCACGACCCGGGTGGAGTCCCGCCCAGTGTTTCCGCGGGGGGCGGCGCGGCCAGCGGGCGGTCGGCACTGGTACTCGCAGTGGTCGTGCTGGTCTGGGCGGCAATCCTCCTGAGTTTCCGTCCCCATGTGGCCCTGGTGCTGGAGGCCTGGGAGACCTTGCCCAGCCATGCCCACGGTTATGTGGTCCTGCTTGTCGTTGCCTACCTGCTGTGGATCAAGCGCGCCCAACTCGTCCAGGTGAAGTGCCGCCCCTCCCTGAAGGGGCTTGTCGTTCTGAACCTCCTGGGTATGGCCGCCTTGCTGGGAAACATGGTCTCGGTGGCCGCGCTTGTTCAGTTCGCCGTCGTGTTCATGATCTTTGCTGCCGTCTGGGCGATAGCGGGTGACCGGGCCGCCAGGCTGACCCTGGGTCCCCTGAGCTTCCTGATCTTTGCGGTGCCCTTTGGCCACGATGTGCTGCCGATCCTGATGAACTGGACGGCCGATGCAACGGTCGTGGCGCTCCGCGAGAGCGGTGTGCCGGTTTACCAGGAAGGGCGTAACTTTGTCATTCCGAGCGGGCGCTGGTCGGTGATCGAGGCCTGCGGGGGTATCCGCTACCTCATGACGTCGATCTTCATCGGGGCCTTCTTTGCCTACCTGACCTACACCCGGCCGCTGAAGCGTGCCCTGTTCATGGTCTGGGCGTTGATCATGCCCCTGATCGCCAACTGGATTCGTGCCTACATGATTGTCATGGTGGCACACCTCACCGGCAACGAGTGGGGCCTGGGCATGAGTCACCTGGCCCTGGGCTGGCTGATCTTCGGGGTGGCCATTTTCGTGAGCTTTGCCATCGGCGCCCGCTGGCGTGACCCGGCTCCGGTGGCGGACCCTGCCGCGGCAGGGGGACAGCCTGCGCCACTGTGGCGGATCTTGTCCGCCGCTGTGGTTGCCGCGCTGGTGCCTTACGGCTGGCACCTGGCCTCGGGCCTTGTGGAGTCCGCCAACGATGGGGCTGCCCCATCCCTGGTGATGGCCTCCCTGGCCGGGCTGGAGCATGCGGCTGCCAGCGAGGAGGGGGTGCGTCCGGCCTTCCCGGGAGCACGGGTCGTCCATCAGGCCACCTATCTTTTCAATGGGGAGCCGGTGGATGTCTTCATTGCCTATTACCGTGACCAGAAGCAGGGCAGCGAGATGGTGAGCGTGCTCAACAAGCTCGAGCCTACCGGGGACTGGAGCTGGTCCTACTCGGCGAACGTCGGTCGTGGGGGGCCGGACATGCCGGGCCGGCTGCTTGAAGGCTACGTCCGCAACGGGAGGCATGCAGCCATGCATCACCTGTACTGGGTCGGCGGCATGACTACCACCAACGACATGGGCAGCAAGCTGATGCAGATTCTGGCGCGCCTGCGCGGGAAGGGGGACGATTCCGCGTTTGTGGCAATCACCGCGTACAGCAAGGAGAACCTGGAAGCGGCCAGCAACAGGACGCAGGCCTTCGAGGCGAAGTATCTGGACGGCCTGCTGCGCGATCTGGATCGGGTTGCTGGTCAATGACGGCGCGTGATCTGATGCCGGAAGGCGGCTGCCTGATGGTGGCCAGCATCTTCACGCCGATCCAGGGCGGATCGGCAACGGTCTATGCCAACCTGTGCCGCTATGCGCCGGCCGGCAGCATGGTCGCCCTGGCGACCCGCCGGCACTACGAGACCGGCGCCGAGATCCCGGGCTGGCGCGAACATGATGCAGTCTGCGGCTTTCCCGTGCATCGGCTCGACCTGCTGCGACCGCAGGTGATGCCTCCCCCGGCAAACAAGCTGGTGTCGGCCTGGCGTTACCTGACCATCGACATTCCGCTGCGCCTGAAGGTGATCCGCACCGTCTGGGGGTTGATCCGCAAGCACAACATCCGGGTCATCTGCATCGGCGAGCTCGCCTCGATGGCGTGGCTGGCCGAGTTCTTCAGGCGGGTTGCCGGCACGCGGATGGTGCTCTACGTGCACGGAGAGGAAGTCACCCAGCGCCTGGACGCGGGCTCCTTCGGCCGGCAGCGCGCTGCGCATCTCCAGGCCGCCGATGCCGTCGTGGCGGTCAGCCGCTTCACCGAGCGTGCGCTGGCGGAGCAGATGGGGGTGGCGCCAGAGCGGATCTGCCTGATCGAGAATGGTGTCGATACCCGCCGCTTCTCGCCGGGGCCCGATGATGCCGCTTTGCGCGCACGCTTCGGGCTGCAGGGCAAGCGTCTGGTGGTCGCGGTGGGACGGCTGGTGCCGCGCAAGGGCTTCGACAAGACCATCGAGGCGTGGTCGCGGGTCTGCCAGGCACACCCCGATGCGCATCTGGTCATTGTCGGGGACGGTCCGCAGCGACCCGAGTTGCAGGCGCGCGCCGAAGCGTCCGGGGTAGCCGGCAGCATCACGTTTACGGGGTCTGTGGACGATGCCGGACTCCTGGCGGCCTACCGCAGCGCCAGCCTGTTCGTGATGCCGAACAGGACCATGCCTGACGGTGACACGGAAGGCTTCGGCCTGGTCTTCCTGGAGGCCAACGCCTGTGGCCGTGCCGTGATTGGCGGTCGCGCCGGTGGCGCTGTCGAGGCGGTCCGGGACGGCGTGAGCGGGCTGCTCGTGAATGGTGAGAGTGTCGAGGAGATCGGCAGTGCCATCATCCGCATACTGGGTGACGACGTGCTGCGCGGGGCGCTGGAGGCGGGCGCGCTCCGCCATGCCCAGGTGAACAGCTGGACCAATCGGGTCGGTATTTTCCAGGATCTATGCCGCACGTTACAGAACAAGGGAGAGAAGCATGTCTGAACCGCGCACCTTGCTGGTGATCGCGGGAGAATTTCCGCCACTCAAGACCATCGGCCGGATCCGTACGGTCAAATTCGTCGAGCAGCTCCAGCAGTACGGATGGCGTTCCATCGTCATCACGCTGCAGCCCAATGGCACGGAGCCCAACTATGACCCTTCGCTGATGGCCGAGATCACCGATGGGGTGGAGGTCATCCGCCTGCCCCTGCGGGATATCGAGGCGGAGATCGCCAATGCGGTGAAGCGCCTGCTCGGCCGGAGTCCGGCCCAGGCTGCGGCCCCAGCCGGTTCCGCTGCGTCCGTTGGCATGCGGGCCCCGGCGCCCGTATCCACCCAGGCGCAAGGTGGCCTGATGGATCGTGCCCATGCCTTCACGCGGTGGATCCTGCGAAATTTCGTACATATTCCGGACGATTACCGTCCGTGGGCCAAGGCCGTGGTCGACGTGGCCCGACCCCTCTGCGCAGAGGGCCGGATCGATGCGATCTAC
The DNA here is from genome assembly GCA_009026175.1 of Zoogloea sp. Lineage (GTDB taxonomy): Bacteria > Pseudomonadota > Gammaproteobacteria > Burkholderiales > Rhodocyclaceae > Zoogloea. The sequence continues at coordinate 55,193 of WBTZ01000010.1, read as the reverse complement.
ACGACGCTCCCTCCCTTTGCCAGCATGTTCGCCGGCTACGCGTTGCGGAAGGAGACGGGGATTCCATGGCTTGTGGATTATCGTGATCTCTGGTTTGGCGACGTGCTGCGGGAGTGGGTACCCGACTGGCGCAAGAAGCTTGAGTTTCGAATGGAAAAGCGCCTTCTGCGTGAGGCGGACGTGGTGATCACGGTCTCGGAGCCCAAGACCGCCTACATGCAACGGTTGCACCCGAATCTCAAGGCACGCTGGGAGACCCTGACCAACGGCTACGACACCGAACTGTATGGAGATCGCCAGCGTACCCGCCCGTTTGCGGGTGAGACGGTCGAGTTCGTCTACACCGGGCGCCTGTTCAAGAATCGGCGCGGGCACGCTTTTGCGGAGGCCCTGGGGCGTATCCACCGGAGCGATCCGACCCTGGCCGGACGTGCCCGGGTGCGTATTCTCGGAGGTGTTGAAACATCGATCCGCGAGCGCTACGACAGGATTCTCGAGCAGTACGGGATTGCCCATCTGTATGACTTTGCAGGTGATGTCAGTTATGCGGAGGCAATGAATGCACAGGTCAATTGTGACTATCTGCTGCTGATTGTCGACACTGGCGAAACCTCCGATGGGGTGATTCCCGGCAAGCTCTTCGAGTATGTCTCGGTCCGACGCCCGATCTTTGCCCTGTGTGATCCAGGTGCTACCCAACAGATCATCGAGCGCGCGCGCCTGGGCAAGGCCGTACCGGCCGAGTCGGTGGATGCGTGCGAGGCAATGCTCCGCGACTGGCTGGCCCGCAAGGTGCCCGAGACGGTCGACTCCGACGATGCCTACCTGGCCCAGTTCGACCGCAAGGCCATTACCGCGCGGTTCGCGCGTCTGCTCGACGATGTGGTCGCCACCTATCCCAGGAGGCGCGCATGAGCCGGCTAGGGGCAGTGAAGCAGTGGCTCAAGCAGACGGCGGCCCGCACTGTGTGGGCTTATGGCCCGGAGGAGCTTGCGGCCCGGTTGCGCAAGTGCGGGGTGCGTCCCGGCTCGACCCTGATGGTGCATTCATCGTGGCTCCCCTACAACGGGTTTCGCGGGAAGCCGGCTGATGCCGTACGGGTTTTCAAGGGGGCGGTGGGTGAGGGGGGGCTTCTGGTGATGACCTCGATGCCCTATCACAACATGAGTTCCGCCCAGTGGCTGGCCAAGGGCAAGCCCATGAACGTTGCCCGCAGCCCATCGATGATGGGCCTGGTTTCCGAGGTGTTCCGGCGCAGCGAGAATGTGCGTCGCAGTCTTAGCCCCACCCATCCGCTGCTTGCCTGGGGAGAAGATGCCGAGGCCTTCATCGAAGGTCATGAGCATGCCGAGCGGCCCTTTGGTGCGGAGTCTCCGTTTGGACGGCTGCTCGAACGTGAGGCAATCATCCTGGGCTTCGACGCGCCGTTCTCGACCTTCACGTATACCCACTTCGTGGAGGATCAACTGGCATCCACGCTGCCTTGCGAGCTCTATGAGCCCGACCTGGTGAGCGGGCAGGTGATCGACCGGCATGGTCAACGCCACGAATGTGCGGTGCGGGTGTTGTCTGCCGAGGCAAACCGCCTGCGCCGCGAGTCCCGGTTGGTCGCTCACCTGCAGCAGGCCGGCGTGCTCCACTCGGACCGTATCGGCAACACCAACCTGACCTGGATCACTGCGGCGGACCACAGCCGCGAGTCCGCCCGCTTTGTGGCCGGAGGTCATCATTTCTTTGATGCCCCGGCCGGTGCGGCGGGCGTCTGATCTACAACAAATCCCGAAAGACCTGGAAAGCGCGATGAACATCAGCGAAACCCTCCGTCAGAAGCGTCTTGTGCTGAAAGACACGCTCGGCATCGGCCTGACCCAACCCACCGACAACCGTATCCACCTGGATGCCGCCATTGCCTGGCTGAAACATGCGCAGGACGTCACGGGCAATGGCGGTGTCGCTCAGACCTGGCTGGTGCGCTCCCGAAGATGGGCGCCGTCCTACCCTGAGACAACCGGCTACATCATTCCCACGCTCTACCGCTATGCGGCCATCGCCGGCGATGAGGACAGCCGGGCCCGGGCCCGGCGGATGGCTGACTGGGAAATCGACATCCAGTTGCCGGAGGGGGGCGTGCTGGCCGGTGCCCTCGGCGACTCCGATCAGCCCACGGTGTTCAACACCGGGCAAGTGATCTTCGGATGGGTGCGGGCTTTCGAGGAGGAGCGGGACGAGCGTTATCGAGCTGCCGCCGTCCGCGCGTCCGCGTGGCTGTGCGACATCATGGATGATGATGGTTGCTGGCGTAAATTCGGTTCACCGATGACCGGTAAGCAGATCAACACCTACAACACCCGTTCGGCATGGAGCTTGGCACGGACGCACGAGATAACCGGCGAACGGCGCTTTCTCGATGCCGCCGTGCGCAATTGCGAATGGGCATTGACCCAGGCCCGGACCAATGGCTGGCTTGACACCAACTGCCTGCAGGACAGCACCCAACCCTTCACGCATACGATTGCCTACGCCATGCGGGGTTTGCTTGAAATTGGCGCTTACGCCGGACGGGAGGATTTCATCGTGGCGGCCCGCAAGATCGGTGATGCCATGATTGCCGCCCTTCCCGCTGATGGCCGCCTGCCAGGCCGTTTCGATGAACAGTGGCGTGCGACGGTCAAGTGGTCATGCCTGACGGGCGATTGCCAGCTGGGAATCAATTGGGGCCGTCTGTTCCAGATCACCGGTGAGGAACGCTATCGTGAGGCGACCACGCGGATTCTTGGCTTCGTCAAGCGGACCCAGCTTCTGGCTGGTGATGAACGGGCCACGGTGGGTGGTATCAAGGGTTCTCATCCGCTGAACGGGGGCTACCATCCCTGGCAATATCCCAACTGGGCTACCAAGTTTTACGCCGACGCCTTGATGATGGACACCGCCAACCGCACCGGGCAGCGCTACGCTCTGACGGGACAGGCGGGGTGAGCATGGGCTCGGAGTCCATTCGTCGGCAGGGTAGCGTCCTCCTCTTCCTGCCATGGGAGTTCGACCTGCTGGGCGGTGTGGACGTGGTGGCAGACCGGCTTTGGAAAGGCCTGGAGGCACAGATTCCGGGACGTTCCCTGATCGGGATCCAGGACTGGACCTTGTCAGGAGAGAGGCAGGATGAGGCCGGCCGGCGTTTTCTGCATCTCAATTTCCCTGCGCCGGTCTCGGCTGAACGTCCGCTGTCCGCGCGCTACCTGCTGACGTTCTTGCGCCGTGCCCCCGCGATGCTTGCCGAACTGCGCAGGCACCAGGTGAAAATCGTTAACTTTCACTTTCCGTCCTTGAATATCTACCCCTTGGCCTTGTTGAAGCGCCTGGGGCTCTGGAAAGGAAAGATCGTGCTGTCCTTTCATGGCTCGGATGTTGCGGGCGTGAGCCCGGACAGCGACTCATGGCGCTTGATCGCCGGTGAATGTGACGGGGTGACCGCCTGTTCCGCCGCGCTGGCTGACAGAGTCAACGCCCTCGGGATCTTCAAGGGCTGTGACGTGAAGGTGGTGTATAACGGCATCGACTGTGATGTCTTTCAGTCACTTGCCGTGGCGGGGCCGGAGAATATTCCGTCCCGCTTCGTGCTCAATGTCGGGAATTACGTTTCGCGTAAGGCCCAGGATGTTCTGCTGGATGCATTTTCGCAGATTGCGCCCGCGCATCCGGATGTGGGGCTGGTCCTGGTCGGTGGCACGGATCGCGGCGAATGGTTGCAGTTGCTCAAGGATCAGGCGGTACGTCTGGGCTTGATCGACAGGGTCCGGTTTCTTGAGAACCTGCCGCAGTCCAGCGTTTCCTGGTTGATGAGCAAAGCGCTTTGTCTTGCGCATAGCTCGCAGCAGGAGGCGTTCGGCCTCGTGGTGATCGAGGCGGGAGCTTGCAGGCTGCCCGTGGTGGCCATGCGCGTTGGCGGCATTCCGGAGATCATCACCTCCGCATCGGAAGGCCTGCTCGTGGACGCGGGGGATTGCCGTGGCATGGCGCAGGCCATTAGTGACACGCTGAGTGATGCCGATGCCTCCGCGGCCCGTGCAGACCGTCTTCACGACAGGGTCCTGCAGAACTTCTCGGACAGGACAATGATACAGGGCTATTTCGACGTGTATCTGCGCGTTTCGGGTTGAGGCTATATTTCGACTATGACTTTGTTTTCCGGACTGCCCATGAATCATCACAGATCAAGCTCCAGCCCTCTGGTTACCGTTGTAATGGCTTGCTACAACAGTGAACGTTATCTGCGTGAGGCGATTGATTCGGTCCTTGGTCAGACTTATGGAAACCTCGAGTTGCTGGTAGTGGACGACTGCTCGACGGATTCAACGGTCGATATCGTCCAGAACTATATGAAGGCTGACGATAGAGTTCGCCTGATTCAACGGGCGGCTCGCGGTGGGCGCCCGGCGGTGACCAAGAATTCCGCGCTTGAACATATAAGAGGACAGTTCGTCTGTTTTCTTGATCATGACGATTACTACGGACCGGAAAAGATTGAAGTGCTGGCCGGTTTGTTGCAAGAGAACCCGGACTGTGTGGCCGCATTTCATGATATCGATCTGGTAGATGGCAGCGGTGTCTTTCTCAGCCGCTACCTGGATGGATTTCCCCGGGAAGCTCAGGACTACCTCAAGGCCGTCTCTGGAGGAGTCTATGTTTGCGATGACAGGTTCTTCAACTTTCAGTCTGTCCATTACGCGGCGCTCCACACGATTTCGGTGATGATCGCGAGAGAGCGGATTTCTGCAGGTTGCCTGCAGTTTGATACGCAGTTCAAGGTGTGTGACGATACGGATCTGTGGATCAGGCTTGGGCTCGAAGGGAAGATGATCTACGTGGACCGGCCTTTGGCCAGCTACCGTCAGCACAGCTCCAATATCACGCGTGATCTGCTCGGGGCCCAGGAGGACGCGATCCTTTGTCTTCTGAGCAATTTCCGGCGCATGCAGGCCAATGGGAGAATGGCTGACATGGCGCCGCTGAAGGCGCGCATCGCGCATTATTATTCGGATGCCGGCTGGGCGTACCGCCGCAAGCGAGAGTCGGGAAAGTCCCTGTTGGCTTATCTGAATGCGTGGCGCTGGTCGAGGGCTCCGCGTCATCTCGTGCACGCGGCGAAGGCTTTTCTTCCGCCGCGGGAGTCATGACCTTCTGCCATGGCAAGCTTGAAAAGTGCGGTCTTCATCTCGGTCGGCGAGAAGTACATTGTCTTTTTTATCCAGTTCCTTTCCTCCATCGCTCTCGCGCGGATTCTTTCTCCCAGCGAGGTGGGGATTTTCTCCATTGGCAGCCTGATCCTGTCCCTCTCTCACGCCTTGCGGGATCTCGGGATATCGAATTACATCATCCAGGAAAAGGATCTTTCCAGGGACCGGCTCCAGGCGGCTCAGACCTTGATGATGATCGTGAGCTGGCTCCTTGCCGTGGTGGCATGGGTTGCGAGCTGGTGGGTGGCCGATTTTTACGATGAGCCAGGGGTTGGCATGGTGTTGCGTGTCCTCTCCCTGAATTTCGTGTTGCTGCCCTTAGGTTCGATTTCCATGGCGATGCTCAAGCGGAGCATGAGGTTCGACAGCCTGTTGAGAATCAATACCGCGGCGACACTGGCTCAGGCGGGGGTCTCCGTGGGGGCGTGCATGCTGGGCTCAGGCTTCATTGGACTGGCGTGGGGCGGCGTGGCGGGGACTTTTGTGACGGTGGGTCTGGCGCTCTGGATGGGCGCTTCCGGGATGACCTTCCGACCGGCCTTGAAGGAGTGGAGGCATGTCCTGAGCGTCGGTGGGAGATTCAGTGGAGCCTCCATTCTCTGGGAGCTGGGCTTGAGTTCGCCCGAGATCGTGGTCGGCAGGGTTGTCAGTCTTGAGGCTGCGGGTTTTCTGGGGCGCGCCCAGGGGGTGGTGGGGCTGGTTTACCGGTCACTGATGGAAGGGCTTGCGCCCGTACTGATGCCCCATTTCGCAAAGAGTCATCGTGATGGTGAGGATCTTTTCGAGCACTATCTGAAGAGTGTGCGCTACCTCAGCGTACTGACCATCCCGATCTTCACCTGTCTGGCCGTGGCAATGGATGCCATCGTCCTGCTGCTCTACGGTGATCAGTGGGGGAATGCCGTGGAGCCGGCCCGAATCCTCTGTGTGGGTATGGCGGCCATGAGCATGGCGGTTGTCACCGGCGCTGTCGTGGCTGGAATGGGTGAGTCCAAGTACACGCTGACCTTCCAGCTGGTTGGCCAGCCATTGAAGATCATATTGATCGTGATGGGGGCCTTCCTGTCCCTGAACCATGTGGCGGGTGCCATGGTGACAGGTGATTTGTTGATTACTTTCTATTCGCTGTGGGTGCTGCGGCGTCTGCTCAAGTTCAGTCTGCGCACCGTGCTGATTGCGGTGCTGCCGTCGGTCGTGATTGCCTTGCTGTCAGGTTTCGCATGTCTGGCGGCCAAGTGGGTCAGCAGCGAGTTGAGTGCTCTTGGGGTGGTGGTGAGCTGCATGGTGGCCTCCATGCTCGCGTGGGGCCTGGGGCTCCGGTTGATGCGGCATCCGTTGGGGGATGAAATCGTGCTCATGTTCAAGCAGCGCCTGGCAGCGCGCTCCTGAACCCGGGCTGCTGGGACGACGCAAGGGCTGCGTTCCAGCAGCCCTTGCGCGATTTGCTCGGATTCCAGTTGAACGCCCCTTTAGGACCTCTGGACAGAGATCGTTATTTGGACGAGCCCGGATCGATCTCTTCTGTTCTGGACGGAGTCTCCGCTGCAGGAGAAACCGGTGAAGCCGGTGGTGAAGGGGGGCGCGGATGTCCGCTGCGTTGGAGCTTGTTGGCGAGCCCAGGTAGCGAAATACCCGAAGCGTAGGCTTTTTCCGCGTATTTCTGTGCCAGATCCCAGTTCTTCAGATCGGTGAGGAGAAGGCCGTAGTTGTAATAGAAGTTGCCACTGTCTTCCCCGAGAGATTCTGCCAGCTCATATTCCTTTAGCGCATCACGCAGCTTGCCGGCCTGGTGCAGATGAAGGCCGTAGACAAATCTCAAACTCTTGTCTTCCGGGCGGAAGCGAATGGCGCGGTCAAACGCGCAGTCGGCAGTCTGTCGTTTGGGAGCGGGAGAGAGCTGTTTTCCGTAGAGATGCTCCAGCCGCGAAAAGGAGTTCAGTGCGAGCCGGTGATTTGGGAAGATGCCAAGTGTGTACAGGAACTCCGAGCGGAGACGGTCAGGGAAGAAACGCTTGATGTTGAGGTACATCATGTCGGGCTGGAAATGAACGTTCTCCACCCGTTTGACCATGCCCATCGGATTCTCTCCATTGGGTACCCTCTGGGCGGGGTCGTTGTAGTCGAAGGGCCCCAGAGTGCTGTCCAGCGAGCCGCAGTCGAATTCTGCGGCGTGGGCAATAGGGCCTGAAAAGGACAGGGCCAGCAGCAACAACCCTTTTCCGATCGTCTCGCGGCGCATCAGGCGTTCCTCTTGATAAGACTTTGAGTGCCGGACATCGAGGGCCCGGACAGCCATTGTCCGAGCATCATCGAGATCCAGATCATTTCCCCATAATACCCGGGGAAGGCAGGCAAATGTTTTGCAAATAGTTCGTCCACAAAGTCCTTGCGCATCAGGCGCTGCTCGATGAGGACGTCCAGGGATTCGTGGGCAAGCTTCTGCAGGCCAGCATGCTTGAGAAGCCAGTGGCCGAAGGGCAGGCCAAAGCCCTGCTTCTTCTTGACGATGATCTCCGGCGGCAGGAAGTCCTTCAGGGCTTCCTTGAAGAACCAGCGCAACTTGAGCCCCTTGAGTTTGTATTCGGGTGGAAGCTTGAGGGAGAAGTCCAGCAGATCGTCGTCGAGCAGGGGGAAGATGGCATTCATGCCCGCCAGCTGGGTGCTGCCCACCACCTTGGGCAGGTCGTTGTCGGCGAGGGTGAAGCGCCAGTCGAAGCCGAGCATCCGGTTGATGAGGCTGTGGGCATCGATGCCTTGCCAGATGCGCCGCTGCAGGTCGAGCGGCGCGCCGGTGTCGACGGTCTGCAGGAAGTCTCCCTCGAAGACGGTGTCGATCCCCAGGCGGAGGATCAGGTTGTACATGGCGGTGCGGTCGGGCAGCGGGGTTGCTGCCTGCTCCACGTAGCTGGCGGCCTTGCGCATCAAGGGGAGTCGGCCAATCGGTGTGCCGGTCAGGACAGGCTCCAGCAGGGCGCCCTTGAGCACGCCGGGAATCCGGTCGTAGTAGCCGAAGATGCGCTGCTTGGCGTAACGCGTGTTGCCACCGAACAACTCATCGCCCCCGTCGCCTGCAAACATCCTGCTCAGCCCGTCGTCGTGGGCGAGCTTGGCGCACAGGTAGGCGGGTAGCACGGAGGAGTTGCCGAACGGCTGGTCGTAATGGGTGGCGACGCGGGGGATGTTGGCGACCAGGTCGTCGGAGGTGATGTAGTAGGGCGTGTGCCGCACGCCAAAATGCTTGGCGGCCAGCCGGGCGTACTCCATCTCGTCGTAGCCGTCGGCCTCGAAGCCGATCGAATAGGCCGTCACGGGATTGCCGCTGCGCCCCAGCATGCCAACCACCGTGGAGCTGTCTGTTCCCCCCGACAGGAAGGCTCCGACGGGCGCGCCGTCGAGCTCCCGCTCGACGGCGTTGCGGATCAGGTCCTTGAAGTTGAGGGCTGCCTTATCGAAGTCCGCCGTGGTCGGCTCCTCGAAATGGGGAGCCCACCAGGCATGCAGCTGTGAGCCTTGCGCGTTGCCGAGCAGGAAGCTGCCGGGTTCCAGGCGGCGGATGCCTTCGAAGATGGTGCCGGGGGCCGGAATGGTATGGAAATAGAAATAGTCAAAGATCGCTTGCCGGCTGATCTCCCGGCGCAGTGCCGGCACCTCGTTGGCCCGGTCTGCGAAGCTGAGCCTGCCACCCTCGCGGGCGTAGCAGAAATTGAAGGTGTTGAAACGGTCCGAGGCGAGGCCGATGGTGCGCTGCTCGAAATCGATCCAGAGGAGGGCGAAGCGTCCGCCCAGCTTGCCCAGCAGTGCTTCCGGGTTGCTGCACAGGGCGGGAAGGACATCCTTCCAGCCGAGGTCGGCGACACGGGCTGCGAGTCCGGCATCGCGGATGCGGGGCGTGCCGAGGATGGCGAGCAGGGCCCTTTCACTGACGACCGTCCGCGCGCTGTGATCGTGCTCCAGGTGAAGGCCCCTGAGGGTGAAGGGTTCGCCCGGTACGCAGGAGGAGAGGGCGGAGGGTTGCTCGAGGATGTCGAAATCGATGAAACCGCGGATCATGGGTACGCTGCGCCTTGGGAGGTAGGATGCCGGGATGGCTGTTCCAGAAACGGTGTCGTTCCGGGCGGAATGGGGCTGTTGCGGATCAGGATGCCGGGACAGGGCACGCGCATCCTGGCTGTTCCGCGCCAGCGAAGGTTAGCAAATGATCATGATGTTGGCACGAATGTATGGGGCATTTTGTGACGTAGTGCTTCGCTCCGTCACGCCATGCCGCGGCCGTCCGGCCTGCGGGGTGGGTGGCTGCGGTCTGTACAAACGGGCACTTTTGAATTAGCATCAGTGGCCTGATATTGGCAGACAAACGGCGGCGAGAGTCGCCGTTTCGCCTTTCTGCCGAACCGGCAGCGGCCGGGGCGGGCTCAGTGTGCAGTCGAGAGGGCTGGTGGCCGGATTGTCCGGTCCATCAATGGGTTTCCTGCTGCACCACAACCAAGAACGAGTGCCATGAACGCACCGAGACATTACTTACAGTTCAACGATTTTTCCCGCGCAGAGTACGATTACCTCTTTGCCAGGACACGCTGGATCAAGGAGCGCTTCAAGCGCTACGAACCTCATCACCCGTTGTTCGATCGAACCCTGGTGATGATCTTCGAAAAGGCGAGCACCCGCACGCGCCTGTCCTTCGAGGCGGGTATGCAGCAGCTCGGCGGTTCGGCCATCTATCTGAACACCCGTGATTCGCAACTGGGCCGCGGTGAGCCCGTCGAGGACGCGGCCCAGGTGATCTCACGCATGAGCGACATCGTGATGATCCGCACCTTCGAGCAGTCCATCATCGAGCGCTTTGCCGAATACTCGCGGGTGCCGGTGATCAACGGCCTGACCAACGAGTACCACCCGTGCCAGATCCTCGCGGACATCTTCACCTTCATCGAACACCGCGGGCCGATCCAGGGCAAGACCGTGGCCTGGGTCGGGGACTCCAACAACGTCTGCAACACCTGGCTGCAGGCCGCCGAGGTGCTGGACTTCCAGGTCCGCGTCTCGACGCCGCCGGGCTACGAAGTCGAGCCCGAGCGGGCTGGGCTGATCGGGACGGGGCATTTCGCCCACTTCGACGATCCCATGGAAGCCTGCAAGGGCGCCGACCTGGTGACCACCGACGTGTGGACCAGCATGGGCTTCGAAGCCGAGAACGAAGAGCGGATGCGTGACTTCGCCGACTGGCAGGTGGATGAAGACATGATGAAGGTCGCCAATCCTGGTGCGGTCTTCATGCATTGTCTGCCTGCCCACCGGGGCGAGGAGGTGTCGGCGGAGGTGATCGACGGCCCCCAGTCGGTCGTCTGGGACGAGGCGGAGAACCGTCTCCATGCGCAGAAGGCCCTGATGGAATTCCTTCTTGTCGGCAAGATCGAAGGCGATTGCGCCTGACCGGATTCATCGAACAAAGACTCAACTACTCCTATTCGGAAAGCAGGACATGAGCGACGTAAACAAGGTTGTGCTTGCCTATTCGGGCGGGCTGGATACTTCCGTAATCCTCAAGTGGCTCCAGGACACCTACCAGTGCGAGGTGGTGACCTTCACCGCCGACCTGGGCCAGGGTGAGGAGCTCGAGCCGGCGCGGGCCAAGGCCCTGCAGTTCGGCATCAAGCCCGAGAACATCTTCATTGACGACCTGCGCGAGGAGTTCGTGCGTGACTTCGTCTTCCCGATGTTCCGTGCCAACACCATCTACGAGGGCGAGTACCTGCTGGGTACGTCCATCGCCCGTCCGCTGATCGCCAAGCGCCAGATCGACATCGCCCGCCAGACCGGCGCCGATGCGGTGTCCCACGGCGCCACCGGCAAGGGCAATGACCAGGTCCGCTTCGAACTCGGCTACTACGCCCTGATGCCGAACGTGAAGGTCATCGCCCCGTGGCGCGAATGGGACCTGCTCTCCCGCGAGAAGCTGCTGGCCTACGCCGAGAAGAACGGCATCCCCATCGAGATGAAGCACAAGCAGGGCGGCTCCCCGTACTCCATGGACGCCAACCTGCTGCACATCTCCTTCGAGGGCCGCCACCTGGAGAATCCCGCTGCCGAGGCCGAGGAGTCCATGTGGCGCTGGACGGTGTCCCCGGAAGCGGCCCCCGATGCCGCCGAGTACGTGGACCTGGAGTTCGAGAAGGGTGACCTGGTCTCCATCAACGGCAGCCGCATGAAGCCCCATGAACTGCTGGCCAAGCTCAACGAGCTGGGCGGCAAGCACGGCATCGGCCGCCTCGACCTGGTCGAGAACCGCTACGTGGGCATGAAGTCCCGCGGTTGTTACGAAACCCCGGGCGGCACCATCCTGCTGCGTGCTCACCGTGCCATCGAGTCCATCACCCTCGACCGGGAAGTGGCCCACCTCAAGGACGACCTCATGCCGCGTTACGCGAGCATGATCTACACCGGCTACTGGTGGTCGCCCGAGCGTCTGGCGCTGCAGGCCCTGATCGACCAGACCCAGCAGACCGTCAATGGCTGGGTGCGTATCAAGCTCTACAAGGGCAACGTGATCGTCGTGTCCCGCGACTCCAAGACCGACTCGTTGTTCGACCCCACGATCGCCACTTTCGAGGACGACCAGGGGGCCTACAACCAGAAGGATGCCCACGGCTTCATCCGCCTGAACGCGCTGCGCATGCGCATTGCCGCCAACGCCAAGAACAAGCGCGACTGACGGACCGTCATGGATCCCAGCGCCCCCTTGCTGTTCGGGTTGACCGTCGCAGAGTTTGAGGACATCTCCCTCAAGGTCTGCGTCGGAGGCCTGATCGCATACATGATTTTCATCATCGGCCACCTCGCCTGGGAGTCCAAGGCAGGGAAGTATGGTGCGATCTGGATGTTCGTGGGGCTCGGGGTCGGCTTCGTCGGCTTCATGGCCAAGGCGGTCATCCAGCGGCTCCTTGGCATCGAATAATCTCTTACCGGAATTGAACGCAATGACCCAGTCCGCCCAATTCGACGGCGTTTCCGTCGTCAAGCAGGCCAACGTGTATTTCGACGGCAAGTGTGTCAGCCACACCGTGCTGTTTGCCGACGGCAGCAAGAAGACTGTCGGCGTGATCCTGCCCGCCAGCCTCACCTTCAACACCGGCGCCCCCGAAGTGATGGAGACCGTCGCCGGTGCCTGCCGCTATCGCCTGAAGGGCGAGGTCGAGTGGAAGACCTCCGCGGCCGGCGAGAGCTTCAATGTGCCGGGCGACTCCAGCTTCGACATCGAAGTGACCGGCGAGCCCTACCACTACGTCTGTTACTTCGGCTGAGCGGGAGCGGGCCATGCCATCGTTCGACATCACGTCCGAAGTCGATATGGTCGCCCTGCGCAACGCAGTCGAGGGGGCCAATCGCAAGATCACCGGGCGCTACGACTTCAAGGGCTCGGACGCGCGCGTGGAGCAGAGCGAGAAGCTGCTCACCCTTTACGGCGATACCGAATTCCAGCTCGACCAGATACAGGCCATTCTCTTGCCGGAGATGACCGGCAAGAAGATCGACGTGCGCTGTCTCAAGCACGGCGATGTGCAAAAGGTCAGCGGCAACAAGGTCAAGCAGGAGCTCACAGTGCGCGTGGGCATCGAGCAGGAGCAGTCCAAGAAGATCGTCAAGCTCATCAAGGACAGCAAGCTCAAGGTCCAGGCCAGCATCCAGGGCGAGGCCGTGCGCGTCACCGGCGCCAAGCGGGACCTCCTGCAAGAGTGTATTGCCCTGGTGCGCAAGGAAATCACCGACTATCCTTTGCAGTACGGCAACTTCCGGGATTGATGGAATGAGTATTTCGTCCGTGGCATCCACCAGCCAGGTCCAGACCCAGGACGGGCTTTCGATCACGATGCTCCGCAAGAGCCTGGATCAACAGCAGGCTGTTGCCCAGCAGATGATCGCGTCCCTTCCGCCGGTCACCCCGGCACCTGATCCGACCGCAACAGTCGGACGTTCGGTGGACACCTACGCCTGACCGGTCTTCCCGACCGGTACCGCTAGTGCCAGAAAGCCAGCTTCGTGCTGGCTTTCTTCATTCTGAGCGTATCAAAGCCCCTTGATCCAGTGCGTGTAGAGCGTCTCGGCCGACTGGTTGAGGGTCTTCAGGCGGGCCTCCCGGCCGATCTTCATGGATTCGGGGGACTGGACGGTCGGGGCCTCGCCGGCTGCAGCGATCTCGTCGGCGCCACTGGCGCACCAGTCGTCGATCATTGCGGCGGTCATCTCGACGTGGCACTGCATGCCCAAGTGCTTGCCGAGCACGTATGCCTGGTTTGGACAGGCGGCGCTCTCCAGGATCCGTGTCGCCCCCTCGGGAATCGAGAAGGTCTCGCCGTGCCAGTGGAAGCTCTCGAAGCCCCAGATTCCACCGAACCATTCCCGGGCAACGGGGGAGTCCACGACCGATACGGCGCCCCAGCCGATCTCCTTGACCGGATTGCGGGTGACCTGTCCGCCAAGCGCCTTGCTGATGAGCTGTCCGCCAAGGCAGTGCCCGATCACCGGCTTGTCGGCGGCTATCATCTTCCTGATGAGGTCGAGCAGGGGAGGGATCCAGGGCAGCTCGTCGTTCACGCTCATGGGCCCGCCCATCAGGCAGAGCCCCGAGTAGTCATCGCACGAACGGGGGACCGGATCGCCTGCGTCGATGCGGATGAGGGTCCAGGGCAGGCTGTGGCTGTCCAGGAATGTGGCAAAATGCCCGGGACCTTCAGTCAGGCTGTGGCGAATGATTGCGACCGGTTTCATGCGATTCCTCCAGATTGTGCGTGTGCACAAGTTTAGCGGTCTGCTCCTTGCCTGCGTGAGCTTTGGCGCCCAGGCCACCGAGGTGGCCTTGGCGGGGGTTTTCCCCGGCAAGGCGCTGGTGTTGATCAATAACGGCGCCCCCAGGGCTCTGGCGGTGGGGGCCAGCACGCCGGAAGGTGTGCGCATCGTGGCGGTTGATGATTCCGGCGCCACGGTGGACGTGGATGGAAAGCGCCGTCGCCTGGTGGTTGGGGAGCAAACCGTCAGCGTCGGTGCGACCGGTGGCGCTTCGGAGTCGGTCGTGCTGCAGGGGGACAGCCGCGGGCATTTCCATGCCCAGGGGGCCGTCAATGGCGTCGCCATCCGCTTTCTGGTGGATACGGGGGCCACCTCGGTGGCTCTCGGGCGGAGCGACGCGCTCCGCGCCGGGGTGGCTTACACCCGGGGCGAGCCCCGCATCATGGAAACCGCCAATGGCCAGGCGCGTGGCTGGCTGGTTTCGCTGGATTCTGTACGCATCAACGGCATTACCCTGCGCAATGTTCCGGGGGTGGTGCTCGAGGTGGATATGCCCCAGGCCCTGCTTGGAATGAGCTTCTTGAATCGTATGGACATGCGGCGGGAGGGCGGGGCGCTCTACCTGCGCCAACGCTACTAGACACTGATCGATGACTTCCTTCCTGAATCAGTCCCCCGTGCTTGCAGCCGAGTGGCTGCGAAACCGCTTCAGCGTGCCCGCCAGTTTTGATGCGCCGCTCGAGGATGGTGTGCCTGCGGGCCCTCTCCGGCCAGCCGCGGTGCTGGTACCCATCGTGATGCGGGAGGGCGGCCTGACAATGCTGCTGACGCAGCGCACCGACCACCTCCATCATCATCCCGGGCAGGTGAGTTTTCCGGGGGGGCGGGTAGAGGAAGGGGATGCTTCGCCCGTGGATACCGCACTCAGGGAGACGGAGGAGGAGATCGGCCTGGCCCGCAAGCATGTGGAGCTGCTGGGGGCGCTGCCGCCCTACAGGACGGGCACGGGCTTCGAGGTCGTCCCGGTGGTCGGCCTCGTGGCTCCTCCCTTCGAGCTCGCCCTGGACGATTTTGAAGTGGCGGAGGCCTTCGAGGTGCCGTTGTCATTCCTCCTCGACCCCGGCAATCATCAGCGCCACTCCATGGAGGTCCGCGGCCGCCAGCGGGAGTACTATGCCATGCCTTACGGCGGCTACTTTATCTGGGGCGCGACTGCAGGAATGATCGTCAGCCTCCAGCGTTTCCTGAGCCGTTGAACCAAACGCCGTTTGTGTTGGGTCCGTTTGGTGGTATCTTGCGCCATCCCCAATAGGATTGATCCATGAGGGCCAACCAAGGCCCCCCGCCGCATGACCCTGTTTTCGCTGATCGTCGCACTGCTCATAGAGCAACTCCGCCCGCTCCCCGCGCGCTTCGTCGACGTGCCCCTGACGGCATTTTCCCGTTTTCTCGAGGATCGCTTCAACGACGGAGAGTCCCGCCATGGCGCGGTGGCCTGGTGGGTGGCAGTGATCGGCGCGTGCTTCGGTTCGGCGCTGGTGTTCTTCCTGCTCTGGCACCTCCATCCCTTGTTCGGGATTCTCTTTAATGTCCTGGTGCTTTACCTCACCATGGGCTTCCGGCAAGTCAGCCATTTTTTCACCGACATCCAGCTGGCCCTGCGCATGGGCGAGCTGCCCCGTGCCCGCCAGCTGATCGGCGAGTGGCGTGGGCGTCGTCACGAAAGCTCGAGTTCCAGCGAGGTGGCCCGTCTTGCCATCGAGGAGGCGCTGGTTGCATCGCATCGCAATGTATTCGGTGTAGCCTTCTGGTTCATCCTCATGCCCGGCCCCAGCGGCGCAGTCCTGTACCGGCTGGCCCGCTTCTTCGATGAAAAATGGGGGCGTCGTGATGGAGACCCGGATTTCGGAGACTTCGGCCAGTTCGCCGGAAAGGCATTCGCTGCGCTCGACTGGCTGCCGGTTCGCCTGACGGCGGCGGCTTTCTCCATCGTCGGCGATTTCGAAGACGGTGTGTATTGCTGGCGGGCCCAGGCGAATCAATGGAAGGACAAGGCTTCCGGTATACTCCTGGCCAGTGGTGGTGGCGCGCTGGGCGTGCGTCTCGGCATGCCCATCCATGAGTCCGAGGAGGTCGTGGAGCGTCCTGAGATGGGCGTCGGCGATGAAGCTGATGCGGATTTCATGCAGAGTACCATCGGCCTGATTTGGCGCACCTTGGTGCTGGTGATGTTGCTGCTGGCGCTGCTGGGCGTTGCAGGCTGGGTTGGTAGTTAATTGTAATAATTCTGAGGAGGAATACAGATGGCTAGTCGTGATGTGGTCGTATTGAGTGCAGTTCGTTCCGCCATCGGTGGTTTCGGTGGTGCTCTTGCTGATTTCGATGCCAGCGAGCTGGCCGGCATCGTCATGAAGGAGTCCATCGCCCGTTCCGGTGTGGATCCCCAACTGATCAACTACGTGACCGTCGGCAACTGCATGCCGACCGACTCCCGCTACGCCTACGTGTCCCGCGTGGCTTCCATCCAGGCTGGCCTGTCGATGGAATCCGTGGCCATGCAGGTGAGCCGTCTCTGTTCGTCCGGTCTGCAGGGTATCGTCACCACTGCGCAGAACATCCTGCTGGGCGACTCCGACTACGGTATCGGCGGTGGCGTTGAAGTCATGTCCAAGGCTGCCTACCTGATGCCGGCGCTGCGCTCTGGTGCCCGTATGGGCGACACCAAGGCCATCGACAGCATGGTCGCGGTGCTGACCGACCCGTTCGGTGTCGGCCACATGGGCATCACCGCAGAGAATCTGGCTGCCAAGCACGGCATCACCCGTGAAGAGCAGGATGCGTTTGCGGTCGAGTCCCAGCGTCGTGCGGCCGCTGCCATCGACGACGGGCGCTTCAAGTCCCAGATCGTTCCGATCGTCAAGCAGACCCGCAAGGGTGATGTGGTGTTCGACACCGACGAGCACCTGAAGCGCGGCACCACCATGGAGTCCCTGGCCAAGATGAAGCCGGCCTTCAAGAAGGACGGTACCGTCACCGCTGGCAACGCCTCCGGTATCAACGACGGTGCAGCCTTCTTCGTGCTGGCCGACGGCGCCACCGCCGTGAATGCCGGCTACAAGCCGATGGCCCGTCTGGTGTCCTACGCCATTGCCGGTGTTCCCAACGACATCATGGGCGAAGGCCCGATCCCGGCGTCCCGCCTGGCCCTCAAGAAGGCCGGCCTGACCCTGGATCAGATGGACGTGATCGAGTCCAACGAAGCATTCGCGGCTCAGGCCCTCACGGTCATGCGCGTGCTGGGTCTGGATCCGGCCAAGACCAACCCGAACGGCGGCGCGATCGCCCTGGGTCACCCGGTTGGCTGCTCCGGCGCGTTCATCGCCACCAAGGCTCTGTACGAACTGCAGCGCACCGGCGGCCGCTACGCCCTCGTCACCATGTGTATCGGTGGCGGTCAGGGTATTGCGACCGTGTTCGAGCGTATTTGATTCGGCCAGCCTGAATCGAGTGGGCCCCGCCAAGGCGGGGCCTTTTTCTTTGATTATGTAATTTGTGCAATAAACAGCTTGCCAAGGGAATGGTACTTCCCATAAAATCCTTGGCTTCATTGCATTTCTTTCAGGATTACTAAAAGATGGCCAACTCGGCACAAGCCCGTAAGCGCGCCCGTCAAGCTGTGAAGGCCCGCGCCCTCAACATGAGTCTTCGTTCCCGTCTGCGTACCGCCATCAAGGCTGTGCGCAAGGCGATCGTCGGTGGCGACAAGCAGGCTGCTCAGCAGGTTTTCGTTGCTTCCCAGCGCACGATCGACAGCATCGCGGACAAGAAGATCATTCACAAGAACAAGGCTGCTCGCCACAAGAGCCGCCTGTCTGCCGCCATCAAGGGCATGGGCGCCGTAGCTGCTGCCTGATCCTGTCTGGCGCGGCGGGTGCACGCCCGGCTGTGAATAAAAAAGGACTGCTCATGCAGTCCTTTTTTGCTTTGTGGCGGCGGCATGCGGCTGAGGGCGGCTGCCGTCCGGCAGAAGCAGGCCGATCCCTCGTCGCGCTTTCTTGACATCGTGATTTTTAGGGCGTTATATAAAGAATAATTTTTGCGCTGGATAAGTGTCTGCAAATATTGGCTGGGCGTTTTGATGTCGGAGTTTCCTGTTTGTTAACTTCTATAACGAGGGGGCGAGTATGAATAAATCCGAGTTGATCGATCAGATTGCTGCAGAGGCCGAGATGTCGAAGGCGGCTGCCGGCCGGGCTCTGGACGCTGCAGTGGCTGCAGTCAAGCAGACGCTCAAGAAGGGTGGGACTGTCACCCTGGTGGGTTTCGGCACCTTCCATGTGGGCAAGCGCGCCGCGCGTTCGGGGCGGAATCCCAGGACGGGTGCGACCATCAAGATCAAGTCCGCTGCGATTCCCAAATTTAGGCCTGGCAAAGCGTTGAAAGATGCGCTAAACTGATGGGCTCTTGCTTTCGGTGGTTTCGAAATTGCAGTGAAGTGGGTGCTTAGCTCAGTTGGTAGAGCGTCGCCCTTACAAGGCGAATGTCGGCGGTTCGACCCCGTCAGCACCCACCAGCATATTTCGAGATTCTTCGGGCGAGCCTGGAGTGGTAGTTCAGTTGGTTAGAATACCGGCCTGTCACGCCGGGGGTCGCGGGTTCGAGTCCCGTCCACTCCGCCAGGATCCATGCATGTCGCCAGCCTTCCAGTTGGCGACATGCGAAAAAGCCACCGCATGGTGGCTTTTTTTACGCCCCGGTGCCCTGGTTGTCCGGTTTTGGGGGCGAGCCATGTCGAGGTTTTCAGGCCTTCCACCGCGGGGGCTTGTTCCACTCAACGCCAGGCGGTAGACTCCTGAAGCTTGGGACGCCCGGCTGTCAGAGCACACCAGACACTGTGCCGGCGGCGGGGCCCTTCAGTCTGATTGCGTAAATTGGACGACCGATGTCTCTCGACATGCGTGCCGTACCAGATATCGAGGCGAACGCGGGTTCGCTTTTTTTACGTGTTCCTGTCACACAGATCAGTTGCAATCAGTAGTCACGCAGAGGATTCCGCATGTTTGATGCAGTACGCAACAACAAGAAGATTGTTCAGATTTTCCTGTTGCTGATCACGCTTCCCTTTGCCTTCTGGGGCGTCGATTCCTATGTCAAGAATGCCGGGAACGGAGATTCGCTGGCTTCGGTGGGGGGAAGCTCGATCAGCATGAACGAGTTCCAGCAAGCGATGAGGGAGCAGCAGGATCGCCTGAGGGCCGGCATGGGTGAGAACTTCAACCCGGCGATGCTGGAAACTCCGGAGGCCCGCAAGGCGGTGCTGGACAATCTGATCAACCAGCGGCTGCTGGCCCTGGATGCCAGCAAGATGCACCTGACCGTGGCCGATCAGCAATTGAGGCAGACCATCGCCGAGATTCCCGCGTTTCAGGACAACGGTCAGTTCTCGCTGCCGCGCTACGAAGCGGTCCTGAAGGCCCAGGGCATGACCCAGGCTGTGTTCGAGTCGCGGGTGCGTAGTGACCTGGCGCTCAAGCAAGTGCTCGGAGCGGTGGCCGAGGGCGTGATGGTGTCCGGTAACTCCGTCGGGCAGGTGTATTCGGTTCAGTTCGAGGAGCGTGTCGTCAGCGAGGCGCGCCTGGCCGCTCCGCAGTATGCGGGCTCGGTGAAGCTCGCCGACGACGCGGCCCGCAAGTTCTACGATGAAAATCGCCGTCGCTTCGAGGTGCCGGCCCAGGTCAAGGCGGAGTATCTCGTTCTCGGGCAGGATGAGGTCGCCGCCCAGTTGTCGATCAGCGAAGCCGATGTCCGGAAGGAATACGACGCCCACCCGGAGCGTTTCCGCCAGGGAGAGGAGCGTCGTGCCAGTCATATCCTGATCCAGGCCGCCAAGGATGGCGATGCTGCTGCGCTCAAGGCAGCCAGGGAAAAGGCCGAGGCGCTGTTGAAGCAGGTCAAGGCCAACCCGGCTGATTTTGCTCGTCTGGCCAAGGAGAACTCCCAGGATCCAGGCTCCGCCGAGAAGGGTGGTGACCTGGGCTTCTTCGCCCGCGGCGCCATGGTCAAGCCCTTCGAGGATGCCACTTTCGGGCTGGCCAAGGAGGGAGATGTATCCGGTGTGGTGCAGTCGGATTTCGGTTTTCACATCATCCGCCTGTCCGGTATCAAGGCTGAGAAGGTCCGCGCTTTCGATGAGGTCAAGGCGGAGATCCAGGCCGAGTTGAAGCGCGCGGAGGCCGGCAAGCGTTTTGCCGAGATGGCCGAAGGTTTCACCAACACGGCCTACGAGCAGGCCGACAGCCTCAAACCCGCAGCCGAAAAATACAAGCTGCAGATCCGGACCTCGGAGTGGATCGCCCAGGGAGGGCGGGCTCCTGCGCCTTTCGATAACCCCAAGCTGCTTGCCGCCCTGTTTTCGGACGATGCGGTCAAGAACAAGCGCAACACCGATGCGGTCGAGGTGGCGAAGGGGACTCTGGTCACCGCCAGGGTGGTCGAGCACAAGCCGGCTTCGGTCAAGCCTTTCGAGGAGGTCAAGGCCGATATCGAGAAGGTGCTGACGCTCGAGCAGGCCGTGGTACTTGCCGAGAAGGACGGCGAGGCCAAGCTTGCCAAGCTGGGCAAGGGGGAGGCGCTGGATCTCCAGTGGAGTGCCGCACATCCGATCCAGCGCGTTGACCAGCGCATTCCGCCGGAAGTCTTGCGCACGATCTTCCGGGCGCCGGTGGACAAGCTGCCGGCCTACGCCGGTGCGAAGGTGCAGGGCGTTGGTTACGTGCTGTTCCGCATCGAGAAGGTGACTCGCCCCGTCGCGTCGGGCAAGGACGACCCGCGGCTGCAGGCGCTCAGGCAGCAATATGGCCGGGTTCTCGCCGAGGAGGAGTTCTCTGCCTACCTGGGGGCCCTTCGCAAACGCTACGACGTCAAGGTGAATGCGGCCAAGCTGGAGGCCAAGTAAGGTCTTCCGCGGCTACGCCAGCCGGACAAAGCGCTCTCTGCGGATGCCTCGATCCGCAGAGAGCGCAGGAAGCAAGGACGAAAAAAAAACCCGGCCAGAGCCGGGTTTTTTTATGGGTTTCCTGGGGTCAGCCCTGATCCGGGTTGCCCAGTGCGGTGGTGTTGAAGCCCCCGTCCACATACATGATCTCGCCGGTGATGCCACTGGCCAGGTCGGAGCACAGGAATGCTGCGGCATTGCCGACTTCGTCGATGGTGACGTTGCGGCGCAGCGGGGCATTGCGTTCGTTGAAGGCCAGGAGCTTGCCGAAGCTGCCAATGCCCGAAGCTGCCAGGGTCTTGATCGGGCCGGCGGAGATGGCGTTGACGCGGGTGCCTTCAGGACCGACGCTGACCGCCATGTAACGTACGGCGGCCTCGAGGCTCGCCTTGGCCAGGCCCATGATGTTGTAGTTGGGCATGGTACGGACCGCACCCAGGTAGGACAGGGTCAGCAGGGAGCCATTGCGGCCTTTCATCATCGGGCGGGCTGCCTTGGCCAGGGCCGGGAAGCTGTAGGCACTGACTTCCTGGGAGATCCGGAAGGCCTCGCGGCTGGCGGAGTCCAGAAAATCGCCTTCGAGCGCTTCGCTGGGTGCAAAGGCGATGGAGTGGACGAGGCCGTCCAGGCCGTCCCATTCCTTGCCCAGTTGTTCGAACAGGCGGTTGATCTGTTCGTCGTCCTGCACATCACAGGTGTATACCAGGCTGCTACCGAATTCGGCCGCCATTTTGGCGACACGCTCCTGGAAACGTTCGTTCTGGTAGGTGAAGGCGAGTTCTGCGCCTTCCCTGTGCATGGCTTTGGCGATCCCGTAGGAGATCGAGCGGTTGGACAGCAATCCGGTGATGAGAATGCGTTTGCCGGCGAGAAAGCCCATCAAGGTGTCTCCTGTGAATAACCCCTCGATTATAACGGATGCTTCCCTGGCGTGCGCTGCCGCGGATCCAGGCACATCCGGTAGACTGCGGAACATGCGTGTGACACTCCGATTTCTTTCTTTGATGGCGGTGGCCGGTGTGCTGGCCGGTTGCGGACAGGTCTGGAACGACCCTTATCCGGCTGCGGAGCGTGGCGGGAGCATCCTGTACTCGGCTTTCACCCAGCGCCCCAAGCACCTGGATCCGGTCCAGTCCTACAGCGAGGACGAGGCCACCTTCCTGTACCAGATCTATGAGCCGCCGCTCCAGTACCACTACCTGAAGCGGCCTTTCCAGCTGGCCCCGGGCACGGTGGCGGGCATGCCGCTGCTGCGCCAGTACGACAAGGAGGGCCGGCTCCTGCCCGAAGGCTCTGACCCGGCCATGGTCGCTCGCAGTGAGTACGAGATCCGGATCAGGCCGGGCATCCGTTATCAGCCGCACCCGGCCTTTGCGCTGGGCAGCGACGGCAAGCCGCTGTATCTCGACCTGCAGGCTCGTGACCTCGAGGACAAGCGGACGCTGGCGGATTTCCCGCAGACCGGGACGCGTGAGCTGACGGCCGAAGATTATGTCTACCAGGTGAAGCGCCTGGCCCACCCGCGCCTGCATTCGCCCGTGCTGGAACTGATGGGAGACTACATCGTCGGGCTCAAGGCCCTGCACCAGCGTTTGCAGGAGGACGAGAAGGCCCGCGGCGGTCAGGCCTGGATCGACCTGCGCAAGCATTCAATGGAAGGGGTGGAACTGGTCGATCGCTACACCTACCGGATTCATCTCAAGGGCGCCTATCCCCAGTTCCCGTACTGGCTGGCGATGCCTTTCTTTGCGCCGGTTCCCCATGAGGCGGACCGTTTCTTTGCACAGCCGGGAATGGCCGAGCGGAATCTGACCCTGGACGGGTGGCCGGTAGGCACGGGGCCCTACATGCTGCAGGAGAACAACCCCAACGCCCGCATGACGCTCGTCCGCAATCCCAACTTCCACGGGGAAGCCTATCCCTGCGAGGGCGAGGCGGAAGACCGGGGGGCCGGTCTGCTGGCAGATTGCGGCAAGCCATTGCCCTTCATCGACAAGGTGGTGTTTACGCGGGAGAAGGAGAGCATCCCCTACTGGAACAAGTTTCTGCAGGGTTATTACGATGCTTCCGGCGTGTCGTCCGACAATTTCGATCAAGCCGTGCAGATGGGCGGGCAGGGAGATGTGGCCCTGAGTGACGAGATGACGGCGAAGGGGATCCGGCTGAATACATCCGTTGCCCCCACGGTGATGTACATGGGCTTCAACATGCTCGATCCGGTGGTGGGCGGCAGCAGCGAGCGGGCGCGCAAGCTGAGGTTGGCCCTGTCTGTGGCGATCGATCAGGAGGAGTTCATCTCGGTGTTCCAGAACGGCCGGGGAGTACCGGCCATGCATCCGATCCCGCCGGGCATCTTTGGTCATCAGAGCGGGGAGGCGGGGATCAACCCGCAGGTCTACGACTGGGTTGATGGCAAGCCCCTGCGCAAATCGGTTGAAGAGGCCCGGCGCCTGCTCGCCGAGGCTGGCTACCCGGGCGGCCGGGACAGCAAGACGGGTGAGCCCCTGGTGGTGAACCTGGACACCACGGGGAGCGGCATGGGGGACAAGTCGACACTCGACTGGTTGTCCAAGCAACTTCGCAAGCTTGATGTCCAGTTGGTGGTGCGGGCGACCGACTACAACCGTTTCCAGGACAAGATCCGCAAGGGCAATGCCCAGCTGTTCTATTGGGGGTGGAACGCGGATTATCCCGATCCGGAGAATTTCCTCTTCCTGCTCTACGGTCCCCAGGGCAAGGTCAAGAGCCAGGGGGAGAACGCGGCCAACTACCAGAATGCCGAATACGACCGGCTCTTCGAGCAGATGAAGGCCATGCCCGACAGCCCGGAGCGCCAGGCCATCATCACGCGCATGCTGGCCATCCTCCAGCACGATGCTCCGTGGGTCTGGGGCTTCTACGAGAAGGCCTACACCCTGCAGCACGGCTGGTTGTTCAACCGCAAGCCGGGCAAGATCATCCGCAATACGCTCAAGTACCAGCGCATCGATGTGGCCCAGCGGGAGCGCATGCGGGCCGAATGGAACAGTCCGGTCCTGTGGCCGCTGTTCCTGGTGGCGATGGCAGGGGCCATACTGGTCGCGCCGGCGGTGGTCCACTACCGCCGGAGGGAGCGTTCCGAAGCGGGCTGAACGCTCAGGCCAGGTCGGCGTGCTTCTGTCGGCGGGCTTGGCTTACATGCACGGCGAGGCCCAGGGGCAGGACGGTGCCGAGTGCAATATGGCCGGTGCTTGCAAGAGCCCGAACCTCTTCGTCGGAGAGGTAGTAGAGCCCGTAGCCGGTCAGGATCAGGAGCAGCCAGAACAGGGCCAGGGCAGCACCGTGCGATCTGTGGCGGCCCTGTTTCCAGGCGGGGAGCACATGGTTGCTCCACAGGCTACCGAATACCGCGAGCCCGAACAGGGTGGCCGCACCGTGCAGGCGCATGGCCCAGGTTTCCAGGGGATGGCGCGCGGCGAACTCGGGCAGGGGCAGCAGGTAGTGGGCGATCAGCCATGCCAGGCCACTGGCCAGCAGCAGGGCGCTGCTCCAGTAGATGGCGAGCCGCTGGCGTCGTCCGGGGCGCACCGCCTTGCGCGGCCGGTGGTGCAGAGCTTCATGCATCGGAATGGTCTCCTGGGGGGTGGGAGCGATTGACGGCCTGCCAGAAGCCAGGGCTGGCATGCAGGTGCCCTGAGGGGTCGATGATGGCGGCGTGGCAGCCGTGATCATCCAGGATGGGCTGACTGTCCGGGCCGAGCAGGCCCACGATTTTCGTCAACCCGTCGGCAAGCCAGCATTCTGGCGCTGCCACCGTGATGCTGCGCGCCTGGGCGGGGCGGAGGCCGTTTGTCGGGTCCACCAGGGGGGACAGGCCCGCATCGCTGCCCGGGCGTCCGAGCAGGGCTTCCCCCGAGGTGGCAAGGGCGCCGTGTTCAAGCTGGCCGAGGGGCAGTGTTTCCCGTGGATCGGCGGGGTTCCTCAGTGATACGGGAAACCCCGGCTGGCCTGGTGTCCGGCGGAAGGCGCGCATGTCTCCGCCGGCATTGACCAGGGCGCGCTCGACCGGGTGGCCGGCGATGGCCTCGATGGCGGCATCGACCGCATAGCCCTTGGCGAGCCCCCCCAGATCAAGCCAGAGTGCCTGGGAAAAGCGGACTGTCCGTCTGTCCTCGTCGAGATGGACACATGACCAGCGCCCCGTTTCTTCAGGCGGGGAGGCAGGGGCCGGCAGCAGGGCGGCGCGCACCAGATGGGGCGCAATGCAGGGGTCGAACCGGCCATCGGAAACCCGGGACAGGTATAGCGCACGGCGCAGCACGGCCAGGGTGTCGGAGCCCACCGCGACGGGCTGGCGATGGGCTTCCCGGTTGAGCTGGCTGAGCTCGCTGTCCGGGGTGTGGAAGCTCATCGCCCGATGCACGGCCTCGATGCGCAGGAAGGCCGCCTCCATTGCCCGTTCAGCGCTTGCCGCCCCTTCGGCGATGACTTCCACCTGCACGTAGGTGCCGAGCAGGGGGCGCATGCGCCGGACGGGAACACCCTTCATCTTGCCGCTGTTTTCGCCAGTTGGGTGTGCAGGGCCATCAGGCGCTGCACACCGGCGGTGAGGTGGGCACAGGACAGGGTCGCGCCGCTGATGTTCTTGATGTCTTCTCCGAAACGGAATGGCGTGTCCACGCGGCGTCCAGAGAACTGCTTGCGCCAACTCGGGGTGCGCACCTCGAAGCCATGGGTCTCGCGATACTCCAGGATCTCCAGGCTCCGGACGCTGCCGTCGGCAGCCAGGGCCAGTGCATAGGTGACCCATTCCACCTTGCCGATCACGTCGTCGATGTACAGCGTGCCGATCAGGCGTGTGCCGGCCCAGGCATCGATCAGCCTGACTTCGCCCCGCTGGCGCACGGGCGCAACGGCATCCAGGTTATGCAGCTGCTCGCTGCTCAAGCGCAGGCTGCGCGTGTCGAAGCGGTCCGCTTCGGGGAAAGCTGCATGGGCGGCCTGCTCAGGGCTCATGGAAGGCGCTGCCTGCACGGTGGGTGGACACAAGGCGGGCAGGCCTGCGCTGACCAGGGCGACGAGGGGGGTGGTGGTCCAGGCCTTTGCGGTGTTGTTCATGGTGTGACGATCCAGAAAACTGAAAGGCCCGGCCGGCCACCAGGGCCGCCGGGCAGTGACAGAGCCGGGTAGTACCGGGGCATCCGCTTCCTTAGAACTGGTAGCCGATGCCCAGGTTGAGGCGGTCGCGGCTGCGATCGACCTGGAAGCGCTGGACGTCGGCCTTCAGGACCACATTCTCGCCCACTTTCAGATTGGCGCCGGTCGTCAGGACTTTTTCGTCCTGCAGCGGGCTGGCGCCGATCCAGGCCGGTGCGGCATAGCCGGAAGCCGTGTTGAAGACCTCGTAGCGGGCAAACGGGCTCAGCTGATATTCCCCGTGTTCCCAGATCCGGTAGGCCGCCTGGGTGTACCAGCCGAAGAAGGTCTTGGGGACCAGCGTGCCGCCGGCAAGCTGCACGTTGAGTTCGTTCGTATCGGTAATGGTACCCCGCGCATACAGGGCGGCGAGGTCCCAGTTGCCGGGGGTCCAGCGGGCGTGGGCGTCCCACAGGGTAACGCGGGCCCCGCTGGCGTACTGGCCGGCGTTGGCGGTGGAGGGGTCCTTCACCTTGTGCGAGGCCTTGCCCGAGAAGAGGCCGGCGCCCACATCGAGGCCCGGGGTGCCACGCCAGCTCAGGGCCGCGTAGGCCGACATGTTGTTGGAGCGCGCGAACTGGCCTTCCTGGTGGATCGAAGCGAGGGGCGACTCCTGGCCTTCGGTGCTGCTGCGGTCCCACTTGTTCAGATCGAAGCCGCTGGTCACGCCCACGTCCCAGCGCAGGCCTGCGTCGCTGACGCCAAAGGCCGACAGGCCGACTTCCCGCCAGGTGCTGGGGATGATCGCCGTTTCGACGAAGTTGCGTTCCACTCCGTAGTAGGTGAGCGGCTCGTGCTTGAGGTTGAGGAAACCCAGGGGAATCAGGAAGAGACCGCCCTTGAGGCCGACGTTGTCATTGAGGCGGTGCTCGACGTACACCTGCTCGATGGCTGCTTCGCCGGAGTCACTCGCAGAGGTGACAGCGTGCTCGAACTCCAGCTCGGTGACGATGCGGGTGCGCTCGGAGGCCTGATGAGTGACGCCCAGCACCACGCGACGGACATCGATCTGGGTCTGGCTCTGGTTGCGGAAGGGGCGGTTGTAGCTGATCTCGCCGTAACCGAAGAAGCTGGTCGGGTTGGCCTGGGTCGAGAGCGGCGAGGTGTAGGGCTCGCTGGCGGCTGTCGGTGTGGCTGCCGGCTGAAGGATTGGCGCCGGCGCGGTCGCCTGCGCTGCCGTGACGGGGCCAGCCTGAGTCTGCGGCAGGCTTGTTGCCGGCGGGCTGGCGGGCTGGGCGGCCACCTGGGCTTTGACCGTCTTGAGCTCGGCCTTCACGGCTTCGAGCTCGGCGGCCAGCTTTTCGAAACGGGCCAGTAGCTTGGCATCGCTGGCCGCATGGGCTCCGCCCGTGGAGAACAGGGCGGCCAAGGCCAGGCAGAGGGGGGTGATCTTCATTGGGGCGACTCCGGAAGGTGAAATTCGGTGGAGGAGAGAAGGCTCAAGGGGTGTAGCCGTCGGTCAGCGTGCCGAGGAAGCTCACCAGGTCGGCGACCTCCGTCTCGTCGAGGGCCGGTGTGCCCCCCCGGCTGCGGTTGTAGGGCGCCTCGGTGGTATTCACATTGCGCTGGTAGGCGGCGGGCAGGTCGTTGAACTTCTGCACCACGCCGTTGCTGTCGGTGGGGTACCACTCCTCCGGATGAGTGTCCCGGCGGACGTAGAAACGCACCGCGTCGGTCAGGGTCTTGATGGCGCCGTTGTGGAAATAGGGTGCGGTCTTGGCCACGTTGCGCAGGCTGGGCACCCGGAAGGCGCCGCACAGATCGCTGCGCGAGGCCAGATCGGTCCGGGTCGGTCCGCACAGGCCCAGGTCGTAGTAGGCGGGGTCGGCGTTGGCGGCGATCTCCAGGTTGCGGGGCACGCCAAGCACGTCATAGGTGTTGTCGGTGAACAGCGGCGGGTTGCCGTTGACCCCGCTGCTGACGTGGCAGGCCGCGCAATTGCCCTTGTTCGGGTCGTTGAACAGGGACCAGCCTCGCAGTTCTGCAGCACTGAGCTGGGCCTTGCCGGCCTGCCAGAGGTCGAACTTGCTGCTGAAGGGCGCGAAGTCGGGATCTTCCTGCTGATACTGCTGCAGTGCGTACTGCAGGCGGGTGAAGGCCTCGGTGGGGCGCTCCAGGATGTCGTCCCCGAATACCCGGCGGAACTCGGCGGCGTGGGTGGAGCGCTTGAGTTTGGCTACCACGTCCTCGACGCTGAGATTGGCCATCTCGTTGGGATTGAGCAGGGGGCCGGCGGCCTGTTCGGCGAAGCTGGCGGCGCGGCCGTCCCAGGTGAAACCGCCGGTCGGCGTGCCGTCCTTGTCGAAGAAGAACGGGGTGTTGAACTTCAGGTACTGCAGGGATGGGGCCTGGCGGCCGGCTTCGTGGCCGGGGTCGGCGCCTGCCGGGACGGAGCGGGTGTCCGGCGCGGCATGGTGGTTGCTCTTGTCGTGGCAGCTGGCACAGGATTGGCTGCCGGTACTGGACAGGAGCGGCTCGTTGAAGAGCTTCTCACCGATCTGGGCGGCTGCGGACAGGGTTGAGGTGGTGGTCCCTGTCCCTGATCCTCCACCCCCTCCGCCTCCACAGGCGGTGAGGGTGAGCACCAGCGCGGTACAGGTGGCACGGGCAAGACTGTGCATCGAAAGGCTCCAGGCGTTCGGCGGAAGAGTCCGCGGGCGACGTCACAACGCGAGGCGTTGTCGTGGCTTCTCGTCGCTGGCTGGCTGGGCTGGTCGATGCCTGGCTTGGCTGGCTTGCGCAGGCAAGGGGCTGGAAATGCGACCCACTTGCAAATAAGAATGGTTCGCATGTTAAGGCTGGTTAAGGAATTGAGCAATACCCATTTTAATGAAAGGGTTTTGTCAGGTTTTTGTCAGAAATCTTGCGTTCATCGGCGGATCGGCAAGAGGCCTTCGTCCCCCAGTTTTCCGCCGACCAGTTTGATGAGCTCCTCGATGACCTGGGCTGACGAACGTGGATTGAGGGTTTCGCTGACGGCCGTCCACACCGGCCTGCCTTCCGGCAGGCGGTAAAGCAGGGTTTCGACGACGACGGTGGTGTTGTCCACGGTGTAGCCGGGGGTGGTGTAGACGTAGGGATAGAAGGTGTAAAAGCTGCTGTAGCGGGGGCCGAAGCGCCTGAACATGAGATCGGGGCCAAACTGGGTCTGAGGCGGGACGACGGTCTGGGATTTGTCCACGGAGACCAGGCGGGCGAGCAGGGCGGCGTCGTAGCCGCCAGCGGTGAGACGGGCGCGTACCGTTGCGGACTCGAGCTGGGGGGCCACCTCGAGGGTGTGGGCGGCGGTCGCCCCATAGCCGGCGGGAAGAGACTGGACAATCCGGTTTTCGGCCATGCGGCGCAGGTTTTCGTCCTTCACCGCGACGAAGACGACGAGCTTGCGGGGGGTGATGCCGTTGTCCTGGTCATCCCTCCACACTGACTTGAGGGTGGAGTTGCTGCAACCGGTCAGCAGCAGGAGGGTGGCGATCAGGCCGGTGAAGAGTCTGAGGAGGCTGCGCGCTTGCATGAAGAGCTCCGGAAGAGGCAGGTTGTGCACGCGAAGACCGCTGCCTGGGGGCAGGGTTCAATGAAAATCCCGGCTGCGGGGGGCCAGGCGTCCGAGCTGGGCAGAGCGGTCAACCACCCGTTTGGCGTGCAGGTGCACGATATCCCCCTGGCGGCTGATCTGCCCATACACCCCTAGGAGGGTGGCGCTCAGCAGGATCCGGCGCTGGGCCTCGAGCAGCTCGGGCCGGACGATCACGTTGATCCAGCCGGTTTCATCCTCGAGGGTGACGAACATCGTGCCCTTGGCCGTCCCCGGCCGCTGCCGGCAGGTGACCACGCCGGCAGCCCGGGCCAGCTTGCGATCAGGGCAGCCAGCGATCTCCGCCGCGCTCAGGAAGCGTTCGGCACTGAGCAGACCGCGCAGGAAGCTGAGGGGGTGAGCACCAAGACTGAAGCCAAGACGGGCGTAGTCGGCGATGATGTCCTGGGTTTCTGCGGGGGGTGGCAGCGTGGCGGTGGCATCGGCCGGGTCGACCACGGGGGTCTCGCGGAGCAGGCCGGGAGGTGCCTGGCTGCCGGCCGCGGCCCATCTGGCCTGGTGACGGTTGCCGGCCAGCCGGGCGAGGGCGCCGGCAGTGGCCAGGCATTCCATCTCGGCCGGGGCGAGCGCAGCCCTGAGGGCGAGGTCGGAGACCGAAGCGAAGGGGCGGACCTGGCGTGACGCGTGGACTCTTGCCGCAGCCGCGGCATTGAAGCCCTTGACCAGGCGCAGGCCGAGGCGCGCCGCGGGCGCCTCCGGGAATGTCGAGGAGGGCTCAAGGGTGCATTCCCAGTCGCTGGCGGTGACATCCACGGGGCGCACCTCCACCTGGTGCCGGCGAGCGTCCTGGATCAGCTGGGACGGTCCGTAGAAGCCCATGGGCTGGCTGTTGAGCAGGCCGCACAAGAAGGCCGCCGGATGGAAGCACTTGATCCAGGCCGATACATAGACCAGGTGGGCGAAGCTGGCTGCGTGGGACTCGGGAAAGCCATAGCTGCCGAAGCCCTGGATCTGCCGGCACAGGGCATCGGCAAAATCCTTGCTGTAACCGCGTTGCAGCATGCCGTCGGTGAGCTTCTGCTGGTAGCGGGTGAGTTCGCCCTGGCGCCCCCAGGCCCCCATGGCGCGGCGCAGCTGGTCGGCCTCGCCGGGGGTGAAGCCGGCGGCGACCATGGCCAGCTGCATGACCTGCTCCTGGAAGATGGGTACGCCATGGGTGCGGGCCAGGACGGGTTCGAGTTCGGGGTGGGGGTAGTGGATCTCTTCATGGCGCGCCAGCTTGTCGCGGGCCGCAAGGTAGGGATGGACCATGCCGCCCTGGATGGGACCGGGGCGGACGATGGCGACCTCGACCACCAGGTCGTAATACCGCCTGGGACGCAGGCGCGGCAGCATGCTCATCTGGGCGCGGGACTCGACCTGGAACACACCCATGGCGTCGGCCTGGCACAGCATGTCGTAGACGGCCTCCTGCTCACGGGGAACCCGGGACATCTCGAAGAAGGCCTCTCCCCGCCACGCGGCGATCAACTCGAAGCTGCGCCGGATGGCCGACAGCATGCCCAGGGCCAGCACATCGACCTTCATCAGGCCAAGGGTCTCCAGATCCTCCTTGTCCCACTGGATGACTGTGCGGTCTTCCATTGCGGCGTTTTCAACCGGGGCCAGCTCGACCAGGGGGCCCCGGGAGATGACGAAGCCGCCCACGTGCTGGGACAAGTGGCGAGGGAAGCCGATGAGCTTATTGGCCAGTTCCAGCAACAGGATCACGCGGGGGCTGTCAGGGTCGAGTCCGGCCTCCCGGATCCGCTCGGGAGCGACCTGGCTACCGTCCCACCACGCCAGGCGGCGGGTCAGCTGGTCCAGCTGGCCGGGGTCGAAGCCGAGAGCGCGGCCCACATCCCGCAGTGCGCTGCGGGGCCGGTAGCGGATCACCGTGGCGGCCAGGGCGGCCCGGTCACGGCCGTACTTGGCGTAGATGTACTGGATCACCTCTTCCCGTCGGTCGTGCTCGAAATCCACGTCGATGTCGGGCGGTTCGTCCCGTTCCCGGGAGATGAAGCGCTCGAAGAGCAGGGTGGCCTCTTCGGGGGCTACTTCGGTGATGCCCAGGGCGTAGCACACCACCGAGTTGGCCGCTGAACCCCGCCCCTGGCAGAGGATCCGCCGGCTGCGGGCAAACCGGACGATGTCCTCGACGGTGAGGAAGAAGGCTTCGTAGCGGAGCTCCGCAATCAGGGCGAGCTCCCGCTCGACCCGGGCCCTGATGCCTTCCGGGAGACGGCCTTTACCGTCCGGACCGGGAGGATAGCGACGGTTCAGTCCGTGGGCGACCAGTGCCGCCAGATGGGTGCTGGCGGTGAGGCCGGGCGGGATGATCTCCTCCGGATATTCGTAACGCAGCTCACCGGGTGAAAAATGGCACATGCCGGCGATCTTCAGGCTTTCGGCCATCCATTCGGGCGGATGGCGCCGGGCCAGCATTGCGGGGGCCTGGAGATGAGCCTCCGCGTTGGCTTGGAGGCGAAAACCCGCCTGGTCCAGGCTGGTCCGGTGGCGCAGGGCCGACAGCACGTCGGCGAGGCGTTGCCTGTCGGCGGTGTGCATCAGGGGGGCCCCGGTGCTGACCACCGGGATGCCGGCCTGCCGGGCGGCGCGGGCGATCCAGTCCTGCCGCCGGGCATCGTCCGGCCCCAGTCCCAGGGCGGCCGCGACCCACGCCCGGGCAGGGAAGGTATCCGCCAGCCACCGGGCATCAGCGGCCAGCCGGGAGGGGGCGGCTTCGTTGTCATCCGGCGGAAGCAGCAGGGCCAGGCAGCCGTCGAGCCCACGCTCCAGATCGCTGCGTCGCAGGCTGTACTGGCCCTTGGGGGCTGCCTGGCGTCCCTCGCTGATCAGCCGGGCCAGGCGCCCGTACGAGAGGCGCTCCGTGGCCAGCAGGACCACCCTGGGACCATCGCTCAGCTGGATCACCGTTCCGACGATGAGTTTCAGGACATTCTGCTTCTGCCATTGGGCATAGGCGCGAACCATCCCGGCCAGGGAGCATTCGTCCGTGATGGCCAGCGCGGAATAGCCCAGCTCCACCGCCCGTGCGACCAACTCTTCCGGGTGGGATGCACCGGTCAGGAAACTGAAGTTGCTGCGGCAGTACAGCTCGGCAAAGGCGAGGGGCAGGAAGGGGGTGGCGTTGGCGCTGTGCACGGGTTGACTGTATGAATAAACAGTCTTTCGTGCAAGCGCCAGCCGGGAGGGGGCCTGCCGCCCGGGCAGGCCAGGTGGCTCAGTGCCGGGATGTCACGCTGCGCTGGCGCATGAGGGAGGCCAGGGCGGCCAGCAGTCCGAGGAAGGCGAGGCTGGTGACATCAAGGGCTCCACCGCCGCCGCCGCCCGAAGACTTGGCGGGGGCGGCCTGCACGTCGATGCTGGTCTGGCTGCTGCCTTGCCGTCCTGCTTCCGTCGTGACGGTGACGGAGACAAGGTAGGTTCCGGCCACCGGCGCAGTGAAGCTGGGGTTGGCGACGTTGTCGGCGCTGAAACTGCCAGCCTGGGGCCCGCTGATCTGGATCCACTTCCAGGCGACGATGCGGCTGCCGTCTGCGCTCGTGCTGCCGGAGGCGTCCAGGGTAAAGGCGGTCTGGGCTGTGGGGGTGCCGCCGACGGCGATGCGCGCCACCGGTGCGGTCGCCACGGTGGCCAGTGCGGCGGCCACCGCGGTGCCGGTGTTCAGCATGCCGGCCCCGCAGGTGGTCGTGGTGCAGTTGCATTGTCCGTCCGGGGTGACCAGGGGGCAGTTGGGCAGACTGGCGTCGCTGGGGAAGGGCGTGGCACTCTGCTTGATGAGGCGGGTGACCTCGGTGCCGCTCAGGGCCGGGTTGGCTGCCAGCATCAGGGCCGCAGTGCCGGCCACCAGCGGTGTCGCGAAGCTGGTGCCTACGGTGACATCGTTGATGCCGGTGTAGCCGTTGCCCGCCGGGACGGTGCTCCCCAGGTTGATGGCGTTGATGAGGGGAAACAGGCAGGGCTGCCCTGCCAGCACATTCACGCAGTTGCCGGCCGGCGCGCTGATGCCGACCTCCACGCCGTAACTCGAATAGCCCACCTTCGTCCCGACATGGCGGATGCCCGCCACCGCCAGGACGCCGGCGCAGTTTCCTGGCTCCAGGACGGGGCCGGTTTCGTTGCCGGCGGCGGCGACAACGAGGGCGCCGGCGGCCCGGATCTCGGCGATGGCTGCTGCGTAGGGGGCGCTGCAACTGCCTTCTCCGCCAAGGCTGACATTGATCACCCGGGCCGGGTTGGGGTTGGCAGGGACACCAGGAACGCTCAAGCCGGCCGCCCAGCGCATGCCGGCAATGATGTCCGAGTCGAAACCGCCGCACTTGCCCAGGACCCGTACGGGCAGGAGGCGGGAGGCTCCCGCCATGCCGGCGATCCCGCGGGAGTTGTTGGTTTCCGCTGCGACGATGCCCGCCACCTGGGTGCCATGCCAGCTGCTGGTGGTGGGGAGGGTGGTGTTGCAGAGGTTGCGCAGCGTGGTATTGGCCAGGTCTGCGCTGGAAAGGTAGTCACCCGGATCGGACGGGTCCGCATCCCGACCGCTCTGGCCGTCGCCGGACAACAGGTCGTCCGAGATGAAGTCATAGCCGGGCAGCAGGCGGGGGGCGAGATCTTCGTGATCGGTGCGCACGCCGGTATCCACCACGGCGACGATCACGCCGGCGCTGCCGCCGGTCAGACCCCAGGCGGCCTGGGCGTTGGTAGCCGCGGGCTGGGTGACGCTGGGTGCGTGGAGATACCACTGGAAGCCGAAGAGCGGGTCGTTCGGCACGGCCAGGGCCTTCTTGAGGCGGTCCGGGACCGCGTACTCGACATCCGCGTCCTTGCTCAGCCGGCGCGCCAGGGCCTCCGAGCTGAGGCCGCTGGCCCGGATCACCTGCACATCCTGAGCGGGCTGGCCCGCCAGTCGGGTGGCCAGCCCCAGGCGCTGGCCGAGGGTCTCGACCCGGCCGGCAGCCTGGATCTGCTTGAGGGGGGAGCCGGCCTTGAGTTTGACGATAACCCGGGCTTCGGTGGCGTCCGCTGCCATTGCCGTGGTGGCATGAAAGGCGGGCAGGAGGGTGGCCAGTGCCAGGCAAAGGCGTGGAAGAAGGGTCATCGGGGGTCCTTGATGTGATCGGTTTGCACGTAGGTAATGCCGGCTTGGGCTCTCAGGGCCTCCATGGCCCGGCTGCAGTCAGTCGTATTCGCGCAGCTCAGGCGATAGGCGTGACTGTGCCCTGAGAGGCTGGCCGCAAAGTGCAGCCTGGCCCCTGTTCCGGCCAGGCGCGCCAGGAGTTGCGGGTCGTCGCCACGGACAGGATCGGCAAAGCCGATGATGATCCGGTATTCAACTGCATCCCCGGGGGGCGCCGCAGCACAGGCCGACATGCCGGGCAGCAGGGCAAGGAGGACGAGCAGGCGGCGCGTCTGCATGCCAGGGGCCTTGTAGCGAGTTTGCGAATCCGGTTTATGCCATAACCGTATTGCAGCTGTCATCCATTGATGTCATTTGCGCGGCCGCCCGCGGGTCGGGCCACCCGGCGCCACGGGGGCCGGAGGCTTGCCGTATTCCTTGAAGACACGCTTGGCGTCCTGCTCGGCCCGCAGCTGGGTGCAGATCGACGGGTCGTCGTCGTGGCCACTGAAGTAGCCGGCGGCCTGGGCTTTCATGACGAGCTGGATCGCCGCATGCTCGGTCAGGCCGAAGCGTTCGAAAAGGAGGGTGGCGACTTCATCCAGGTGTTCTTCGTAGGTCATGGCGTGGTGGGGTGCTTGCAAAGGCAGCATTGTAGCGCGCCCCCCCGGCCGGGTTTTCCGTCGCCGGAGGCCATTTCCGTCCCGGATCAGTCGCGGCGATAATTCCGCGGACGGGTTCAGCCGGACCCGCCAGACCCGCGACTGGATCGATTGCCATGACCCTTCTTCAGCCTGTGCTTGATGCCCTCTATCACTATCCGGTCAAGTCGATGGCCGGTCTGCGCCTCGACAAGGCCGTGCTTACGCCACAGGGTCTTCCCTTCGACCGCTGCTGGATGGTTGCGGATGCCCGCGGCCGCTTCGTCACCGGGCGCGAATATCCCGAGCTGGTTCTCGTCAGGGCAAACCCCGCGGCCGACGGGCTGACCTTGTCGGCAGCCGGGCGTCCCGGACTGTTCGTGCCGAACACGGCATTCAACCGGCCCGTGGATGCGACCGTCTGGGGCGACGCCTTCCAGGCCTGGGAGGGGGCGGCCGAGGCGGATGCCTGGATCTCGGGCTTCATCGGCGCGCCGCTGAAACTGCTGTGGACCGGCATCGACACGACCCGGCGGGTCTGCACTGAAAGCCAGGTGCCGCTGTCCTTCGCCGATGGATTTCCATTGCTGCTGATCGGCCAGGCGTCACTGGACGACCTGTGCGCCCGGATCGGCCGTCCTCTCGCGATGACACGTTTCCGGCCCAACCTCGTGGTAAGCGGTGCGCCTCCCTATGCCGAAGACAGCTGGACGCGGATACGCATCGGGGACGCCGTGCTGCGCATCGTCAAGCCGTGCGAGCGCTGCGTGTTCACCACGGTGGATCCAGATACGGGTACCCGGGGGCTCGACCAGGAGCCGCTCCGGACCCTGGCGACCTACCGCCGTACGCCGGATGGCGTCATCTTCGGGCAGAACCTTGTCGCTGACACCGCTTCAGTGCTGGTGCCGGGTATGCCCGTGGAAATCCTGGAAGCAAGGGATTAGAGGCAGGCTGCGTGGCATATAGGGACTTTCCCTTATCAGGGGCGAAAACATGTAAGAAAATTTGAATTAGCAGACACTGATGAATATGCTGACGGTTATGCCGGGTACCCGGGAACGCAGCCGCGAAGGGCTGCCAGCCTTGATTTCCGTCAAGTGATGATCAATTAGCTGCATCGTTTTGTCCTGTAAAAATGGGTTAAGAACATAATTCCCTGCATCGGCAAACTGAGGAAGTCACGTGATCGGTCATTTCAGGAAAACCCTGTGGCGCATTCTTGTGCTACTGGCCGTGCTGGCGGCGGCTCCGGCCCTGGCCGATGATCCGCCCAGCCCCGATGAGCTGGCGAAGATCCGGACGGGCAATGCCGCCTGTATGGCATGCCACTCCGAGGCAGGTCTCAAGAAGCCTCCCAAGGAGGGGGTGGATCTCAAGGCCCTGCGCAAGTACCTGGTCCATGCGGATACCTACGCGGCATCCGATCATGGGCAGATGGCCTGCACCAAGTGTCACGGCGACGGCTACGACAACCATCCCCATGCCGCCAAGGCCCGCGAGGGGCTTTCCGAATGCCAGGACTGCCACGCCCGCAAGGCGATGCGCATCGAGCGCCAGTTCGACAAGTCGGTGCACGCCGAGAACCTGAGTGACACCTTCACCTGCGCGACCTGCCACGACGCCCACACCATGGCCCTGGCGAGCAAGCTCCGCGATCCGCACAAGATCGTCGCCCAGGACAACAAGATCTGCCTCGACTGTCACGACTCCGACCTGGCCTTCGCGCGCATCGCCCCCGAAAAGAAGAAGCGTCCTCCCATCGACGATATCCATGACTGGCTGCCCAACACCCGCCTGCACTGGAAGGCCGTCCGCTGCATCGAGTGCCATACCCCGGCGGAAGACAAGCTTTCCCTGTCCCACGAGATCCAGAACAAGGACAAGGCAGAGAAGAAGTGCGCCACCTGCCATAGTGCCAACACCTCCCTGAACGCTCGGCTTTACCGCCACTTGGCCACCGAGGAGCAGCACAAGTACGGCTTCATCAACAGCGTGATCCTGGGCAGTTCCTATGTGGTCGGCGCCACCCGCAACCCCACTCTGGACTTCGGCCTGATCATCCTGTTTGCCGCCACGGTCGTCGGCGTGCTCGGTCATGGCCTGGTCCGGATCATCACCACGCGTCTGCGCAGGAGCAAGAAAAATGACTAAGCGCGTCTTCATGCTGCCCCTGTGGATCCGCCTGTGGCACTGGAGCAATGCCCTCGCCATCATCGTGCTGGCGGTCACCGGGATGAGCCTGCATTTCTCCGACCCGGCCCTGCCGCTGGTGGAATTCTCCCTGGCGGCCCGCATCCACAACGTGGCGGGGGTGATCCTGGTCGGGCTCTACGCGGTCTTCGTGATCGGCAACATCGTCACCGGCAACTGGTGGCAGTACGTGCCCAAGCCGCCCGGCATCATCCAGCGCTGCCTGCGGCAGATGCAGTACTACGGCTCCGGCATCTTCAAGGGAGAGCCCGAACCCTTCCCGCCGACGCCGGAAACCAACTTCAACGCCCTGCAGGCGGTGACCTACTGGTCGATCATGTACCTGGTGCTGCCGGCGGTGATCGTCAGCGGCCTGATCTTCCTGTACCCCCAGTTCTCCCCGGACACCCTGTTCGGACTCGACGGGCTGCTGCCGATCGCCCTGGTCCATTACCTCGGCGCGGCAGTGATCATCCTGTTCGTGGTCAGCCACATCTACCTGGGCACCATGGGGCCCAAGGTGTCCAGCCTGTTCAAGATGATGTTCACCGGCTGGTACGAGCATTGAGTATTCGCATAAGCCATAAACACCCTGAAGGAGAGTCGATATGAAAAAACTGAAACTGCATGCCCTCGTGATGTCCGGGTTGTGTGCCGCGGGACTGCTGGCGTCGAGCGCGGCCCTTGCCTTCGATGCCGACGAGGCCCAGGCGCTGGCCAAGAAGGAAGGCTGTTTCAAGTGTCACGCGCTGGACAAGAAGAAGGAAGCCAAGTCCTTGACCGACATCAGCAAGTCCCTCAAGGGCAAGTCCGACGCCGAGGCCAAGCTGCTTCATCACCTCACTGTGCCGGAAATGGTGAAGTTCGAGGATGGCAAGGAAGAGGAGCACAAGATCCTCAAGACCAAGGATAAGGCGGCCATCAAGAACCTGACCGACTGGATCCTCTCTCTCGCCAAGTAAGCGGGGGAGGAGGCAGCACGACCCGCCTGCGTGTCGTGCTGCCCGCACAAGAAACTGCAGGACTAGGGAGAAAAACATGAAATTCTTGCGACAGTTGTTTGCCTCGTGCCTTGTGCTCGGGGCCCTGGCCGGCGCTTCAGTGGCACCGGCCGCCGACACTCCGGCCGGCGCCAAGCCGGCAGCCAAGGATCTCGTCCTCAAGGGCGACGCCAAGTGCACCAGTTGTCACGACGAGTCGGACGAACCCAAGCTCCTGCATATCGGCAAGACCAAGCACGGCACCGTGGCCGACGGCCGCACGCCCAGCTGCACCAGCTGCCACGGCGAGAGTGACCTGCACACGAACAATCCCCAGAAGCTCAAGGACCGCCCGGCGACGGACCGCAACTTCGGCAAGGGCTCGAAGCTGACGGCCGAAGAGAAGAGCGCGGCCTGTACCACCTGCCACCAGGGTGGCAAGCACATGAACTGGAACACCAGTGCCCACGCCAACCGGGATGTCGGCTGTACGTCCTGCCACCAGGTACACGTGGAAAAGGACAAGGTCCGCGACAAGCGCGCCCAGGCCGAGGTCTGCTACACCTGTCACAAGCAGCAGCGCTCCGAGCTGAACCGGCCGTCGCACCACCCGATCCCGGAAGGCAAGATGAGCTGCTCGGACTGCCACAACGCCCACGGCTCGGCGGGCCCGAAGATGTTGGTCAAGGACACCACCAACGCCACCTGTTTCACCTGCCATGCCGAGAAGCGCGGCCCCTTCGTGCATAACCACCAGCCGGTGGTCGAGGATTGCGGCAACTGCCACAACCCCCACGGCACGACCGCGGAAGCCATGCTCAAGGCCCGCCAGCCCTTCCTGTGCCAGCAATGCCATGCCGACGCCTCCCATCCGGGCAACGTGCCGGCGATTCGCGCCAACATGCCCAATGCCGTCAGCAGCAACATCGGTCCGGGCTATGCCCAGGCCCGCGGCTGCGCCAACTGCCATACCAACATCCATGGCAGCAACAGCCCGAGCAACGCGACGTCGAGCGGACCCTTCCGCTTCTTCCGCTGATCGAGGAGAGGGATCATGAAATCGCATTCAATTTTCCGGCCGACCCTGCTGGCGATCGCCCTGATGGCGGCCTTTCCGACGGTGTCCGCATGGGCGGACGACGATGTTGCCGAACTGACTTCGCCCAACGCCACTGACGCCACGCTCAACCTGCCTTACACGGACAAGGTCAATCCGCTCTATCGTCAGTACAACGCAACCACCAAGGAAGGGATCAGTCCCAACGTTGATGTGGACATCGTCCGCCGCAAGGACGCCGAATGGTTCAGCGTCAACGCCCGCAACCTCGGGCTGCGCACGCAGGAGGCCGGCATCTCCTACGAGAAG
This sequence comes from Zoogloea sp., assembly GCA_009026175.1. Lineage (GTDB taxonomy): Bacteria > Pseudomonadota > Gammaproteobacteria > Burkholderiales > Rhodocyclaceae > Zoogloea. Next base: position 15,124 of record WBTZ01000010.1, on the reverse strand, counting down.
CAGGGCGACTGGTCGATCAGTCTCGATTACAACCAGATCCCGCGCTACAGCCCCTACGATGTGCGGACTGCGGTGAGCGGGGTGGGCTCCACTACCATCGGGCAGCCCAACATCGCCAATACGGCAGCGGCGGCCAACAATCCGAACCTGTACGACGTGACCCTCCGGACCGAGAGGGAGATCACCACGGTGGCCGGCAGCAAGTACGTCATGCCAGGTCTCAAACTCGGCTTCTCGGTGAAGAACGAGGACAAGACAGGCACCCGCATGAGCGGCGTGCGTGGCGTGACCGGAACGGGGGCCACGCCGGCCAACATCTACAGCGCCTTCCTGTTTGCGCCGGAGCCGATCAACCAGAACCACAAGCAGATGGAAGCCACGGTGGAGTACACCACCGAGAAGTACCAGCTGTCCGCGGGTTTCTATGGCAGCTTCCTGGGTACCAAGCAGAACGCCCTGGCTGTGGTGCCTGGCACCAACACCGCACTGGTCGCCACCAATCTGTCGCCGATCGCCCTGGCGCCGGACAACTCCGTGCAGCAGTTTTACGCGGCGGGCGCCTACAACTTCTCGAAGGACACCCGGGCCAACCTCAAGGTCGCATGGTCGGAAGGGCGGCAGGACGACAACTTCCTGACCGGCCAGCCCACTCTTGCAGGCATCGGCAGCAGCCTCAATGCCAAGGTACAGACCACCGAGGTCTATTCGTCGATCACCTCACGCCTGACCAAAGACCTCAAGGTCCTGGCCTCCTGGCGCTACGAGGACCGGCAGGACAAGACCCCGATCCGTATCTTCGGCACCACCACCAGCAACGGGGTCACCACCAACTACCTGAACAACCCCGAGTCCCATACCGCCAACTGGGGCAAGCTCGAGGCCAACTACCGCCTGGGCGCCGGCTTCAACCTGACCGGCGGCTTCGACTACAGCAACAAGAGCAGCAAGGAATGGGAACGGCACGATGTGTCCGAACTCACCAGCCGCCTGGCGGTATCGCACAGCATGGGTGAAAGCCTGAACGGCACCCTGAGTTTCGCCCACTCCGAGCGCAAGGGCTCCGAATGGAACAACGGCACCACGCCGCCGATCCTGCCGGTATACCTGGCCGACCGGAACCGCGACCGCATCCGGGGCATGCTCGATGTCACCGCCACCGAGGCCCTCAACATCCAGTTTGCCTATGAGGCTTACCTCGAGGACTACAACAAGAGCACCTACGGCCTCGACAAGGGCCAGGGGCAGATCTTCTCGGTGGACAGCAGCTACGCGATCAGCGATGTCTGGAAGCTCAATGCCTGGTACACCAAGCAGAACGGCGAGACCCGCCAGTATGCCCAGGGCGCGGTGTGTACCACCGGCAACGGCAGCAACTGCACGGTCAACACCTTCCGTACCGGCACGCTGGTGCAGTGGGATGCCAACCTCAAGCAGGACTCCGACCAGTTCGGCATCGGCCTCAACGGGCGGATTGCCAGGGTGGACGTAGGGGCCCAGCTGCTGATCTACCAGGATGTGAACAAGCAGGAGGTGAGCAAGATGCCGGCGACCACCTGTACCAACGCTACCTGCTCGACCACCGGCACGGTGGCAGCCGGCATGGGCGTGTTGCCGGACACCAAGTACACGCAGAACACCTTCAAGCTGTTCGGCATGTATCCGGTGAGCAAGGCCACCCGTGTGCGCCTCGACTACATCTACGACCTGCGCAAGATGGACGACTACACGTGGACCAACTGGGTGTATGCGGACGGCACCCGGGTCTACGTGAAGCCGGAGCAGACCACCCAGGTGATCGGCCTGTCGCTGCTGCATTCGTTCTGACGGGCGAAGACCACCCGCCCAGCAAAAAAGCCCCGGACATAACCGGGGCTTTTTGCTGGGCTGAAGCTTCGGGGGCTCAGCGGCTGATCGGCTTGTAGCGGATCCGCTTGGGCTTGGCGCCTTCCTCTCCCAGGCGCTTGCGCTTGTCTTCCTCGTACTCCTGGTAGTTACCGGCGAAGAAGGTCCATTTGGAATCCCCTTCGGCGGCCAGGATGTGGGTACAGATCCGGTCCAGGAACCAGCGGTCGTGGGAGATGATCAGCGCGCAACCGGCGAACTCCAGCAGGGCGTCTTCCAGGGCCCGCAGGGTTTCCACGTCAAGGTCGTTGGACGGTTCGTCGAGGAGAAGCACGTTGCCGCCGCTCATCAGCGTCTTGGCCAGGTGCAGGCGGCCACGTTCACCACCGGACAGGTTGCCCACCAGCTTCTGCTGGTCGCCGCCCTTGAAGTTGAAACGGCCGATGTAGGCCCGGCTGGGCATCTCGAACTTGCCGATGGTGAGGATGTCGGCACCGCCGGCCAGTTCGTCGAACACGGTCTTGCTGCCATCCAGGCAGTCGCGGGACTGGTCCACGTAGGCGATATTGACCGTGGGGCCGACCACCACCTCGCCGGAGTCCGGTTTGTCCTGGCCGGTGATCATCTTGAACAGGGTGGACTTACCCGCACCGTTGGGGCCGATGATGCCGACGATGGCGCCGGCCGGGATGCTGAAGTTCACCTTGTCCATCAGCAGCTTGTCGCCAAAGCCCTTGGACACGTCGGTGAACTCGATGACCTTGTCGCCCAGGCGCTCGCCCACCGGGATGAAGATTTCCTGGGTCTCGTTGCGCTTCTGGTATTCGACGCTGGACATCTCCTCGTAGCGGGCGATACGCGCCTTGCTCTTGGCCTGGCGCGCCTTGGGATTGGAGCGCACCCATTCCAGCTCCTGCTTCATGGCCTTGATGCGGGCGCCTTCCTGCTTGGCTTCCTGCTCCAGGCGGGCTTCCTTCTGCTCCAGCCAGCTGGAGTAGTTGCCCTTCCAGGGGATGCCGTGGCCGCGGTCGAGCTCGAGAATCCATTCGGCTGCGTTGTCGAGGAAGTAGCGGTCGTGGGTCACGGCCACCACGGTGCCCGGGAAGCGCACCAGGAACTGCTCCAGCCATTCGACCGATTCGGCGTCCAGGTGGTTGGTCGGCTCATCGAGCAGCAGCATGTCCGGGCGGGACAGCAGCAGCTTGCACAGGGCCACGCGGCGCTTCTCGCCACCGGACAGGGGGCCGACCTTGGCGTCCCAGGGCGGCAGGCGCAGCGCATCGGCGGCGATCTCGAGCTGGGTCTCCACGTCGGCGCCGCTGGTGGCGATGATGTTCTCGTACCTGGCCTGCAGCTCGGCCAGCTTGTCGAAGTCGGCGTCCGGCTCGGCGTAGGCGGCATACACCTCCTCGAGCTTCTGCTTGGCCTCCATGACTTCACCGAGGCCGGATTCGACCTCTTCACGGACGGTCTTCTCCGGGTCCAGCCTGGGCTCCTGGGGCAGGTAACCGATGGACATGTTGGGCTGCCACTGGACCTCGCCGTCGTATTCCTTCTCGACGCCGGCCATGATCTTCAGCACGGTGGACTTGCCGGCGCCGTTCAGGCCGAGCAGGCCGATCTTGGCGCCGGGGAAGAAGGACAGGGAGATGTCCTTGATGATCTGCCGCTTGGGCGGGACGACCTTGCTGACGCGCAGCATGGACATGACATATTGGGCCATGGGAGATATCCGGTAACGCGAAAAAACAAAGGCGAGACTTTACCCGAGTTGCCCCGACCTTGCGGGGAGTTTGTCGAGTCCGGCGGGCCGGGCCCGGCCGCAGGCATTCAGTACGTTCTCCTGTTCGTCGCGGGACAGAAAGTAGGTGTAGAGGGATCGGGCCCGGCAGGATGGGGCACCGCCCAGCTGGGCGATCTGCCGGTCCACGTGGCGCAGATCCAGGTGGAGCAGGACGGCCGGCGCATTGTCGACCCGAGGGCAGGGCTTTTCCTCGCCCAGCTGGACGAAGCCGAGCATGCGCTGATAGAAACCGACATGGCGGGGGTGTACCTCGATCACCAGGTCGGTTGCGCCGCGGATCAGGCGGCCATGGATGTAGGCCAGGTGAAACAGGGTGCCCAGCACTTCAAGGGTGTTGTGGGGGGTGTCGACAGCCAGCCGGGTGATCTCGCAGAGGCGTACCCCCGGACCACGGAGCCGGGTCAGCTCATGGCTGTAGAGCTGGTCGGCGTGCAATCCTCCCGGGCCGTCGAGGCCAAGGGTGGCTGTACCGAAGACTTCTTCGCCGCAGGATGCGGCCAGGGTCAGGCTGTGGACCGGGCTGCAGTGTTCTGAGCTGGCGGGCAGGCCGCGCCAGGCATAGCGCCTCTCGACCAGCTGGCGGACGCTGCGCTCATGCTGCTTGGGGTCGACGCTATGGACCTCGTAATTGCGCGCAAGCGGGCGTGGCTTGCCCGCCTTGACGGACGACTCGCGATGATGCGTCTGCCGGGCGGGCTGCAGGACGATCTGGGAATCCGCTGAAAGAATAGTCACAAAAACGTAAAAATCGAAAATATCAGGTCAGCGGACTTTTTACAGACGGGTCGCTACCTTGTCACGACCCGCCCTGTAACAAAACGTCTCCCATGTGTCGGAAGACCAGGTCGGGCAAGGCCTTCAGGCAGTGAACTGGAGCCGTGCGAGACGGGCATACAGGCCGTCCCCGGCGATCAGCTCGGCGTGGCTTCCCTGCTGCACGACGTGCCCGGCCTCCATCACGATGATGCGATCAGCCTTTTGTACCGTGGCCAGGCGATGGGCGATGGCCAGGGTGGTGCGCTGGCGCATCAGCCCGTCGAGGGCCTGCTGGACCATGCGCTCGCTTTCTGCGTCGAGGGCAGAGGTGGCCTCGTCGAGGAGCAGGATGGGCCGGTCGGCCAGAATGGCGCGGGCGATCGCAATGCGCTGGCGCTGGCCGCCCGACAGGCGGACGCCCCGTTCGCCCAGGTCGGTGTCGTAGCCCTCCGGCAGACGGGTGATGAATTCATCGGCAAAGGCCGCGGCACAGGCGGCCTTCACCTCGTCCAGGCTGGCTTCGGGGCGGGCGTAGCGCACATTGTCGGCCACGCTGGCGGCAAAGATCACCGCCTCCTGGGAGACCAGCGCGATGCGGCTGCGCAGGTCCGCCGGATCGGCATCGGCGAGGGGGACGCCGTCAATCCGCACGCTGCCGTGTTCAGGATCGTAAAAGCGCAGCAGGAGCTGGAACACCGTGCTCTTGCCGGAGCCCGAGGGGCCGACCAGCGCGACGGTCTCGCCGGCCCGCACCTTCAGGCTGAAGTTGTCCAGGGCGGGGGTGTCCGGGCGGGTCGGGTAGCGGAAGCGCACCGTGTCCAGTTCGATCTCGCCCCGTGCCGGCAGCGGGAAGGCGCACGGCGCAGCGGGGGCCTGGATGGCCGGCCGGGTGGCGAGGATCTCGGTCAGCCTCTCGGTGGCGCCTGCCGCCCGTTGCAGTTCGCCCCAGACCTCCGACAGGGCGCCCACACTGCCGGCAACGATGGCCGCGTAGAACACGAAGGCCGACAGCTCGCCCGCACTCAGGCGGCCGGCCAGCACGTCGTGGCCGCCGATCCACAGGATGAAGGCAATCGCGCCGAACACCAGCACCATCACGGCCGCCACCAGGCGCGCCCGGTTGGCGACCCGCTCGCGTGCCGTAGCGAAGCTGTTCTCCACCAGACGGGCAAAATCCTGGCGGTCGGCGGCTTCGTGGCCATAGGCCTGCACGATGCGGATCTCGTGGATGGTCTCGTCGATGCGGTTGCCCAGTTCGGCGACCCGGTCCTGGCTCTCCCGCGCCAGTCTGCGCACCCGCCGGCCGAACAGCACGATGGGGGTCACCACCAGCGGCACCCCGGCAAGGGTCAGCAAGGTCAGTTTGAGGCTGGTGGTGAACAGCATGACCAGTCCCCCGATCAGCAGCAGTGCGTTGCGCAGCGCGATCGACAGGCTTGAGCCCACCACGTTCTCGATCTGGGTGGTGTCGGAAGTGAGGCGGGAGATGACCTCGCCGGTGCGCCCGGCTTCGAACCAGGAAGGCGGCAGGCTCAGCAGGTGGTCGAACACCTTGCGGCGCAAGTCGGCGGTGATCCGTTCTCCCAGCCAGGACACGTTGTAGAAGCGCAGGTAGGTGGCCGCCGCGAGCAGGGCGATGACTCCGAACATGGCTGCCAGGCTGCGGTCCAGCCAGTCTGGGTTGCCGGCCGAGAAGCCCTGGTCGATGACCATGCGCAGCCCCTGGCCCACCGCCAGCATGGCGCCCGCGGCGGTGACCAGAGCCAGTGCGGCAATCAGCACACGGCGGCGATAGGGGGCAAGGAGGTGGAGCAGGGCGCGGGCGGGATGGCTGGGCATGACGGGGGGCGCAGGCATGAGGGGCGGTGGGTGACGGGAGAGCATTGTAGGTGCGATGCACAAACATGCGGCGGGGGCCGGTAAGCTATGGCATCCGAATCCAAGGAATCGTTCCTGCCATGCTGCTTGCCACCTCACCCCTGACTGCCGGTGTCACCCTGCTGATCGTCCTGCTCCTTTTTGGCACTGCCGCTGCGGTGGGCAAGGGGCGCCACAAATACGCCATCCAGGCGCCGGCCGTCAGCGGCCATCCGGTCTTCGAGCGTCTCTACCGGGTCCAGATGAATACTCTCGAATGGGCGGTGATGACCTTGCCCTGCCTGTGGCTGTGCGCAGCCTATGTGCGCGACGACGTGGCCGCGGCGCTGGGCGGGGTGTGGCTGGCCGGCCGGATAGCCTATGCCGTGGGCTATGCCCGCGATCCGGCCCGGCGTGCGGCCGGATTCACGATCGGGGCGCTGGCCTTCGGTGCGCTTGGCCTGGCGGCGGGTGGCGGCGTGCTGTGGCGGCTGATCGGAGGCGGGTCATGAGCGCCCGCGTCAAGCATCTGGTGGCGGCGCTGCTCGCCGGCCTGGGGGCCTGGCCGTGCCTTGCCGCGCCGGCCCTGCCGGCCCTGGGGGTGAAGGACGATGCCGTCACGGTGTCAGGCATCTCGTCCGGGGGCTACATGGCGGTGCAGTACCAGGTGGCCCATTCAAAGCAGGTCAAGGGGGCAGGGATACTGGCGGCAGGCCCTTACGACTGCGCCGAAGGCAGTACCTGGAGGGCGCTGCTCAATTGCATGGCGCCCACCAGTTGGGCGCCTGTGCCGGACCCTGGCGAGACCAAGGCACGGGTGGAGTCCCGGGCCAGGCTGGGGCTCATCGACCCGCCGGCGGGCCTGGCGGATGACCGGGTGTGGGTGCTGACCGGGGCTGCCGATCATACGGTGGCGCGGCCGGTGGTGGATGCGCTGGTGGCGTTCTACCGCAGCTGGATGCCCGCCGGGGCGGTCACCCTGGTCACCTTGCCGGAGGCGGGGCACGCCATGATCTCGGTAGCGGATCCTGCGCCCAATGCCTGCTCGACCTCGGAGCCACCCTTCATCAACCGCTGCGGAGATTTCGATGCTGCCGGTGAGCTGCTGAAGCATCTGCTGGGTCCCCTCCAGGCGCCGGCAGCGCCAGCCCGCCAGGGCGGGCTGCAGACCTTCGACCAGAAGCCCTTCGTCAACGGCCTGCCGGCGGATGCCGGGCTGGCCGGGGAGGGCTTCGTTTACGTGCCGGACAGCTGCCGCAGTGGCGGTTGCCGGATCCACGTGGCCTTCCACGGTTGCCGGCAGGGCGAGGACCAGGTGGGGCGTCGTTTTGTGGAGGGCGCAGGCTATAACCGCTGGGCCGAGAGCAACCGGCTGGTGGTGCTCTATCCGCAGGTGGCGGCCCGCAATGGCCTGGCGGCGGGGTCGTGGCGCTGGATGGTGAATCCCAAGGGCTGCTGGGACTGGTGGGGCTACGCCTCGCCGGACTACGCCACCAGGAACGGCCCCCAGGTGGAGGCCGTTCACAAGATGCTGCAGCGCCTGGCGGAGCCGCCGGGGCGCTGAGCAGACCCTCCGGAGAGGAGGGCCGGACTGCTTATTTCTCGACGAAGGCGCGCTCGATCACGTAGTCGCCGGGGGCGCCGATGTGGGGGGAGATCTTGAAGCCCCGCTCGTCGAGCATCTTGCAGCAATCGTCGAGCATGGCCGGGCTGCCGCAGATCATGGCCCGGTCGAGCGCCGGGTCGAGGGGCGGTAGGCCGGTGTCTTCAAAGAACTTGCCGGTGGTGATCAGGTCGGTGACGCGGCCCTGGTTGCGGAACTCCTCGCGGGTCACCGTGGGGTAGTAAATGAGTTTGCGGCTCACGTCCTCACCGAAGAACTCGTTCTCCGGCAAGGCCTGCTCGATGAACTCGCTGTAGGCCAGCTCGGACACGTAACGCACGCCGTGCAGCAGCACTACCTTCTCGAAGCGCTCATAGGTTTCCGGGTCCTGGATCACGCTCATGAAGGGGGCCAGGCCGGTGCCGGTGGAGAACAGGTAGAGGTTGCGGCCCGGCAGCAGGTCGGACAGCACCAGGGTGCCGGTGGGCTTCTTGCTGACCACGATCGGGTCGCCCGGCCGGAGGTGTTGCAGGCGGGAGGTCAGCGGGCCGTTGGGGACCTTGATGCTGAAGAACTCCAGGTGCTCCTCGTAGTTGGGGCTGGCGATGCTGTAGGCGCGGGTCAGCGGCCGGCCTTCCACTTCCAGGCCGATCATCACGAACTGGCCGTTGTCGAAACGCAGGCCCGCGTCACGGGTGACCTTGAAGCTGAACAGGGAGTCATTCCAGTGATGGACGGACAGAACGGTCTGGGTGCTCAGTTTGCTCATGGCGACAGCGCTAAAGGAAGTGGAATGAGTGCATTGTTGCAATGCAGTTAAGATCTGTAAAATGGATTGTATTGATATATCAATTCTATTTTGCAGATATGAGATACACCCTCAGACAGCTGGAGATCTTCCTGGCGGTGGCGCGCCACGAGAGTGTCTCGCGGGCCGCCGACGAGTTGTCGCTGAGCCAGTCGGCCACCAGCACGGCCCTGGGCGAACTGGAGCGCCAGTTCGATACCCAGCTTTTCGATCGGATCGGCAAGGCCTTGCGCCTGAATGAACTGGGCCAGGTACTGCTGCCCCACGCGGTTCAGCTGACCGAACACGCCCGGGAGATCGAGTCCATCCTGGGACGCCGCACCGACTTCGGCCCCCTGCACATCGGTGCCACGTTGACGGTGGGCAACTACCTGGCAACGCTGATCGCTGCAGACTTCCTGCGACGCCATCCGACTGCCCAGGTCCGGCTGTCGGTGCATAACTCGGCGACCATCATCCATCAGCTGCTCCATTACGAAATGGACCTGGGGCTCATCGAGGGCAGCTGCCGTCATCCGGACCTGCTGGTGGAGCCCTGGGTGGAAGACGAGCTGGTGGTCTTCTGTGCGCCCGCCCACCCCTTGGCGAAACGCCAGCAGGCCACCATGGACGAACTGGCCGGGCAGGAGTGGATCCTGCGCGAGAGCGGCTCGGGAACCCGCGAGACTTTCGATCAGGCCCTGCGCCATTTCACCGGGGAACTCAAGGTGCGCCTCGAACTGGAACACACCGAGGCCATCAAGCGGGCGGTGGAGAGCGGGCTGGGCATTGGCTGCATCTCCCGCCTGGCGTTGCGGGAAGCCTTCCGGCGGGGCAGTCTGGTGCCCATCGAGACGCCGGAGCTGGATCTGCGCCGGCAGTTCCAGTTCGTCACCCACAAGCGCAAGTACGTCACCGCGGGCATGCGGGAGTTCATCACCCTGTGCCGCCAGATGACCGCCGGGGTGAGCCGCAGCGATCAGATCGATCTGCCCTTCATTCCCTGACTTATCCCCGGGGTGGATAAGTCGCCCGCTACCCACAGCCGACGGGGGCAAGCCTGTGGAAAAGATGTGGGGGGCGCTGTCATGTGACGGACACAAAAGGGTTTTTTGGTACTGCCTAAAAATAGTGCAATGCTGTCATATCGGTTGCTTGAATAGTTTTTATCTATTCACATAAAACCGGGGATAAGCTGTGGACAACCTGTGTGGCGGTGCAGCAATCGATTGTTTTTGTTGGAAAAAGACACTGTGCAACAAAATGGGGCAGGCCTTGTCCAGCTTGGTGCGGTGCCGGCTTTTCCCCACCAGACGTGGGAAAAGGTGTGGAAAAACTGTGGGGGCGGGGTGCAAGGCCTTCTGCCGTAAGGGATTTGTGGCGTTGCACAAAAAAGAGGCGACGGCGAATCGAGCTGTGCCGGGCTCCTCTCACTCCCTGGGGGGGTGAGGAAGAAACTGGAGCAGGAATTTCTCGTAGGGCATCTCGCGCCGCGTGGCGGCCAGGGCGTCTTCGTACCTTCGCTTGTAGTGCTTTCCCGCTTCAGTGGAGAACACCGTATAGAGGCTGGTCTTCTCGTCGGGCACAGGAATCACGATGACGTGATCACCCAGGCTGGTCTTGCGGATCTCTGTGCGGATCGAGTGGATGTCGGGAGAGAAGAACGCATCGATCCGACCCATCGACAGCATGCGGAGGCCCCTGGAGGCGATGCCGTCCCCGGCGATCGGCACCAGGCTGGCGTCCAGGCTGTCCAGGATCGCCGAGCGGTAACCGCCCTGCCAGATGCCGATGATGATGGACCGGCTTGAACGCAGGCCCTCCAGGGAGGCGAACGGCTTGCCGGTGGTGACCGCAAAGGCGGGCTGAGTGGTCAGGAAGGGCGTCTCGGGATAGTCCAGGTAGCGGGTGCGGTCGTCGTTGCGGGCCAGGATCAGGGCGGCATCGATCTGCTTGTCGCGGAGCAGGTTGAGCAGGCGCGACAGGGGATAGTTCTGGTAGTCGGCCTGCAGGCCGGCCTTGGCGAGCACCCGGTTCAGATAGGCAATTGCCGGGCTGTTGCTTGCCGAGCCGTTCTCGAGGACATGCGGCGGCAGGCTGAAGTAGCCGACCCGGAGCCGCTCGGCGGTGGCCGTGGGCGCACTGCAGGTGAGGATGCAGAGCAGAAAAGCCGACTGGAGTCTCCGGAATCCCTTCATGGCGACAGACAGGCGCAAGCGGGAGGACAGGGGAGGGCGTCCCGATGGGGGAGGTAGGGCTTTGATAGAATCAATGTCACTCAAGGTTCCCGTCTTGCTTCCGATGACCACTCCCGTCCGCTACACCATCCAGGCTGCCCAGCCGGGTGCCCACCTTTTTGAAGTCACGCTGCACATCGAGCAGCCCGAGCCGGCCGGCCAAGTCTTCAGTTTGCCGGCCTGGATTCCCGGTAGCTACATGATCCGGGAGTTTGCCCGGAATATCGTCACGCTGTCAGCCGAGTCCAATGGGGAGACGCTGCCCGTGGCCCGCAGCGACAAGCACACCTGGCATCTCCCAGCGGGGCTGAGCGGGCCGGTGACCCTGCGCTACAGCGTGTATGCATGGGACTTGTCGGTGCGTACGGCGCACCTGGACCAGACCCATGGCTTCTTCAACGGGACCAGCGTCTTCCTGTGCGCCCATGGCCACGAGGCCCGGCCGCATCACGTGGACATCCTGCCGCCGAGGGGGCTCGAGGGGGCAGGCTGGCGGGTCGCCACCAGCCTGCCGGAAGCGGTGGGTGAGCCCGGCGCGGCGGAACGCCATGGCTTCGGCCTGTATTGCGCTGAGGACTACGACGCGCTGATCGATCACCCGGTGGAGATGGGGACTTTCTCGCTGGTGGAGTTCGAGGCCTGTGGCGTGCCCCATGCGGTGGCCATCACCGGGCGCCACGACTGCGACCTGGCGCGGCTGGCGGCCGATCTCAAGCCGGTGTGCGAAGCCCAGATCCGCCTGTTTGGCGAGCCGGCGCCGATGGACCGCTACGTCTTCCTGGTGATGGCCGTGGGCGATGGCTATGGCGGGCTGGAGCACCGCGCCTCGACGGCCCTGCTGTGCAGCCGGGCCGATCTGCCTTACCCCGGCATGGAGACGGTCTCCGAGGGGTATCGCCAGTTTCTCGGCCTGTGCAGCCACGAGTATTTCCACACCTGGAACGTCAAGCGGATCAAGCCGGCCGCCTTCGTGCCCTACAAGCTCGCGGTGGAGAACTACACCCGCCTGCTGTGGGCCTTTGAAGGCTTCACCTCGTATTACGACGATCTGATGCTGGTGCGCAGCGGACGCATCACGGTGGCGGACTACCTGGGCCTGTTGGGCAAGACCATCACCCAGGTGCACAAGGGCAGCGGGCGTCGCAAGCAGAGCGTGGCCGAGTCGTCCTTCGAGGCGTGGACCAAGTATTACCGCCAGGACGAGAACAGCCCCAACGCCATCGTCAGCTACTACACCAAGGGGGCCCTGGTGGGGCTGCTGCTGGATCTGCGCCTGCGTACCGGTAGCGGCGGATCGGTCAGCCTGGATGACCTGATGCGGGCGCTGTGGCAGCGCCACGGCCTCACCGGGCGTGGCGTGGCGGAGGATGGACTGTATGCCCTGGCGGCCGAACTGGGCGGGGCGGAGGTGGGCGACTGGCTGCGGGATCTGGTTGAAGGCACTGCCGAGCTACCGCTGGCGGATTACCTGGCCCAGGTCGGGGTCGGGCTGGCCTGGGAGACTGCGGTGGCCACGCCGGGGCTGGGCGCACGGACGACCGCCGAGGAGGGGGGCTTCCCGCGCCTGGCCAACGTCTACGACGGCGGCCCGGCCCAGCTTGCGGGGCTGTCGGCGGGGGATGTGCTGGTCGCCCTGGACGGGCTCAAGTTGAGCGCGGCCAGCCTCGACAAGCAGCTGGCCCGGCGACGGCCCGGCGAGCGGGTGACGCTCCACGCTTTCCGGCGCGATGAGTTGATGTGCTTCGAGGTTGAGCTGGCCGGAACGCTCCCGGATACGGCCAGACTGACCCTGGTGGATGACGTGCAGGCTCCCGGCCAGGCGCTGCGCAAGGCCTGGCTGGAAGGCTGACTCCAGCGCGGTCCGGCGTTCAGAAGAGCCGGTCTGGGGTCAGGCGCAAACCGAAGGAAATCCAGCGGCTGCTGGCCGGGCCGCTGAGCTCGCGGCCCAGCGTGGCGTCCAGTTGCACCCGCTCGGGGATGATGGCGAAGCGGGCGCCGGCCTGCCAGAAGGTGCCGGAGCTGCTGTCCCCGAATGTTTCGGCAATGCCGGTGAGGCGGTCGTGCAGGCGGAACTCCCCGCCCAGGCCCCAGGTGGCGCGCTGTTCGCCGCTGGCCTTGTCCTTCAGCCAGCCCAGGTTGGCATGCACGACGACCCTGTCATCGGCAAGGGATAGCGAGGCCGGTAGATACACGAAGGTGTTGCCCAGCAGGTTCGGGCCGGGGTTGACCTGGGGGTGATGCACCATTCCGCCTGCCAGCCCGAGTCCCCAGCCGTTGGTCTCGAGGGGGCGCAGCAGGGTCTTGAGCTGAAAGATGAAGTCGCCGGTCCCGGGCTGGCCGTCATTCTTCGCCTTGCCGCCGCCCGCCGTGAACTCCAGGTTTCCAAAAGGATTGCAGGCGGGCAGGGCCCAGATCTCGCGGCTTTCAGGATAGACACGAACCCAGCTTTCGAGCTGGCAACTGCCCGCCGTGGTCAGGCGTGCATCGTCCGTGACGAAGGGGCGGGCTGCCAGGACCGGGAGAGCCAGGGTCTGGAGCAGGCAGAAGAGTGCGATTCTGAGCATGCGCTCCAGCCTAGCAAAGCTGCGTTATCCGGACGTGACAAGGCGTCTGTCGTCGTCCCGGGAGACCAGGTGCAGGTAGGTGCCGAAGGCCAGCGCCGCGGCAATGTTGCTGAGCACCGAGGATTGCCAGAAGCCGGCCACCCCCTGGGGCGGCAGCCAGCTGCCGAGGCCGTGATAGGCGAGCCCGTAGCCGCCGGCCAGTCCGATGCCCCAGAAGCACAGGGTATGGACCAGCATCGGACCGAAGGTGATCTTGTAGCCGCGCAGGGCATGGGCGGCAACAGTCTGGATCGCGTCGAAGAACTGGTACAGGCAGATGTAGATGGCCAGTGAGGCGGCCAGGCCGCTCACCGCCGGATCCGCGGTGTAGGCCGTCATGATGGGCTCGCGGGCCAGCCAGGCGATCGCGCTGATCAGGGTGGACAGCCCGGTGGCCAGGGCGATCCCGGTCAGTGCGGCATGCCGGGCTCCAGGCCCATTGCGGGCACCAAGGGCCTGCCCGACCAGGACCAGGGTGGCAATGGCGACGGCCAGGGGCAGCATGTAGATCAGGGCCGCCAGGTTGCCGACGATGCGGTGGCTGGCCACCACGGTGGCACCCAGCCGTGCGACCAGCAGGGCGATCAGGGTGAAGGCGGTGATCTCCACGAAGCTGGAGAAGCCCATGGGCAGGCCAAGGCGCAGGAGCTCGCCAATGGCGCGGGCACGCGGGCGGGTCCAGTTCGAAAAGATCCGGTAGGGGGCGTAGGTATCGTTGCCTGCCACGTGCAGGGATGCCGCGAGCAAGGCAAGCCAGCAGATCACGACGGTGGAGATGGCGCAGCCCTGGCCTCCCAGGGGTGGCAGCCCGGGCAGCTTGCCATTGATCAGGGACCAGGACAGCGGGATATGTACGGCGGTGGTGGCCAGGCTGATCACCATCAGCACGCGGGTCCGCCCGACGGCATTGGTGAAGGCGTAGAAGGTCCGGTACAGCAGCACGGCAGGCAGACCCCAGGCGATCGTCGCCAGGTACTGGCGGGCGCCGTCCTCCACAACAGGGCTGATCTCTGAGGCGCGCATCAGCCAGTCCGGGTGCCGCAGGAACAGGACCGCCGGGATGGCCAGGGCGAGGGCAAGCCAGAAGCCCTGCTGCACGGCCGGACCGATCTCGGCCCTGCGGCCGGCGCCGACATGGTGGGCGACGGTGGGCGCGACGGCCTGCAGGATGCCGACCATCAGCATCACGATGGAGATGTAGATGCCGCTGCCGATGGCCACGGCGGCCAGGTCGGTGGTGCTGTAGCGCCCCGTCAGCACGGTGTCGCTCACCATCTGGGTCATGGAGGAGAGCTGGGCGATCAGGACCGGCCAGGCCAGATCGATGATGCGGCGGGCGACAGGGAGGCGGGAGGCGTGTTGGGGCATGAGGGGCGTAGTGTATGCCGGATCAATGAATCCTGTTTGCGGCCGGGGGATTGCCCCTAGCCGAAATGTCCGTGCAGGAACCAGGCATGGGGCGGCCGGCGCTCCTGGAAGATCCAGACCAGGCTGTGGTCGTGACGGCGGGCGACAAAATAGTCCCGGTGCACCTCCTCGCCGTCCCACCAGCCGGACTCGATGCGCTCAGGGCCGGCCAACAGCCTGTCCGGCTGGGGGGCTGCAATGGGGCGGGGGGTCGGCAGCAGCCACAGG
>WBTZ01000191.1 GCA_009026175.1 Zoogloea sp. | reverse complement strand
GAGCCTGCCTCCGGCCCCCACCCGCCAGGAAACTCCAATGAAGACCCCGATGAAAACCCGTCCCCCCCTGAAGCGGATCATCAGCGCCACGCTGCTGAGCCTTGGCCTCGCCGCCTGCAGCAACCTCGGCCCGCCCGTGGCCTCCACCAGCGCCGCGCCGGCAGCTGGCAGCCAAGGGGCCACCGCCGATCCGGACTACGAGGCGCCCGTGGCTGCACGCCCCGTCCGCAAACCCCTGGTGGCCCCCGCACCGATCAAGTTCGAGGATGCCATCACCCGTGCCGGCGACCAGTTGTTCGAGGACACCCTGGCCGAGCTGGGCACGGGCAAGCGCGCGGTGGTGATCGACCCGCTGATCGACGCCAACACCGGCGCCCAGACCGTCAGCACGGTGAAGATGGGGCAGCAGCTGGAGGCGCTCCTCAGGAAGCGCTACACCAACCTCAGCATCAAGCCCCTGACCCGCCAGACCCTGGCCGAGCAGCCCCTGCTGCTGATCGGCACGCTCACGCCGGTCAACGTCGAGCGGGCCATCGACACCCCGCCGGACGCCTTCCGGGTCTGGCTCACGGTGATCGACCTGCGCACCAAGCGGGTGGTGGCCAAGCAGATCGACCGGGCCACCGTCGCCTCCGTCAACCCGGAACCCCTGCCCTACTTCCGGGACAGCCCCAGCTGGCACAAGGACAAGACCGTGATGGGCTACATCAACTCCTGCCAGGTGAACACCCAGATCGGCGACCCGGCGGATCCGGACTATCTGTCCCGCCTGCCGGCCGCCGCCGTGCTCAACGAGGCCCTGATCGCCTACAACGACGGCAAGGTGGTGGACGCCAACCGCCTCTACAAGGAAGCCGCCGGCCTGGCCGACAGCGGTGACCTGCGGGTGCTCAACGGCCTCTACCTGACCAACTGGCAACTCGGCCAGCGCGACGCCGCGCAGGACGCCTTCGGCAAGCTCGTCGCCTCCGGCCTGGAGGCCAAGCGCCTGCCCATGAAGCTGCTCTTCAAGCCCGGCACCACCACCTTCAACGACGTGGGCGACCTGCCCACCCAGTACCAGCTGTGGCTGGCCACCATGGCCCGGGAAGCCGGCAAGACCCCCGCCTGCATGAAGGTCGTCGGTCACACCAGCCGTACCGGCAGCGCCAGCACCAACGAGCGCCTGTCCCTGCGCCGCGCCGAGGCCGTGGCCAAGCTCCTCGAGAACCGCGACACCAAGCTGCGTGCCCGCCTGTCGGTGGGCGGCGCCGGCTCGCGGGAAGCCCTGATCGGGCTGGGGACGGACGATCAGCGGGACGCCCTGGACCGGCGGGTGGAGTTCCGGGTGGTGGATTGCATCTGAGCAAGCATGTATCGAGTGCCGCAATAACAACAAACGGGGGGCAGATCCATGAATGGCCGGCGACTGAGCTACCGCAAGCTGCTTGCAGCCCGATCCACCTGGCCCGCCACCCTGGCCCTGCTGCTGTCGACCGCGGCCTTCGGTGGCGCGCCGCCTGCAGGGTGGGAAACGAATTGCGGATCCTGCCACGGCTCCCCCTATGTCCTCCCCCCTTCAGCCTCCCCCAGCTACGGAAAGATCATCGGGCCGGGCGCAGAGGGCTGGCTCAGTGACGACGCCAGCCTGATCACAAAGGTCAATAGCAGCACATCATCATCGATGGATGCGGCCAAGACTTTTGTCGCCAATCCCGCAAACGCTGGAATGATCTCGGAGTTCAGGGGATTCCTGCTCGACGCCCTGAATGGAACCGTGAGCCCCCCGGCTTTCAACAGCGTGGCGGTCGGCAATTCAAGCACGGGCCAGCTCATCATCACCAACTTCCGGAGCATGCCGATCTCGTACGACGACCCGACCGGTCAATTGAACGGCACCGAGTTCAGCATCACGACGGACAGCTGCGGAACAGGCGCGACGCGCCAAGTCCCTGGCAATGGCGGGAGCTGCACGCTTGCGCTTGCCTTTACCCCCACCTCGAGTACGCCGCCGGGGCGCTCCGCCCCGCTGCAGCTCAAATTCAGTGCCGCGGGCACGGACGGGAAGCCTGCCGACCGCGATCTTTTCCTGACTGGCATGGCAAGCAGCCCCCCCGTGCAGCCCAACATGCCTTTGCTCTCGTCGAACTTCTTTACGGCCTCGGTCGATATGGACAGACCGATCGGGGAGGAGAGCACCGCGCACCTCATCATCGCCAACACGGGTGGCGGAGCCATCTCGAGCATTACCATTGCCAAGTCAGGCGCAGCCGCCAATGACTACTCCTTTACCGAGAACTGCTCCACGCCCGCCACGATCCCGGCCCCCAACAGCGCATCCACGTGCTTCATCGATCTCAGCTTCAAACCCACTGCACTGGGCGTTCGCCAGGGCACCCTCAACATCGCCTACACGGCAACGAGCAACGGGCAGGTCCTGAACCTTCCCATCGTCATGAACTTCAGCGGGATCATTCCTCCCGTTCCGAAGATCAGCCTGACCACCTCGATGGATTTCGGCAGCCAGGGCATCAGCAATATTTACCCGCCCAAAGTGCTGACCCTGACGAACACGGGCGCGACGCGGGTGGCGATCAGTTCACTCTCCGTCGCAGGCACGGGCTTCTCCCTGGTTGATGCGTCCCCCTGCCCTGCCTCCCTGCCCGCCGGCGCAAACTGCAAGATCAGGATCGGGTTCGCGCCATCCCAGGCGGATACGGCCTATGCAGGCACCCTTACCGTCGTCAGCAATGCGGAAGGCTCCCCCCATTCGGCCAGCCTGGCCGGGCGGGGCACCATCGAGCCGACCCCCGTTCTCAGTTGGTCACCAGCCTCGGGCGTGCTCGACTTCGGCTCGGTTTCAGCGGGCACAAGCCTCACCCTGACGGCAACGCTGCTCAACCCCGGACCCTCTGCCGTCATCCTGCAAGTCGCCAACACGGTGGGTCTCAATGCCCGGGCTTTCCAGGTGGTGCCGGACACCTGCAAGATCGGCGACTACATCGCCGCGGGCGAGTCCTGCGACTTCAAGGTGACCTTCGCCCCGCCTTCAGCAGGCGACCGGGCCGCCGAGCTGCAGGCAGGGACGACCGGCAGTGCCCCCGGGCTGCTTGCCCTTCGAGGCAGCGGTCTTGGCGGCCCGGCGTCCAATATCCGTCTGTCCGTCGATCTTCTGAAATTCGACCCGGTCAAGGCAGGCGCCAATTCAGCGCCCCAGATGGTCACCATCCGGAATAGCGGCTCCATTGCCTTGCGGGTCAGCGGGATAGACGCAACGGGGAGTTTCTCTGTCGCAGCTCAGACATGCCCGGCAATTCCCTTTGCCCTGGAGCCCGGCTTCGACTGCACCCTCTCCGTCACCTTCGCGCCCCGTGCAGCGGGCGCAGCAAGCGGGGTGCTGACAATCACCTCCGACGCGGCGGAGACACCGGCGCTGCAGGTCACGCTCAGCGGCCAGGGAGACCCGGCACCGAAGACCTCGGGCGGCGGTGGCTGCTCCCTGGTGCGCGGCGATGTCCCGCTGGACCCGACCCTGTGGGCCCTCGCCCTGGCGGCCGTGGCCGTGCTCGCCTGGCGCCGCCGCGACGCGGCCCGGGGAATCGGGCGGAGAGACGCGGCATGACGAGGTCGTGGCGCCCTGCCATCCCTGCTCCGGCGACGCCCCTCCCGCCGGGCGCCGTGGGGCTGGCACTGCTCGCGGCGGTGCTGCCGGCCGCCGTCCTGGCTGGCGAGGCGGCGGGCAGGCTGTGGATCCTGCTGGTGTTTGCGCCGCTGGCCGAGGAGATCGTGTTCCGCCTCGGCCTGCACGAAGCCCTGCTGCAGCGGGGATGGGCCCGCTGGCCGGCCGGGCTTGTCGTGGCGCTGGCCTTTGCCCTGGCCCACCTGGCCCTGCGCGGCGAAATGCAGGCCCTGGCCGTGGCCGTGCCCGCGCTGGCCATCGGCCTGGTTTACCAGGACCAGCGCAAGCTGGCCCCCTGCGTGCTGCTGCACGCGCTGATGAACGGAGTCTGGCTCGTGACCGTCGGCAGTGCCTGATGAACCCGCGCGGGGCGCCCGACTCGCACCAGCCTGAAACCCGACTCCCGGTGGCATTCAACCAGAAGACAGTGGCTGACAAATCATGAAAAAAATGTCCGGATTCCTGAATGCCTTGCTGGCCTGCCTGCTGCTCCTCCTGTCGGGAGGCGCGCGCGCGCAGTTCGACCACGACATCTACGGCGTGCTTGACCTGTCCTATGGCGCCTTCGGCCAGAGCGGACTGGCCCGGGACGTGCGCTTCAACAGCAACTCATTGTCACCCAGCTTCGTCGGCGTCACCGGCAGCTACGGCTTCGACGGCGGATGGACCGTGCTGGCCGTGGCGGAGACCTTCCTCCGCTTCCAGGACTTCAAGACCGGCCGCCGCGACAGCGACCCGATCCTGTCCCGCAATGCCTTTGTCGCATTGCGCAACAACGACTACGGCACCCTGCGCTTCGGCCGCCTGCAGACCCTGCTGTTCGACACCACCAACCGCTTCAACGCCCTGGGCAACTCAGGCCTCTCGCCGGCCATCCGGCACCTCTTCCTGAACGGCAACCTGCAGGGGGTGGAGGGGGATTTCTACTGGGACAACGCCCTGGCCTACATCTCGCCCAACCTGGAGGGCGTCACCGTCAGCCTGATGCAGGCAGCCCAGAAGAACGATGAACGGGGCAGCTACCAGGGGGCCAGCGTGGTGTGGTCGATCGGGCTGCTGGCCCTCGAGTTCTCGGCCCAGAACGTGCACGTCAATGACGGTATCAAGGATCCGACCAAGGAAACCACCTGGCAGCTGGGCAGCAGCTACAACTTCGGCTTCGCCAAGGTCTTTGCCCTGTATTCGCAGATCCAGGACCGCGGGCTGGACGTGGACGGCAAGCTCGCCTCCGCCGGCGTGACCCTGCCGCTGGGACCGGGCTCGGTGCTGTTCCAGATCGGCTCGAGCACCGCCCAGGGGCCAGCCGTGGACCGCAAGCAGACCACGCTCAGCTCCGCCTATGTGTATGCCTATGACAGCAACACCGACATCTACGTCATCGGCATGGACGACCGGATCCGCGGCCAGGGCAGCGGCCAGTCCGTGGCCCTCGGCGTGAAGCTGAAGTTCTGACCCATCACGCCGACACGCGCTCCAGCGCCGTGCGAACAGGATAAACTGCTGCGGTCGTCGACTTGCGGACCCTGATCCATGTGGAAGCTATTCAAGACCCCTTGCTGGGTGGGCTTGTGCATCACGCTGACCGCCTGTGGCGGCAGCAAGCCGCAGATCCAGATCCCTGAACTTCCCCCCACGGTGGTCCAGCTGACGCTCCAGGCCGATGCCGCAGTCAACCAGGACAGCCGCGGCCGCCCCACTCCGGTGGTGGTGCGCTACTACCTGCTGTCCCATCCGGCCTCCTTCGAGGCTGCTGACTTCTTCTCCCTCTTCGACGCCGACGAGAAGACCCTCGGCGCCACCAGCGTGCAGCGCGAGGAGATCACCCTGCGGCCGGGCGAGAGCGTCAAGACCATCCTGCGGCCGGGTGCCGAGGTCAAGTCGATCGGCGTCTTCGTGGCCTATCGCGACCCCAACCGGAGTGTCTGGCGGGCCGTGGCCCCCATCCAGCGGAACATGCTCAATACCCTGCAGGCGAAAGTCGGGCGGGACTCGGTCAGCATCGGCCCCCAACGCTGACCGGCGCCGGCCCAGGAGATCACCACAATGTCTTGGTTCAGTCGGGTTGTCTGGTCGGAAGGCCTCTTTCTGCAACCCCAGCATTTTCAACAGCAGGACCGCCACGCCGCCTGGTGGGTGGAGTCCCGCGTGGGCCCCCTGGCTGGCAATCACTGGGGTTTCTCCCACCTGGTGATCGACGAGGCGGCCATGGTGGCCGGCAAGTTCGCCATCCTCGAGGCGCGCGGCATCCTGCCCGATGGCACGCCCTTCGACATCCCCAACGTGGACCTGCCCCCGCCGGCGCTCGACTTCCCCAGGGACGCCAAGGACCAGATCGTCTGCCTGGCGCTGCCCCTGCGGCGTGCCCAGGGGCTCGAGGTCAGCCTCGACTCCGCCGACGCCACCGCCCGCCTGGCCCGCTACGAGCCGGTGGATTTCGAGGTCAGCGACGCCCACACCGAGAAGGGCGGCGCCTTCTCCATCCAGGTCGGGCAGCCCAAGCTGCGCCTCGCCCTGAGCGACCCGCTCACCGATGCCTACGCCCGGGTCGGCGTGGCCCGCGTCACCGAGAGGCGTGCCGACAACAGCCTGCTCCTCGACCGCGGCTACATCCCCCCCGTGCTGGACAGCGCCGTCTCCCCCGTGCTCGACGGCTACATCAAGGAGGTCAGCGCCCTGCTGCACCAGCGCGGCGACGCCCTCGCCTCGCGGCTGGCCCATCCGGGTGCCGGTGGCGTGGCCGAGGTGGCGGACTTCCTGTTCCTGATGACCGTCAACCGCTACCAGCCGGTGTTCGACCAGTTCCGCGCCGACCATCCGCTGCACCCCCGCCAGCTGTTCGAGCGCCTGCTCGAGGTGGCCGGCGAGCTGGCCACCCTCGCCACCAGCGGGCGGCGCCCCGGGGACTTCCCGGTGTATTGCCACGACGAGCTCGACCTGTGCTTCCTGCCCCTGATCCGCGCCATCCGCCTGGGGCTCACCACCCTGCTCGACCAGAACGCCATCGCCATCGACCTGCAGGACCACAAGCAGGGACGCTACGTGGGCCACATCATCGATCGCAGCCTGCTGCGCAACGCCGGCTTCATCCTGGCCGTGAACGCCCAGCTGCCCGGCGAGATGCTGCGCACCCGCTTCCCGGCCCAGGCCAAGCTGGGTCCGCTGGAGCGCATGCGCGACCTGGTCAACCTGCAGCTGCCCGGCATCGCCCTGCGGCCGCTGCCGGTGGCCCCGCGCCAGATCCCCTACCACGCGGGCTTCTCGTACTTTGAACTCGACAACACCGGTGACCTCTGGCAACAGCTGGACGCCTCCGGCGCACTCGGCATCTATGTGACCGGAGACTTTCCCGGCCTTGATCTTTCCCTGTGGGCCATCCGCGCCTAGGCGCGGGCCCCGGCGCAATCGTTCCCCCCGCCGGCGCGGGGGTGTCATTGAGAGGTTTGCCCCATGGCGCACGATGATCCGTTCGGGCAGATGCCCGCCGATCGCACCCTGATCATTCCGTCTCCGGGTGCCCGACCGGCCCCCCAGGCCGGTTCGCCGCCTCCGCCCCCCGGCGGGGGGCGCTACGAGCGGACCGACATGGGCGCCCTCGACTGGGAAACCGGGCTCAACCCCCTCGTGGCGGCCGCCAGCCCCCTGCTCAACCTGGCCCCGCAACTGCGCCAGGTGGCGCCGCCCGACCCGTCCGGCCTGCGCGCCACGCTGGCCCAGGCGCTCCAGGAGTTCGAGCGGCGCGCACGCGCCTCCGGCAGCCCCAACGAGCACGTGGTGGCGGCCCGCTACGCCCTGTGCACCTTTCTCGACGAAGCCGCCGCCAACACCCCCTGGGGCGAACGGATCTGGGCCCAGAACAGCCTGCTGATCCAGTTCCACAACGAGGCCTGGGGCGGTGAGAAGTTCTTCCAGCTGATGGGCAAGGTGGCCGAACAACCGGACACCCACCGCCACCTGCTGGAGCTGTTCTACCTGATCATCAGCCTCGGCTTCGAGGGCCGTTACCGGGTCCTGCAGAATGGCGCAGCCCAGCTCGAGCAGGTGCGCGAGCGGCTCTACGGCATGCTCAGCCGGGTCCGCGGGGAGCCGGACCGGGAGCTGTCCCCCGACTGGCGCACCGCGGCCAGCCAGCGCAAGCCCCTGCGCGACAGCCTGCCGGTGTGGGCCGTGGTGGCGGTGGCCGCCGCCCTGACGGGCCTGATCTACGTCGGCGCCTCCTTCGCCCTCAACCGCAAGTCCGACCCGACCTTCTCCGACATCCTCGCCCTCACGGTGGCGCCGCGCAACGCCGTGGCCAAGCCGGCGCCCCCCGCGGCGCCGGCCCCCGACCGCCTGGCCGGCCAGCTGGCCGCGGACGTGCGTTCAGGCCGCCTGGTGGTGCAGGAC
>WBTZ01000190.1 GCA_009026175.1 Zoogloea sp. | reverse complement strand
CATGACGCCCCCCACTCTCCCCCAGGATCGCATCTGGCCCTTGCCGGACTCACGCTGCTCGGGCTCCTCGTCCTCTCCGGCTGGCAGCCCTACGACCGGGCCACCTGGCTGATGGAAGTGGCGCCGGTGCTGATCGCCCTGCCCATCCTGGCCCGCAGCCATCAGCGCTTCCCGCTCACCTCGCTGCTCTACATCTGCATCTTCCTGCACGCGCTGGTGCTCATGCTGGGGGGCGCCTACACCTATGCGCGGGTCCCCCTGGGCTTCACCCTGCAGGACCTGCTGCACCTGGGCCGCAACCCCTATGACAAGATCGGTCATTTCTTCCAGGGCTTCGTACCAGCCCTGGCCGCCCGGGAGATCCTGCTGCGGGGCGGCCACGTGCAGGGGCGGAAGATGCTGGCCTTCCTGTCGGTATGCGTGGTGCTGGCGATCAGCGCCACCTACGAACTGATCGAATGGGGCGCGGCCCTCGCCCTCGGCCAGGGCGCGGACGAATTCCTGGGCACCCAGGGCGACCCGTGGGACACCCAGTCCGACATGTTCTTCGCCCTGATCGGCGCGGTCACCGCCCTGGCCCTGTTCAGCCGCCTGCACGACCGGCAGCTGGAAGGCCTGAAACGCACCGGGTCGCAACAGGAGTGATCCGGTGAGCACCCGGTACCGGCTTGCCGGCTCCCTCGCCCTGCTCCTGGCGGCGAGCCTCTCCCCCTCCCTCAGCGCAGCCCCGGCCCCCTGGTACCTGTGGGCCAGCCAGCACAGCGACCGCCGCATCTGCGCCCAGACGTCCCCCGGCCCCGGCTGGGCCCAGGTCGCCGGACCATTCCGTGACGCCGGCTGCCAGCGCACGCGCTAGGGGCGGCTTCAGCCGCCCATCGTTAGTTGATCGAAGTCCGCAGGCAGCTGAAGCCGCCCCTGCACCCCATTCACGCGCAGGGGGCGCCGCTCAACGCCGCTCCAACTGGTCGTATACCGCCGTGGCCACCCTTGCCAGCGCATCCTTGGGGATGCCAGCCGACAGGGCGTAACCGAACCTGCCGTCGATCCAGTAGAAGACATTGACCCCCCCTTCCTGCGCGAAGCGGAAGGCGGTGTCGCGGTTGCTGGCGTTTTCGGTGCTGACATACAGGGTCAGGCGCTGGCCGCTGGCATCGTGGTACATGAACTGGGCCACCGGCCCGCTGCTGCCTGGCAACAGGCGCCCGCCGATCAGCTCGAAGCCGAGGGGCTCCAGGTGGGGCGGACGCACCGCCGTACCGAGGCGCTTGGACAGCCAGGTGACCAGCTGGTCCTCGTGCTCGGCGCTGATCTCCACCGGGCGCTTCACGTCGGGGCTGAACACGGCGTGCGCCACGGCGGCCTGGCGCGACAGGGGAACGGTGGCGACCGCGAGAGGCGCCACCGCCTGGTGATCCCGGGCAAACCAGCCTCCCGCGGCGCCCACGCAGGCCAGCAGCAGGCCGGCGGCGACCTGCTGCCACGGCCAGCGGTGCCACCACCCGGGCCTCACGGGCGCCTGGGCGGCCTGCTGCAGCCCCTCCGGCAGGGCTTCGTCCAGCACCGGGTTGAACAGCCGCTGCAGGGCCTCGCGCTGCGCCAGGTAATGCTCCAGGCGCATCACGGCATCCGGATGGGCGGCCAGCCAGAGCTCCACCTCGGCACGCCGTGCCGGCGCCAGTTCGCCATCCAGGAAGGCGTTCAGCTCGGTATCGGTGACGCTGACGGTGCTGGCATTCATCGTACGACTCTCAGACGGGGAGACGCCCTGTCTCCGGTGAGGATCTGGCGCAGACGCTCCCGGCCCCGGGACAGGCGGGACATCACCGTACCGACAGGGATGTCGAGGGTCGCCGCCACCTCGGCATAAGTCATCTCCTCCAGGGAGATCAGCAGCAGCACGGCGCGCTGCTCCTCGGGCACCTGGGCCAGGGCCTCGGCCAGGTTGTCCAGCTCGATGCGATCGCTCTGGGACGCGCGCACCGGCAGCACGTGGGCGTCCTCATCGATGGGAACGCATTCGACGGCAGGGTGGCGCAGCTGATCGACGCGCAGGTTGTGCATGATGGCGAACAGCCAGGTCCGCAGGTCGCTGCCCGGGCGCCAGCGGGCCAGCCTCGACCAGGCACGCTCCAGGGTGTCCTGGACCAGGTCGTCGGCGGCCGCCCGGTCGCCCACCAGCGCCCGCGCGTAGCGGCGCAGGCGCGGCAGTTCGGCGAGGATCGCGGTGCTGTCCATGGTGGAGAGTATGCGGCCCGGCGAGGCAGGATCAGGGCGTCGCAGTGTGCCAGACGTTGTTGAAGCCGTCGCCGGTCTTGTCGCCCGGCTTCTGGTCCTTCAGCCAACGGTACAGGGGCTTGCCCTTGAAGGCCCACTGCTTGCCGCCGTCGTCGCGGGTGACGACGCTATAGTCGGCTCCGCCCGCCTCGCCCTCCATCACCATCAGGGGCGGCCAGTTGGTGGCACAGGGGCCGTTGCAGACGCTCTTGCCGCTGCCGGCCGCATCCTTGTCGAAGACGTAGAGGGTCATGCCCCGGGCGTCGGTCAGGACGCCATCCGCCACGCGCGCCGGCGCGGCGGCCATGGGGCCATACCCGGCACAGGCGGTCAGCAGGGTGGACAGGATCAGGGGAAGTGCGGTGTTCTTGATGTTCATGATGGCCTCCGTTGGCGTGTAGGGCTTACACGGGGGTAAACGGAGGCGGCCGCGGATTTATTCCCGCGAGGCGGTATTTCTTTTACTTCACCCTGGCCTTGTCGGCCTTGCTGTAATTGCTGAAATGCCCCTCCTTGGCCGCCTGCTTGCGCGCGCTGGCGATGATGCCGGCAGACTTGCCGGGGGCGGCGGGCATGGACACCAGCTTTTCGACCTGCGCGGCCCCACAGTGGGGGCAGGCCGGCAGCGCGTCGGCACGCACGATGCGCTCGAAGACCCGGTCGCAGGACAGGCAGTGGAAATCGTAGATCGGCATTGGAGGCGCTCCCGACAGGCAATGGTTACAGTGCAGCCCCCGACCGGCGGGGGCTGCAGGACGGGTCAGAACTTGACCAGCACGTCCTCGTTGCGGGCGATGAACTGACAGGCCAGCCGGTACGGGGGCGGCAGGTCCTTCTCTTCGGCGTCGGCGATCTGCTCCTTGGTGATCTTGCCGGCCAGGCGCAGGGCGACCTTTTCCTTTTCGGTCAGGGCAATGCCCATCGGGGTCTTGTTGGAGAGGATCTGTACCTCGACGCAACAGGAGCCGCACTCGCCGTTTTCGCACTCGAACTCGACCGGAATCTTGTTGTTCTGGGCGATCAGCAGCAGGGTGTGGGTGTCACCGGCGGTGGCATAGACGGTGACGTCCTTCTTCATCTTGGGCGAGCTGAAGGTGATGTTGGCCATGATGGCTTTACCTTTACCAATTGCATAAGTGAAAAAAGGGAGGCCCGCAGGCCTCCCCCCTTCCGCGGTGCTCAGCGGATGATGTCGTAGGAGTAGTCGGTGGTCCCGATGCCGTTGGTGTTGGCATCGAGGGCCTCGAAGTACTCGTCGAGCAGCATGGTCAGGACACGCAGGCCGCCCTGGTAACCCCAGATGGGGAAGCGGTGGTAGTGGTGGCGATCGAAGATCGGGAAGCCCAGGCGGATCAGCGGGGTGCCGCAGTCACGCTCGAGGTACTTGCCGTAGGTGTTGCCGATCAGGAAATCCACCTTCTCCGTGAAGAGCAGGGAGCGCATGTGCCACAGGTCGGCCTTGGGGTAGGCCTTGCAGTTCTTCCCGAAGGGGCTGGCGTCCAGCAGGGCCTGGACCTTCTCGGCCCACTCCTTGTCGCCGTTGGTGGAGAGCACATGGACCGGCTCGGCACCGAGCTCCAGCAGGAAGGCGGTCATGCCCAGCATGAGGTCCGGGTCCCCGTAGAGGGCGAACTTCTTGCCGTGCAGGTGGGCCTGGCTGTCGGCGATGGCATCGACCAGGCGGCCGCGCTCGAGCTCCAGCTCCTTCGGGATCGGCTTGCCGGTCAGCTCGGAGACCTTCATCAGGAAGGCATCGGTGCCGGTCACGCCCATCGGGTGATGGAAGCTGGTCGTGTCGTGGCCATGCTCCTTGATCAGCTTCATGGTCTTCTCGGTGGAGTAGCCCTGGAAGCTGATGGTGGCCTTGGCGTTGATCGCGGCTTCAACCTGAGCCTTGGTGGTGCCACCGTCGTACATGCGGAACTCGCCGTCGGTGGGGGTGTTCCACACGTCGGACGGATCGCACAGGATGGTGTGCTCGACACCCATCAGGTCGAGCATGCGGCGGATCTCCGGCAGGTTGCCGCAGACGAAGCCGTCGAAGCCGCCGATGAAGTTGATCGACTCGTTGGGGATGCGGGTCAGGGCCGTGCCCTGGCCGGCCTTGCCGTCCCAGAAGTACTTGATGATGCCCTGCAGGGCGTTGTCGTAGCCGGTGATGTGGCTGCCGACGAAGGCCGGGGTGTGGGCAAAGGGGACGTCGAACTCGGCCGGGATGGAGCCCTTCTGCTTGGACGTCTTGATGAAGGCGTCCAGGTCGTCACCGATCACCTCGGCCATGCAGGTGGTGGACACGGCAATCATCTCGGGCTTGTACAGGTTGTAGGTGTTGGCCAGGCCGTCGATCATGTTGTTGAGGCCGCCAAACACCGCCGCATCTTCGGTCATCGAGGAGCTGACGCAGGAGGTCGGTTCCTTGAAGTGACGGGAGAAGTGGGAGCGGTAGTAGGCCACGCAGCCCTGGGAGCCATGCACGAAGGGCAGGGTCTTCTCGAAGCCGACGGCGGCGAACACGGCGCCCAGCGGCTGGCAGGCCTTGGCGGGGTTGACCGTCAGGGCTTCGCGGGCGAAGTTCTTCTCACGGTATTCCCAGGTCTTGGCGTATTCGATCTGCTTGGCCAGTTCTTCGGCAGGCACGCGGAACTCGAACTGGCTCCGCTTCTTGTCGAACATCGCCTTGTATTCCGGCTCGCGGAACAGGTTTTCGTGGTCGAGGACCTTATCAACATTTTGGGGCATGACAACACTCCTAGAATCAGTAATCAGGGCGGGGCGGCGGGGCCAGAGCCCCGCCCGGAAGAGGAATTAGGCAGCCTTCTTCCACGGAGCCTTGGTGAGGCCCCAGACCGGCGAGTTGATCGCCATGTCCATGTCACGGGCGAAGATCGCGAAGCCGTCGTAGCCGTGGTACGGGCCGGAGTAGTCCCAGCTGTGCATCTGGCGGAAGGGCACGCCCATCTTCTGGAAGACGTACTTTTCCTTGATGCCGGAGCCGACCAGGTCAGGCTGGACCTTCTCGACGAACTTCTCGAACTCGTAGCCGGTGACGTCGTCGTAGATCAGCGTGCCGTCCTTCACGTAGTGGGTGGTGCGCTGATAGTCGTCGTTGTGGCCGAACTCGTAGCCGGTGCCGACCACTTCCATGCCCAGATCCTCGTAGGCGCCGATCACGTGGCGGGGGCGCAGGCCACCGACGAAGAGCATGACCTTCTTGCCTTCCAGGCGGGACTTGTACTTGGCGATGACTTCATCAACCATGCTGCGGTACTTGGCGATGACCTTCTCGGTGTTGGCCTTGATGGTGTCGTCGAAGTGGCTGGCGATCTCGCGCAGGCTCTTCTCGATCATCGTCGGGCCGAAGAAGTTGTACTCGACCCAGGGGATCCCGTACTTCTCTTCCATGTGCCGGCTGATGTAGTTCATCGAGCGGTAGCAGTGCAGCACGTTGAGCTTGGCCTTGGGGGTGTTCTCCAGCTCGGCGATGGTGCCGTCGCCGGACCACTGGGCGATCACGCGCAGGCCCATCTCCTCGAGCAGGATGCGGCTCGACCAGGCATCGCCACCGATGTTGTAGTCACCGATGATGGCCACGTCGTAGGGGGTGGATTCGAACGCGTTCTTGTTCGGATCGACCTTGTCGAAGACCCAGTCGCGCACCGCGTCGTTGGCGATGTGGTGACCGAGGGACTGGCTGACCCCGCGGAAGCCTTCGCAACGCACCGGAACGATGGTCTTGCCGACGTATTCCTTGGCCTTCTTCTTCGACACCGCTTCGATGTCGTCGCCGATCAGGCCGATCGGGCATTCGGACTGGACGGTGATGCCCTTGTTCAGGGGGAACAGGACCTCGATCTCGTCGATAATCTTCTCCAGCTTCTTGTCGCCGCCGAAGACGATGTCCTTTTCCTGGAAGTCGGAGGTGAATTGCATCGTCCCGAAGGTGTCGATGCCGGTTTCACCGATGTAGTAGTTGCGGCGGGAGGCCCAGGAATACTGGCCGCAGCCGACGGGGCCGTGGGAGATGTGGATCATGTCCTTGATCGGGCCCCACACCACGCCCTTGGAACCGGCGTAGGCACAGCCACGGATCGTCATCACGCCCGGCAGGGACTTGATGTTGGACTTGACGCCGCAATCCGGCTTGCCATCCTCGAAGGTGCCCAGGTGCTTGGCGCGCTTCTTGGCGGTCTTTTCCGGGTAGGCCTTGAGCACTTCTTCGATGAGTGCCTTGTTTTCATCAACGGTCAGACTCATTTCATCGCTCCTTGTATTTCAGATCGGTAAGTCGAGAGTAGAGAGCGGAGAGTCGAGATCGGGTCGTTCCGGACGGAGCCGCGAGGCCCCGGGGGGAGAGCCGGGACGATCCGCCCCGACTCTCGACCCTCGACTCTCGACGCCTTAGGCGGCCAGTTCGGCAGCGGTCTTGCCGATGACGGACTCGTCTTCCTTCTTCATGATGCCGAAGTCCATCAGCAGGTCTTCGAGCTCGTCCATGGTGATCGGGGTCGGGATGGTGCCGTTGCCCGCGTTGTTATGGACCTTCTCGGCCAGGGAGCGGTACTCGGCGGCCTGCTTGGATTCCGGGGCGTACTCGATGACGGTCATGCGGCGCAGTTCGGCGTGCTGCACGATGTTGTCGCGGGGAACGAAGTGGATCAGCTTGGTGCCCAGCTTGCCGGCCAGCGCTTCGGCCAGTTCCAGTTCCTTGTCGGTCTGGCGCTCGTTGCAGACCAGGCCGCCGAGGCGCACGCCACCGGAGTTGGCGTACTTCAGAATGCCCTTGGAGATGTTGTTGGCGGCGTACATGGCCATCATTTCGCCGGACATGACGATGTAGATTTCCTGCGCCTTGTTCTCACGGATGGGCATGGCGAAGCCGCCGCACACCACGTCGCCCAGCACGTCGTAGGAGACGTAATCGACGCCGTCGTAGGCACCGTTTTCCTCGAGGAAGTTGATCGAGGTGATCACGCCACGGCCGGCACAACCGACGCCGGGTTCCGGGCCACCGGATTCAACGCAACGGATGTCGCGATAACCCACCTTCAGGACGTCCTCGATCTCCAGGTCCTCCACGGAGCCGGCTTCGGCCGCCAGGGACAGGACGGTGTCCTGGGCTTTGGCGTGCAGGATCAGGCGGGTGGAGTCGGCCTTCGGGTCGCAACCGACGATCAGGATCTTCTGGCCCATTTCAGCCAGGGCAGCCAGGGTGTTCTGGGAGGTGGTGGACTTACCGATACCACCCTTGCCGTAGAACGCAATTTGACGAAGTGCAGCCATTTTCAAATCTCCTAAATGAATTGAACGGGTGTTTCACTCACTGACGAATTCCGGGTGTTGGGACCCATTTACCTTGCAACCGGAATGCAGCCTTTCGCGTTCGTTTTGCTCTTCGTATTCACACGCTGTGGCAAGCCTTGATCGGTGCGACGATCATTCAGCAATCGCCGTGCCAATCTCGAAATAAATTTCTATTTCATTGTTTTAAAAAGAAAAAACAGCTCCTTGAAGCATCCGGACGGGCCTGTCCGGCATTGTGTGGAATACGACAAAGACCCCAGCGCTGTCAGGAAGGACACAGATTCGCAAAGCCGCGACGACGCTCTGGCAGAAGCCCGACACAAAGCCTCAAATCATTGATCCACAAGGAATTACCGGAAACAGGAAAAGTCTCCGGGGAGAGCGGCACAACAATTGCCTATAGAAGGTCGAGAAACGGCCCCGACACACCCGGTCGCCGGCCCGCCGCAAACCTGGAGTCAACATCATGAGCAAGCCGGACACCCC
>WBTZ01000303.1 GCA_009026175.1 Zoogloea sp. | reverse complement strand
GGGTCGGTAGCTGTCTTTCATTGAGAGTGGTGATTCCGAACGTCCCCGAGCCATCATCCAGCCCCCAGCCAGATGATGGCCCTCAAACTCCTAAATCTACATCACCCCTCCAGCGCCTCCTTCAACGCCTCCCCAATCTCAAACATATCCCCCACGATCCCGTACTTCTCCACACTGAAGATCGACGCTTCCGGGTCCGTATTCACCGCCACGATGGTCCCCACGTGCTTCATCCCCGCCAGATGCTGGATGGCGCCGGAGATGCCCATGGCGAGGTAGAGGCCGCAGTTGCTGGCGACTTTGCCGGATTGGCCGACCTGGCGGGACTTGGGGAGCCAGCCGGAGTCGGCGATGGGGCGGGAGCAACACAGGGTGGCGCCGGCGGTTTCGGCGAGGTCGCGGAATTGCTGGATGTTGGCTTCTTCGCCGACGCCGCGGCCGACCGACAGGATGAAGGTGACGGTGGCGATCTCGATGTATTCGCCGGGGGCGCTGGGGGTGGCGACAGCTGGCGCTGGCAGGCCGCGGGACATGCGAAGCATGTAGACCTGACCATATTGTCCATAGCGGCCTCAAGCAAAAGCCAAGTAGGTCGGGTTGGCGCCGCGTAACCCGACGTTCCCTATCTACAATCAACGCGCCATAACCACCGGTGGTGCTATTGTTGATTTCATGCAAATCGTTGCCGGCGTGTTTGAGCACGAGCGGGATAGATCATGCAATGTCGGGTTACGCTGCGCTAACCCGACCTACGGGTGATTTGTTCAGCGTTTCCCTTACCCAGCTAAAAGGATTCTGCCATGTCAAGCATTCAACTCAATGTTCCCCTGGAGGCCCAGGAGAAGGCGAATTGTTGTTGGCACACCAGTGCGTACATGATCTGGCTGTATTGGCAACGAAACGGCAAGGGGGCGGGGCCGATGAATACTGTCGCAAGCAAATATGAGCTTGCCGATACCACAGGGCTTTATCCGACAGAGTTCATTACGCTGGGCGAGAAGGTTGGGCTCTATAAGCTGCCAATAAAGGACCAGCATTCGGAGAGTGATCTTTTCAAGTACCTTCGTGATGGCGGCCCCGTGTGGTGTGCAGGCTATTGGTTTGGCGTAGGCCACATCATCGTGCTGACTGGGGTAGGGCGGGGCAAGGTCTGCTTCAACGATCCTGATCAAGGTGTCAAAAAAGAAGGTTCCGTGAAATGGTTCAATGAGAAGCTTGCATCGCAGTTGTCGGGCTGTCTGATGGTGAAGGATCCCGGCCGTTATTAGCCGGCAAGCCGCTGGCCAAGAACACCGAGGTCGCCCGCGATCGAGGCTGCCTACCAGCCGGCCGGATCCTTCCCTGGGGCTGGAGGCCTCCCTGATGTCCGGGCGACAGCGCGCTTTCGCCCGCATCCAGAGTTCTTCCCGCTATTGCCTTCACCCCCACGCAGTCATCGCCAGCACCCCATGCAGCCCCACGGCGATCACCAGCGCCAGGATGCGGATCAGAGAAGCAATAAGCAGGTTCATGGCTTCATTGTGCGGGTGCAATTGGCTGATGCGCCGGGCCTGGTGACGCACGAGGCGGCCGAGGGGGCTGTGGCGGGCGGCCTTGAGCAGGCTG
>WBTZ01000009.1 GCA_009026175.1 Zoogloea sp. | reverse complement strand
CCGCCACTCCACCCTGGGATACCTGTCCCCGACCACGTTCTTGCAGAACTGGATCGAACGACAGAATCAGCAAGAAAAGGCAGCATAAGGGCGACCGGTTGGAAGGCGGAAAACGTAGGGCACCTCAGTGCGCAAACCCAAGCACAAGGCCAAGGCAGAGGTCGCCGTAAAAATCATTCAGATGGGAATACTCTTCCCTCTTCGTAATCGGGTGTTTTTTTCCCTTGAAGAGCTGAATTTAGAACTCCGTAAGGGTATGGATCGCCTCAATGGCCACAAATTCAAGAAAATCCAGGGTTCTCGACTTGAAAGATTTGAATCTGTCGAGCAAAAGGCACTAAAACCATTGCCCGAATCTCCCTACGAAATCTGTGATTGGCGTTACAAAGTAAGGGTAGGGGATGACTATCACGTCGAGCATGGTAAGTGCTTCTACTCGGTACCTCATACCTTGCGCGGTGAGCGCGTAGATTTGAGGTACACCGCAACGATGCTCGAAATCATGCACAAAAATAAAAGGGTTGCGCTTCACAGCTTGATCACGGAGCCAGGCAGAAACTCCACGCATGACGAGCATCGGCCGACCGCTCATTTGCGCGTATTGGAGGGGGAACCGAAGGCTCTCATGGACTGGGCGCAATCCGTAGGTGGGAAAACCGAGGAAATGATTAATCACCATTTGGAAACTCGCAAAGACAGGACGAATGGACTTAAAACTGCGCGTCGGATTCGAAGCCTCGCCCATGCGTATGGAGAATCGCGTATTGAAGAGGTGTGTATCTATGCCCTCTCGCTCAACATGACCGCGCTCCGGAATATCGAGTCCATTCTGAAGCAATCAGCAGATAAGCAGGCTCATGCCATTGCTGAGGCTAATTCGACCACTGTTCGTGCTACGCACGAAAACGTTCGTGGGGCTGATTATTTTGGAGTCGATTCATGAGTATCGCAAACCGTACCTTGACTCAACTTCGGGCGTTACGGCTGACAACCATGGCGGAGGCTTACGAGAATCAGCTCCAACAGCCCAAGCTTCATGAATTTGGATTTGACGAGCGCTTAGCAATGCTCGTCGACCAAGAACAGAACGAAAGAGAGTCGAGAAAACTCAAGCGTCTGATCAGGGATGCGGCATTGCCGGATCGTGCATCACTGGAGGATATTGAATTTAGGCCAGATAGAGGTCTCGAAAAGCAGATTGTCGCAAATCTATCAAGCTGCGAATGGATTAAAAGGCAGCTAAACGTTATCATTCTCGGTGCAACTGGAGTAGGAAAGACTTGGCTCGCCAGCGCATTCGGAAATCAAGCTTGCCGCCTTCGACTCCCCGTGATGTTCTATCGTGCAAGCGATTTGTATGAAGCTATATCTACTTCATCTCTCGACGGATCCTTAGCAAAACTGAAAGTGAGTTTAGAAAGGCCGTCACTTCTCATTATTGACGATTTTGGTTTGGGTAATCTCACCTCGCCGATATCCCAAGTACTTCTGGATGTGATCGACCATCGGGTCCGAACTGGATCATTGTTAATTACAAGTCAGTATCCAACGACTCAGTGGCATGATTTTTTTCCAGATAAAACCCTTGCCGATGCCATCCTGGATCGTGTTGTTCATCAATCGCATTGCCTCACGCTAAAGGGGGAGTCGATGCGCAAACTGAATGCACGCAAACGACTGGAGGAGGCGTGAGCACGGTACCGTAAGAGTGCGCAGGTAGCCGGTTGCCGTGGTCACGATACCGGACCAGCGTTCATGACCACCGTTGGACGTGATCAATAGCGGTTTAAGCTACTGATCACGTCCAACCGAACGGTGTGAGCACGAACGTCCGAAATCTGCAGACGCCGAAGTGACACTCGCTCCGTTAGGAGCGACTTCGTTTGAGCACCCTGGCGGTGTGAAGAGCTGATCAGAGAGGCGGAGACGCCGAGCATCGCGTACTCATCTTGCGGGGCTGCACTACTTGGGCACTAAGAATCCGTTGCAATTTCCGATGATTCTACGAGCGGGTACGCCGTTAGAATATCGGCAATGCGCCTTGTCATCCTGATCGTTGCCGGCACCCTTGCCGGCTGCAGCACGTTCCACCCCAGCCCAGCCATCGTTTCGGAGCGATCCGCTCCCCAGCAGCCTGTCCCCCAGCCCGCGCCGCCGGTGGCCGCCCAGGTCAACAGCAAGCACGAGGTCGGCCCCCGCAACTTCGCCAACGCCAAGAAGGTGCTGCCGGCCGTCTTTGCCGGCCTGGAGGAGGACATCTACTGCGGTTGCAAGTACATCGGTACTGTCGTGCACCTTTCCTCCTGTGACGCCAAGCCCAGAAAGAACGCGATCCGCGCGGGTCGCATCGAGTGGGAGCATGTCGTACCGGCCTGGGTGATCGGCCACCAGCGGCAGTGCTGGCAGGCCGGCGGCCGCAAGGACTGCACGGAGAACGATCCCGTGTTCCAGCTGGCCGAGGGCGACCTGAACAACCTGGTGCCGGCGATCGGGGAGATCAACGGCGACCGGAACAACTTCGCCTATGGCGTGCTCTCCCCCGAGCCGTCCCCGATGTATGGCTCCTGCGCCACGGTGGTGGACTTCAAAGCGAAAAGCGTTCAACCCCGACCGGAAGTGCGGGGCCGCCTGGCGCGCATCACCCTCTACATGTCCCAGACCTACAAGCTTGCCCTGAGCGCGAAGGACAAGAAGCTGATGTGCGCCTGGGCAAAGACCTACCCTGTCGACGACTGGGAGCGCACGCGAGACCTGCGCATTGTCCGGTGGCAGGGGGCGGGCAATCCGTTTGTGACGGACCCCGCGGTCCTCAAGAGCGCCTGCAGGTAGTTTGCCCAACGATCAATCGAGGTAGCCATGTCCATTTCTCGCAAGCGGCGATCTTCATCCCTGGTGCAGCCTTATGCGGCGGTGAAGCCCTATGTCACCAAGGACCAGAGCATCATCCGGGAGCTGATGCACCCGGGGACACATAGGAACAAGGCTCAGAGCCTGGCCGAGGCCATCGTGCCGGCCGGAACCCGCACGGTGCTGCACCGGCACCATGTCACGGAGGAGCTCTACCACGTGACCGAGGGGGAAGGGATGATGACCCTGGACGGGAGGACCTTCAAGGTTGAGGTGGGTGACACCGTGCTGATCCTGCCGGGCACCCCGCACTGCATCCAAGCCAGCGAGGCTGGCCAGCTCAGGATCCTGTGCTGCTGCTCTCCGGCGTACTCCCACGAGGACACCGAGCTGCTTGAGGCCGAGCCTCACCGGGAAGGGCAAGAGCTTGCCCAGGACAATGCAGCTGCATTCCTGGTACCGCGGGACGGCGCAGGCTCAGGGCGAGCGATCTGGGCGTTTCGAATCCACCTCGGGCTTTCCCAAACCGATTTCTGGGGCCGTGTCGGCGTCCTGCAGAGCGCGGGGAGCCGTTACGAGAGCGGCCATTCGATACCGAACCCCGTTCAGATTCTCGTGCGGCTTGCCTACGTGCCGGAGGCCGCGCTGCTTGCCGTGGTCGCCGAGCTTAGGGCCCCGTTCAACGATCTGCAGCGATCGACCGTCTCGGCGTTCTCCATCGAGAAGTGGAGCACCGGGCGTGATTTTGCGGCGCAGCGGACTGCGCTGGGCCTTACGCAGACGGTCTTCTGGGGGGCGATTGGGGTGTCGCAGTCTGGCGGGGCCAGGTACGAGCAAGGGCGAGAGATACCTCCCTCGGCCGCGGTAGCCCTTCGCGTGGCCTTCTGGCCCGAGCCGAGGGCCCTGAGGCATGCCGAGGAGCTGAGGGGAGGGCGCCTGTTTTCTGTGCAGGCGTCCCCATCCCGGTCAGGGCGTGGGCTGTAGCGCGTTGTCCAAGGAGTTACCCACAGATTTTGTGGATAGGCCCGTCCGCAGGTCGTCCGCCTTTTTAACGATGCCTCCCGGCCCCGCCCAGTCGAGTGCGATGAGCTTCAGGTGGAAGACCTGAGTCTCTCCGGTGACGGTGGTGGCGCGCCACATGGCTGTAGTCGAGAGTTCAGAGATCGGTCCCATGGAGTCCTAGCTGTTGATCGAGAGACTGCATCCTACGGCCTTGCTCATAGGAGGTCTGTGACGCAGTTCATTGGCGGGAGGCACCGGTATTTTGACGACTTGAGGATTTCTGTATGTATTTACAGTTTTAACCGTGTCGCCACCATGAACCATGCCGATCTTCCCGCACCAGAGGATTTCCCCGGTCACTGGCTTCCCTTCGCGGATGCGCTGAAGCAGACCTCCCCCCTCGGTTTGACGCCCATCTCGGCTGGCCTTCCATCGCCCGCCGAGGACTACGCAGACCGCCGTCTGGACATCAACGATTACCTAGTCCGCAACCCTGTGTCGACCTTCTTCTTCCATGTGCAGGGCGAATCGGTGCAACGTGCTGAAGTCTTCCATGGACGCATCCTGGTGGTGGATCGCAGCATCACCCCACGGCATGGCCACATCGTGGTGGAGCTTCTGAATCCGGGTGGGGCAAAAAGACGGACAATCTGGTTCGGTAGTTGATGGGCCTAAATTGGCTGGAGCGAACCCCAAGCGGACGGCGCCATACCGGGAGGTTCGCACGTGAGTGGGCACATTGAGTTTGCTATGCGGCGGGAGCCCGATGGCTCATTTGGATAGGTGCTTGTGTTGGGTTCGCACACTGCCCGGAAATACGGCAACGAAATCAATCGGTTTCTACTGCATGGTGACACTCGCTCCGTGAGGGGCGACTTCGTTGAAGCCCGGATCATCTGGAAAGGCATCCCCGGGCTGCGTGAGTGACACTCGCTCCGTGAGGGGCGACTTCGTTGAAGCCCGCCATAGCCCGGGTAAAGCTGGAACTGCATCGGGTGACACTCGCTCTGTGAAGGGCGACTTCGTTGAAGCCCGAAATGTGTGTCCGATAGCGTGGGCCAGTCCCCAGGGGGCGACTTCGCTATCGTTTGATCAAGTGGTGATGACCTTCATCTTTTCGCGGGCCTGGTAACGGGACGTGTAGCGTTCTCTGCCGGTCAGGACATCAACAGTCACGAGGGTAGGGCGACCGTAGATATCTCTGCCCAGCATACTGAGCTCGGCTTCGAGATCGACCACGCCGGTCCTGTACCAGGCCTTGATGGGTTTCTCTGGCGCGGAGCCATCGCTCCAGGCATAGCCCTTGTCCTTCTTGAGGATGTCCTTCATCTCAAAAGGCGCGCCTTCGGCCCAGACACAGTAGGTCCTTCGCCCGCTGCTCTCGAGAATGTGGGACAGAATCGTGCGTTCGTTCAGCCCCTCCTTGGTGAGAAGAAAGAGCAGGACCTCCGCATCGATCAGGGCCCGGTGCGCACCGTAAAAAACACCACCGAGCTTGTACGCGAGCCACTCCAGCTTGGCTGAACCCGTATTCAGTTCAGACCACGGGGCTTCCCTTTGAGAGCACGCCCACCACTTGCTCTGGAATGACGGGAAACGGCGCTCGAGAAAGCTGCGATCGAAAGGGGCGTTATGAGCGATGACGATCGCTGCCCGCGCGATCGCCGCTTCGACCTTGGCGTCGTCGAGCCGTTGGCCAGCGACATCCTCGTCATGGATTCCGGTGAGCTCGGTGATCTCCGGCGGTATCGGGAAGCCCGGATCCTCGAAGCCGCTGTAGCGCTCAAGAATGCGGTGTACCAGACCTGTCTTCGGATTGAACTCGGCCAGTACGTAGCCGAGGTCAATGATCTTCCCTGTCGTGCTATCCAGGCCGGTCGTCTCGGTGTCGACGACCATTGCGAGCGGAAGGGGCTTCGGATCACTGCCGTCGAGAGGACTGTAGCAGTCACAGGACTCGAATCGTCGCAGCACCATGTAGTTGCCTGTGGCTTCGAGTTGCTGGGCGAGGTGCTCCAGGTCTGGCGTGGAGGGGCTGATGGTCACGTTGGTTGCGCTTTGGGTAAGTGCTGCAGGCTTCCGGCTATCCTTCTGCTAGAACTCTGGGGGCAGACACTCCCCACTGCGAGTCCGGGCGTAGTTCTGACACCATTCAATATCGAATTACTTCCGCACCGCGGCTCCTAAAAAGCTGGAGTTATCAGCCTGTGGAGGGGCAACGCGGGCCATCGGGTGCAAGTTTGCTTTGCGAGAGGTGATTGCTGCAAGCATTCATCTGGCAAGCACCTTATCGCGTAAGTCAGCGTCGTCCGCTCCCCGATAGCACTGGTGCCCCCTCGGCCTGGAGGTGCTCAGGGGCATCGTGGTGGTCACCATGGGCCGGCCAGCTTCTACGGTGCGACTTCTTCGTTTGCATCAACACCTCCGATTTGCCTCAGTGGTGAGGCTACAGGGTGTCCAGGAAACCGGGGGTGATTCACACCATGTCGCTGTAGTTCGTCCTAATCACTTAAGGTAGGGAGACAGTACACACCCCTTCCCGGCATGTTTCGCTCGATACATCCAGTGATCTGCCTCTCTGAGCAACGCAGCAGGCAACCGCTCCTCTCCCGATGCGTGGACGACCACCCCAATACTGGCACCAAGCTCCACGCTCTGACCATGGAAGTGCTGCGGGCCGGAAATAGCGTCCAGGATCTTCTCGGCGACTCGCAAAGCATCGGGGTAGCCGCTCATCAGTCCCTCCAAGACCACGGCAAACTCATCCCCGGCAAAGCGGACCGCACAATCCGTTTCGCGGATGCAGTTCTTGATTGCGGCGGCCACCCTGCATAGCACCTGATCTCCGGCCTCGTGCCCAAAACGATCGTTCACCGCCTTGAATCCGTCGAGGTCGAGGAACAGGAG
This sequence comes from Zoogloea sp., assembly GCA_009026175.1. Lineage (GTDB taxonomy): Bacteria > Pseudomonadota > Gammaproteobacteria > Burkholderiales > Rhodocyclaceae > Zoogloea. Next base: position 54,268 of record WBTZ01000009.1, on the reverse strand, counting down.
GCCCAAGTATTTCCCGCTGCGATCCGCCCTGGCCATCGCCCTCGGCAGTACCTCGGTCAGCGCCCGCCGGTTGAGCAAGCCCGTTAGCGCATCCTGCCGTACTTCATGCTCCCGGCGGATTTCAGCCTCCTTCCTCTCTGTGATGTCGTGCAGGAAGGCACTGAATACGGCCTGTCCGTCGATATCGAGGGCTTTGATGCGCACCTCTACCGTGAGCGTCGAACCGTCCTTGCGACGAGCAGGGATCTCCAGGCGCTGATCAAGCATGGGGGTTGCCCCGCTTGCTCGGTATCGACTCAGACCAGCACGGTGCATCTCAGCCATGCTGGCGGGCACGATGAGCTCTTCCAGTGGCCGGCCCATTGCCTCCAAGGCAGACCACCCGAAAATGTTCTCAGCCTCCTGGTTCCAAGCGGTGACCAAGCCGGCATGATCCAGGGCGATGTATGCAGCATCGTGCGCTTCCCGCCCGAAAGCCTGCGTCTCGCCGTTCAGTCCGGCGCGCCGTTTGCCGCGTCGGGCCTGGGCACGCGCAACGCCATGGGCACCGCCCTTGAAGCCGTGAGCCTGGGCACTAGCCTGTCGGCATTGCAACCTCTCTACGACCGTAGCCGCTGATCCGCCATGGCCATGTCTCCCCAACTCTTGCCCATCGTCCTGCTGTCGATCTCCAACGTGTTCATGACCTTCGCCTGGTACTGGCACCTCCGCTTCGAGGGGCGGCCGCTGGGACTGGTCATCCTGCTGAGCTGGATGATCGCCCTGGCCGAATACTGCTTTGCCGTGCCGGCCAACCGCCTAGGCCATGCCGTCTATAGCGCTGCTGAGCTCAAGACGATGCAGGAAGTCATTACCCTCGTCGTGTTCGCCGTGTTCTCCGTGGTCTACTTGGGCGAGCGGCTCACACTCAACCACCTGGTGGGCTTCGGTTGCATCGCCCTGGGGGCGTTCTTCGTCTTCAAGGGCCCGCTGCACTGAGGATGCGCCATGACGCCAAACCCGCTCACTTCTTCGCAGCGATGGCTCTGTGGCCTCAGCTTCTTCATTGCTGACGTCCGCGACGGGCTGGGGCCGTTTCTCGGCTTGTTCCTGATGGGGCAGGGCTGGCAGGCAGACGATATCGGCTACCTGATGGGCGCGGCCGGCATTGCCGGCATGCTCGCCACCACGCCGCTGGGCGCCTGGGTGGACGGCTCCCGCCGCAAGCGCGCGTTGCTGGCCGGCGCCACGGCGGCCACTCAGATCGTGGCCGCGGTGGTGGGCGCGCTGTTCGGCCCGGCCATCATGGGACTCACCCTGGGCTTGGCCGGTCCGCAGGGGCTGCCCCGGCAACTGGCTCGCAATGAGGCGTGGAACCACGCGGGCAACGTCGTTGCCGCGGCCCTCGCCGGCCTGGCCGGCTACCGCTGGGGGCTGCCGGCGGTGTTCGTGCTCATGCTGCTGATGGGCTGCGGTGCCTTGCTGTGCCTGGCGGGCATCCGCGCCTGCGACATCGATCACGACGTGGCCCGTGGCCTGGACGTCCGCCTGGCCGCCGGTACTCCCCCATCCCCGCCCTCGGCCTGGCGCGTGCTGGCAGGGTCGCATGAGTTGTGCCTGCTGGCCGTGACGATGATGCTCTTTCACCTGGGCAACGCGGCCATGCTGCCCTTGTTCGGTCAGTCCGTCGTTGCCCGCGGTCAGGCCGACCCGAGTGCCTTCACCGCGTCCACCATCGTGGTCGCCCAGTTGGTGATGATCCCGGTGGCCCTGTTGGCGGGGCGGTATGCCGAGCGCCATGGCTACCGCGCCCTCGTCACCGTCGCACTGGCCGCGTTGCCCCTGCGAGGCGCCATTGCCGCTGCCTGGGCATCCCCCTGGGCACTGATACCGGTGCAAGTGCTCGACGGCGTCGGTGCAGGCCTGTTGGGCGTCGCATTGCCAGGCCTCGTGGCACACGTGCTGCGCGGTAGCGGCCACATCAACGCTGGGCTGGGGGCTGTGATGGCCATCCAGGGCATCGGCGCTGCGTTGAGCCCGGCCCTGGCAGGTTGGATCGTCCAGCATGGCGACTATGCCACGGCCTTCGTCAGTCTCGGGGCCTGTGCGGCAATAGGGCTTCTGGTGTTTCGATACGGCAGGATGAACACGGTGTGGGAGCAGCGAGCAGCTGATGCAAGCCTTACGGCTCCCCCATGCCTGTACGTCCGAAACGATCCCGCTATGGCCAGGACGGTACGCCGTGGCCGTTACAAGATCAATCCCGAACGTTGACGGTTCACCCTGTGAGACGGGCAAGTACGGAGGGGCAGCCAGCTTCCCGCGCTGCCTTCCCCTTTCTTGGTCGTACGTGCCAAATCTCTTGCAACATCGAGGATCGAGTAACGTCTGGGGTCTTGCGACTCGACACGTCGATTTGTTTCCGCGCGACTGTTTTTTTTCTGCGGTATCGAGTGAGTCGGTTTCGCGCTCTCATTGGGGGGCGCGGGCATCGGCGGAAGGCGGCTTAAGCTTCGATTAAGCCTCGCCCTATACGCTGCGCGGAATTCTGGAAAGCTGCGCATGGAATCCATCGACGACCTGCTCGTGTACTTGCGGATGATGTCGCCCCGCCTCATCGCCGCCACTGCGTATGTGCTGGCGGGTGGCTTGCTGCTTGTCCATCCGGGGTCCCCCTTGAGGCAGAGCGCAGAGCGCCACCCGATCCTCTGCGTGATTGCCTTCTTTGCGCTCGGGGTTCTCCTTGCCGAGCGCCTTGGCTGACATCGGAGGACAGTCAATCGTCAGGCAAACGAAGGTACTTCGGGCCTAGTCTAGGCAGCTGTACCGGTGCCGACGGCCTGCTTCCTGCTCAGGTCTCCGGGGTCGGGGTTCCCGTCGTCGTAGAACAGGGCTGTTTCATTGAATTCGATCACCCCCTTTGCCACGCTGGCTGCTGCCAGGGCCTCCACTGATGCGCCGATCTCTGCCCGTCAGGGGCAGGGGCTGGGCCTTTTCCTGCTGCTCCATGTGCTCCTGTGGACCCTGGTGCCGGCCTGCATGTACCACAATCCCCCGCGGGACTCCCTTGAGGGGTTGGCGTGGGGGCATATGTGGCTCACCGGCTATGAGAAGCACCCCTTCCTTGCACCCTGGCTGACGGCCTTGTTCACCGATCTGTTCGGTGCCGTCGGCTGGCCGATCTACCTGCTGTCCCAGCTCTCGGTGGCCCTGTGCCTCGCGACGGTCTACCGGATCGCCGTGGCGATGGTCGCCCCGGCCAGCGCCCTGCTGGCGGTGATGCTGCTGGATGGCGTTTACTACTATTCGGTGGGAGCCATTCCGTTCAATCCCAACGTGGCGATGCTCCCCACCTGGGCGCTGGCCATCTGGGCGTTTCGCGAGGCGCTGCTGAGCCCCGATGGCTGGCGCTGGAGCCGTGCGGGAGGGCTGGCCGGGCTGGCTGCGCTCGCCAAGTATGAGTCGGCCGTGCTGTTCATCGTGATGCTGGCGGCCCTGGTGGTGTTGCCGGAAGGCCGGCGTGCGGTGCGGGGCCGGGCCTTCTGGCTGGGCATCGCGGCGGCCCTGCTGGTTGTGTCGCCCAACCTCCTGTGGCTGGCCCGCCATGATTTCGCACCCTTCCACTACGCCATGAGCAATCTGGCGCTGGAGGACAATCTCTACACCGAGCCGGTGGCGCCCAGTCAATCCGGCCTGTATCCGCCGCTGCTCTTCCTGCTCGAGCAGCTTGGCGCCTTGCTCCCCCTGGTGCTGCTGTATCTGCCCTTTGTCCGCTGGCGAGATCGGGACTTCAGCTTTCAGAGCTTTGACCGGCGTTTCGTGATGCTGATGGCCGGCGGCCCGCTGCTGGTCACCGTCCTCTTCGCTGCGGCGTTCAAGGCCACCTTGATCGCCCGCTGGGGATTTCCATTCTTCTCTCTGGCGGGACTGGCGCTGGTGCTCGCCTTTCCTCCCGTTCTGGACAGGCAGGCATGGCGGCGCTTTCTGGCAGCCCTGGCGGCGCTCACCCTGCTGGAGGTGGGGGGATGCTACTGGGCGATCTTCGTACGACCGCTGCAGACCAACACGGCACCTTATTCCATTGCCTACCCCGGCCGGGCCATGAGCGACCGGGTCGCCGCCTACTGGCATGGGCGGTTTGCGGCCCCGCTGCGCTATGTGGGAGGAGACCGCTGGGTGGTCAGCACCCTGGTGGCTTTCGCGCCGGAGAAGCCCGTCCCGTATTTCGAGGCCAGCCTGCCCATGAGCCCCTGGCTCGACGAGGCCGACCTGAAGCACCGCGGCGCCGTGTTCGTCGAGCCGGCGGGGCGGACCGCCCTCATCGAGTCGATCCGTCGCCGCTACCCGGCGCTGCGCGATGAAACCGTGATGAGCTTCGCCCAGCACACCGCTGCGGCCGTGCCACCGGTACGCCTGTGGGTTGCGCTCCTGCCGCCGGCGCCGGGCAATGTGGAGGGCGGGCTGCCATGATCGGGCTGATCGTCAATGCGGATGATTTCGGTGAGTACCGCTGTGTCTCCGCCGGCATCCTGCAGTGCATCGACGCCGGCTCGGTGCTTGCCACCGGCGTCATGGCCAACTCACCCTTATTCGAAGAACTGGCGACGGGACTATTGCGGCGTCCCTGGGCGGATTATGGCGTGCATCTGAATCTCAGCCGGGGCCAGCCCCTGACGGAGGTCGTCGCAGCGTGTCTGGCAGACAACGGGGTATTCCCGGGCAAGTCCCGTGCGGCTCTCGCCGTGCTTGCCGGGCGTCTGCCGGTTGCCTGCGTGGAGCAGGAGTGGCGGGCGCAGATCGAAAGGGCCCTCGATGCCGGCCTTACGCTCCGCTTCCTCAACTCGCACGAGCACCTGCACCTGATCCCCGCCTTGCGCCGCCTCACCCTTGAGCTGGCGCGTGCCTACGGCATCCCGTGGGTGAGGGTTCTGCAGCCGGAGCGCTCCGGCTGGTCCCCCGCCGCGTGGCTGCGCAACGCGGCTGTGGCGCTGCTGCAGGGAGCCCGGACTGGATCGGGAGCGCAGTCGCCGGTCTGTATCGGTCTGGCCGCGAGCGGGCGCCTGGATCCTGCGGCCCTGGAGCAACTGCTGGGGCGCCTGCCGGACAGCGGATGCTTCGAGCTGATGTGCCACCCCGGACACCTGGACTTGCAGGAAGTGTCCGATCAGCGTTTGCTGGGTTATCACCGCTGGGAGGATGAGTGCCGGCTGCTGTGCAGCCAGGATTTCCCTGCCATCTGTTCGGCCGCCGGCGTCACGATGACGCGCTTCAGGGACCTGCCGTGTCCCGCGGGAGAATTGACATGGGCGAGGTGATGCACGGCGCCTCCGGTCCGGCGCGGCGGCGCGCCCGCCTGATCTCGGTGGTATTGCCGGCCTATCGGGAGGCGTCGGGGATCGAGCGCATGCTTGCCGTGCTCGAGGACACCCTGGCCGGGATGCGGCCGGAGTTCGAAGTCATCGTGGTGGATGACGGCAGCCCGGACAACACCTTTGCGGCGGTGGTGGAGCTGGGGCGGCTGCGGCCCTGGCTGCGGGGCCTGCGCCTGAGCCGCAATTTCGGCAAGGAGGCGGCCTTGCTGGCCGGTCTGGAGGACGCCCGCGGCGATGTGGTGATCACCATGGATGCCGACCTGCAGCACCCTCCGGAGACGATCCCGGAGATGCTGGCCGCCTGGGAGCAGGGCGCCGATGTGGTGAATGCGGTCAAGTCCGACCGCTCCACGGATAATCGGGCCTACGCCCTGGTTGCCGGCATGGTGACCCGCCTGCTGGCCCGGGCGACGGGGATAGACCTGCATGCCGCATCCGACTTCAAGCTCCTCGACCGCCGGGTGGTGCGCATTCTCGTGAACGGCCTGCCGGAGCGTGAGCGGTTCTTCCGGGGCCTCAGCAAGTGGGTGGGCTTCAGGCAGGCTGCCGTCCCCTTCCGGGTTGCGCCGAGCACGCGCACGACCCGCAACTGGAGCCTGTTGTCCCTCGGGCGTCTCGCCGCCACGGCGCTGGTCTCCTTCACCAGCGCACCGCTCCAGGTCATCACCGTGCTGGGGGTGCTCACCCTGGTGCTGGCGATCGGCGTGGGGGCCGAGGGCCTGTGGTCGTGGGTGGCCGGGCGGGCAGTCTCGGGCTTCACCACCCTGATCCTCACCCTGCTCATCCTGGGGAGCTTCATCATGATCAGCCTGGGCATTCTCGGCAGCTACGTGGCGCGGATCTACGAGGAGATCAAGCAAAGGCCCCGCTACCTGGTGTCCGACTACTCGGAGGCGCTGCCCGAGCGCCGCGGGGCCCGGCCACGCGCCATGGGGGCCGCTCCCAGGCGGGCCGGCATGTCCTCAGTGCCCCCGAAACGTCCACATGTGATTGGCGGTGAAGTTCACAAGAAACACCACGGCGGTCACGGCCAGTTGCGCAGCAAGATAGGGCGTTGCTAGCGCATTGACCAGCCAGGCCATCAATGCACCGTTGAGGGCAAAGCTCGCCGCCGCAATGGCAAAGAAGCGTGGCCCGGTGCGGAGGTGGCTCCGGGTGCTGCGGTAATTCCAGTGGTAGTTGAGGAGATAGTTCATCACCGCACCCACCAGCGCCCCCAGCATGCTGGCCCGCACCGGGTCGACTCCCAGGCGCTGCACACATCCCACCAGCACTGCGTAATGGGCTGCGGTGCCGATCAACCCGACCCCCGCGAATCCGGCGATCCGGGCCCGTAGTGCGGCATGCCTCGAAGCAGCGGGAGGAGGGGTCACGATGGTGGTTCTGTGGCGGACGTTCAGGGGGAGGGGCCATCTGCGGGCCACGGTGCTGGATGGCCGTGGCCGTCAGCATTGCCCGGGATTCGTGTGCTGCGCGTAATGATAGCTGCAGCGGGCGGGCTGGCGTATCCGTCCTTGAGGAGGAGACGGCCGCCGCGGCTTCCGCGGCATCAGCGCCTCGCCCATCACCGGCGAGCGGCGCGGACGCGTTTCTTGGGGGGCGCCTTCCTGGCCCGGGGTGGCGGCCGGGATTGCGCCCCGGGAGGCTGGCGGAGCTGCTCCACCAGCCGGACTTCATTCACTGGCCGTAATGGCTCTTGGCTTCCTTGATGCAGGCTGCCTTGGGATCGCCGGACAGGGCATCGCACTTTTCCTTGGCCACCGCATAGGCGGCATCGCGCTTGTCCGAGGCGGCGTCCTTGCGGGCACTGCTGGTCTTGTCCTGAGCCGACATGTTGGCTTCGCTGGTCTTTTCGCGCGCGGTGGCGTTGGCGTCGGAGGTCTTTTCGGCCACTTTGGCATCGGCCTTGGCCGTTACATGGGCCGCCTTGGCTTCCTTGCGACAGACGTCCTTGGCATTGCCGGCGAGGTCGTCACATTTTTCCTTGGCGACCGCGTAGGCGGCATCGGCCTTGGCCAGCCGGACTTCATACTGGTGCTTCACCGACGGCTCGTACCTCGCCTCCAGTTCTGCCTTGGCGATGTTCCCGCGGCCCTTGGCTTCTTCGATGCAGATGTCCCTGGCGTTGTCGGCCTTGCTGTCGCAGGTGGTCTTGTCGGCCGAGTATTGCCGGGAGATGGCCTCCTTGTCCGAGGTGTATTCGGCTTTCGAAAGCGTGGCACCGATAGCGGTGCTGCCAAAGGCAAGAAGCATGGCGCTGGCGAGGAGGGCGGATTGCAGGTGTTTCATGATCGATCCTTCAGGAGTGTTCCGGTTGGCTCGGATGAGTCCGGTGTCGAGCAAGAATGGGCCCGCTGCCCACCGGAGTCGGTACGCTGACGTACTGAGTCCGCAGCGGCCCGGGGCCTGTGAAGCGACGTGTGTTCGGCAGCGGACAGACAGCCGTCGGGCCCTTGTCTAGGCTCCTCCACCGGGGTGCCCGCTCCATCCGGTCGGGGCCTCTCACCGAGGCGCCGCCATGATGGACATCACTTCTGCATCCGACTTCAAGGGCGCTCGTCTGCAGCCGCCGCCCGCTTGGTACGCCGGCCTGCTCGGCGCGCTGTTGCTGATCTCCGGCACGCCCGTGCTGGCCGGCGAGTGGGCGGGACAGCCGCTCAACGGTTCAGCGGGCGGATCAACCGCCCCCTCCGCGGGGGCCGTGGAGTGGATGAGCGGTGGTATCGGTGCCCCCGATCGCGAGCGGCTGCACGCGGCGGCGGGCCATTACAACGTGCTCGTGGTGTTCAGTGACCGCGAGGGGCATTACCTGGCCGATGTGCCTTTTGCGGTGAAGGACTGCAAGGGCCGCCCCATCCAGGCCGATGTCAGCGAGGGGCCATTCCTGTATCTCCGGCTGCCGCCCGGCTGCTACCGGATGGGGGCCCGCCTCGGCGCTGCCTGGACGAGCCAGGCGCTGCAGCTCCGACCGGGCTCGCGTCTGGTCCGGATGTCCTTCGTCAGTCGCCAGTGAGCGGTGCGGTGGCGCACAGAGCCGGCCCGTGCCCATGATCGTCCTTGATCGGGCGCTCTTGAGGCGCTTCGGCGCCATCGCCGCACCCTACTGGTTCAGCGGAGAGAAGCGTCTGGCCAGAGGGTTGCTGGCCCTGCTGGTCATGCTCCTGCTCGGCCAGGCCGTGTTTGCGGTGTTGCTGAACGAGCAGACTGGCGAGTTCACGTCTGCCTTGGCCGCGCAGGACGCGCCGCGTTTCTGGTCGTCCATCACGCGATGCCTGGGGGTGCTCCTGCTGGGGGTGCCGGTGCACGCCTTCTACTACTACGTGCGGGACAGGCTCGGGGGGCATTGGCGGCGCTGGCTGACCTATCGCTACCTGGAAGCCTATCTGGCACAACAGGTGTATTTCAGGCTGGACGCACGGTCGGGTATCGACAATCCGGATCAGCGGATCGCCGAGGACATCGGCACATTCACCCAGAAGTCCCTCCAGTTCCTGCTGGTGCTGGCCGGTGCTCTGCTCCAACTGCTGGCGTTCTCCGGGGTGTTGTGGTCGATCTCCCGGGAGCTGGTCCTGTTCCTGCTGATCTATACGACCATCGGGACGATCGTCACCGTCCTGTTGTTCGGCAAGGTGCTGATCGGCTTGAATTTCTATCAGCTCAAGCGGGAGGCGGATTTTCGCTTCAGCCTGGTGAGGATTCGCGAGAACGCAGAGGCCATCGCCTTCTATGCCGGGGAGCAGCTCGAGGCACGCCAGATCGAGCGCCATTTTGGTGAGGTGTTCGGCAACTACCTCCGGCTGATCCGCATTCAACTCCGGCTCAACCTGTTTCAGTACGCCTTCAGCTTTCTCACCGTGATCCTGCCGAGCGTGATCATTGCCGGCCGGGTCCTGTCCGGAGAGCTCGAGGTGGGGCGGGCGATCCAGGCCGCGGGCGCTTTCGCGGCGATCCTGGCTGCGCTCACGGTGATCGTCGACAACTTCGACAGCCTCAGCAAGTTCGCGGCCGGCATCGAGAGGCTGGACCGCTTTGCCCGCTTCATGGAGGCGCGGGAGGGCGGTGAGGAAGAACACATCCGCTTCTCCACGGACACGCGGGTGCGCATCGACAACCTGACCCTGTGGACACCGCAGCGGGAGCGCACCCTGATCACCGGGCTGAGCATCTCGGTCGAGCCGGGCGGAAGCCTGATGATCGTGGGCACCAGCGGTTGCGGCAAGAGCTCGCTGCTGCGCGCCATCGCCGGGCTGTGGCCTTCGGGGCGCGGACGCATCGCCCGCCCTCCGGCTGGGGAAATGCTCTTCCTTCCCCAGCGTCCCTACATGCTGCTGGGCAGCCTGCGCAGCCAGCTCCTGTATCCGCGGGAGCTGCCGCTGCGTGACGACGATGCGCTGCGGGCCATGCTCCAGCAGGTCAACCTGCCCGGTCTTGCCGAGCGCTTTGGTGGCCTGGATGCCGAGCTGGATTGGGCCAAGGTGCTGTCGGTGGGGGAGCAGCAGCGCATTGCCTTTGCCCGCCTGCTGCTGGCCCAACCCCGCTACGCCATTCTTGACGAGGCGAGCAGTGCCCTCGATGCGTTCAACGAGGAGCGCCTGTATGGCTTGCTCGCCGCCAGCGGCATCACCTACGTGAGCGTTGCCCACCGCGCGTCACTGCGGCGCTATCACCGCCGGGTGCTGGAGTTTGGCGATGACGGACGCTGGGTGCTCTACAGCGTGAGCCACGGCGTCTGATCGCTTCCCGGGCCGGGTCAGGGGGATGCCGGCAGGCCTCTCGGTTCGTTAGCGCACGGAATCGCCCGGGCGACCGGCGCAGCATGAAGGCTCGCAGTGCCCGGCGCGCCTCATGCCGGATGGGCGCTGCGCCCGACAACCCACCCGTGTGAAGGAAAACACCATGTCTACCGTAAGACGCAGTTTCAACAAGCTCATCCTCGTCACCGCCGCCTCGTTCTCGCTGGGCGCCTTTAGTGTCCCGGTCTGGGCGGCCAGCGCGGATGACCTGAACAAGGACGCGGCCCAGGCCCTGCAGACCCTCTACAGGACCAGCCCGGCTGCAGAGGTGCTGTCGAAGAAGGCCCGCGCGATCTTGGTCTTTCCCAAGATCATCAAGGCCGGCCTGGTATTCGGTGGAAGCTACGGGGAGGGCGTCCTGACCCGGGAGGGGAAGGCCGCCGACTACTACAACTCGGTGTCGGCATCCTGGGGCCTGCAGGCCGGGGCCGAATCCTATGGCTATGCCGTGTTCCTGATGAGCGACAAGGCGGTCGAGTACCTGGACAAGTCCCAGGGCTGGGAAATCGGGGTGGGGCCGACCGTGGTCGTGGTGAATGAGGGGATCGCCAAGAATCTCTCCTCGTCGACCCTCAAGGACGATGCCTATGCCTTCATCTTCGACCAGCAGGGCCTGATGGCCAGCCTCAGTATCGAAGGAACCAAGATCACCCGGATCAAGCGTTGATGCCGGCCGGTGAGACATGACGAAAGGAGTCCAGCCATGAAACGTTTTCCAATACTCAGCCTGGGTGCCACGGCGATGCTGCTGGTGATGAGCCTGGGAAGTTGTGCGGGCATGTCTGCCCGGGATAAGAACACCGCCGTCGGCGCCGGTATCGGCGCCGTGGGCGGAGCGGTGCTGACGGGCGGCAGTACCGCCGGGACGGTGGGTGGCGCCGCCGTTGGCGGCATCATCGGCCACGAGATCAAGAAGTAGCAGTGACAGCCCGTCCCGCAGCCCGGTAGCCCGGCACCCGTGTGTCCACAAGGTGCTCCTCACTGAAAAGGCGGGGCCTGGGTTTGCGGACCCGGACTATGCGCTGTCGGTTGAGTGGAAAGCGACGCGTGACCGCCTGCGGGCCGCAGAGGCGAGGCAGAAGGACCCGGCATCGTCCTCACGGGTGCTGCTGGTCTGCGGTTCGGCCCGCAATGATGGAAGCTGCGCCAGCGAGATGTCCAAGACCTTCCGGACTGGCCGGCTGGGACTATCCCAAGCACCTGGCGGGCCGCGTTTACGGCCTGGTGGTGCATGGGGATGTGGCCGGCCTCGGCGGCATCGTCGGGGCGGCGGTTGGAGCCAACCGCAAGGAAGGACGTTTCTCGGACTTGGTGAGCGATGCGATCCAGGCAGGCAACACCGTGCTGGTGGTCGGTACCCATTGCGATGCCGACCGGACCCTGGCCAGGGCAATCCTCGAGGCCTCGTTCCGCGGCAGGGATGGCACGACCACCGACGTCTCTTGAGGTAGTCGGCGGCCCCGCGCCACGTGTGGCCTACCCAACAGACCACCCCACCGCAGGCGTCTATCTTGGCTCCGGGAGCGTCATTGGCTTGGTATGACGCTCTGGCTTTCTCCCCAGGCGCATCATCAGGAGCTCGACATGAACTACGAAGAACGCGACCCGTACGGTATCTACAAGGCCAACACCAGTGGCGGGATCGGACCCGATGCAGGGAAAGGCCCTGGGCCGGCCCTGATGGGGGCCGACACGCTGATCGGCAACGATGTGTATAGCCACAAGGCTGAGATGCTGGGCGAGGTGAAGGAGATCATGCTCGACATGCGCACCGGGCGGATTGCCTATGCGGTGCTGTCCTTTGGTGGATTCATCGGCTTGGGCGACAAGCTCTTTGCCATACCGTGGGAAGCCTTGACCCTCGACACCATGAACAAGCGCTTCATGCTCGATGTGGATAAGGAACAGCTCGAGCGGGCGCCGGGATTCGACAAGGACACCTGGCCCGACATGGCCAACCCGGAATGGGCCGAAGGCATTCGTGCCTACTATGGCCGCCCGATGTACACGGCCTGATGCCCGGAATCCGCGGTTGAAGCATACCGCCGCCGAACGGACTGCATGTCGTCGGTGGCGGCCTCCGCCGTCTGGAGCCGGCCCCCGGACCACTGCCCATGCGTGAGTTCCGACCCGCGGCGGCAAGCGCTGCCTTTCCTTCCTCCCTGCTGATTCCGTCCCTGGCCATCTGCGGGCTGGCGTTCTTCTGGCTGCGTCTGGAGGAGGCCCGCTGGGGCCCTGATGGCGGCATGCTGCTGGCCGGACTGATCGCATGGACGCCGGTGGAGTACCTGCTGCACCGTTTCATCCTGCATGGGCTGGAGCCGTTCCGGCGATGGCACCTGGAACATCACCGGCAACCGGATGCGCCGATGCGCACGCCAGTGGTGTTCAGCCTGGCCTTCGTGTTCGCCTTGCTGATGCTCCCCTTTCTCCTGGTGACCGATACCGGTGCCGCCCTGGCGTTATCCGGAGGCTTGCTTCTGGGCCATCTGGTACAGGAGTCCGTGCATCACCGGCTGCACCGGGCACCCCGCGCGGGAGCCGGCTGGCTGGCCAGGCGACAGTGCTTCCACGCTTTTCACCACCATGACGACGATGCCATGGCCTTCGGCACGCTGACAGCCTTCTGGGACTGCCTGCTGGGAACTGCCCCCACGCGGCGTCGGGTCCCGTAAGTGCGATGCCGTACCGACATGCCGGTGGAGGCCTGTCACTGTAGTTGTCCCGATGCACCGCACTCCTGCCGGTCTCGGAACGCCGCTGGAGGTGAGTATGAACCAGCCTGTCGAACTGCATGTGCCGGACGAAGGCCCGGCTGTTTCCCCCACGAGCGATGGGCCGGTTCCCGTGGGGCGGACATTCCTCCGGGCTCCGCCCGACCTCCATGCCAGGTACGCGATTGGCGAAGTCCTGGTCCAGCCGATGCCCGAGGGTGCAGTGATGGACCCCGGCGCGCTGCTGCTGCCGCCGGGCGAGGCCCGCGCAATGCGTGAGCTGACCCGTGAGCCGGTGGAGCTGCACATCAAGGCCATCGTTCGCGGCAGCAAGGCCTGAAGCGCGCAGAGACTGACATTTCCCAGCAATCTTCGAGAAGGACAGAAGCATGAGCAAGAGCGACGACTGCAGGACCGAGACCCTCATGGATAAACGCCATGCGGCGCTCGCAACGCCTGCCGACCTGCGCGATGGGATGACCAATCCGATCGCCGAGCGGAACCGCAGGACATGAAACCGAAACCTCATGTCCTTTTCCTGCCCGGTCTGCTCAGCGACGCCAGCCTCTTCCAGGCGCAGGTCGATGCCCTGGCTGCGGTGGCGACCACCGGGGTGGCTGACCTGACGCTGGCAGATACCCTTGAAGGCATGGCCGACTCGGTGCTGGCGCTGGCGCCCCGGGATCCCTTCGTGCTGGTCGGCCTGTCGCTGGGCGGCTACGTGGCCTTCGAGATCATGCGCAGGGCACCTGGCCGGGTATGTGCGCTGGCCCTCATCGATACCTCGGCCAGACCCGAGTCCGCCGAGGCGTCTGCGGCGCGCAAGGCCCTGATGCAGCTCGCCGGGACCGACCTGGAAGCTGTCTTCGAAGCGATGTTGCCGCGCCTCTCCCATCCTGAACGGATGAGCCAACCTGACGTGCGCGGGGTCATCCACTCCATGATGACCGGCCTCGGCAAGGGTGTTTTCCTGCGTCAGCAGCGCATCATCATGGAGCGCCCCGACAGCCGTCCGGACCTGGCGCGCATCGAGTGCCCGACGCTGGTGATATGTGGTCGTGAAGACCTCATCACTCCGCCCGAGATGGCGCAGGAGATGGCCCGGGGGATCCGGCACGCGCGGCTCTGCATGGTGGAGGAGAGCGGGCACCTGTCCACCCTTGATCAGCCCGACGAGGTCGCGCGCCTCCTCCTCGATTGGATCACAAGCCTGGGCTGCTGAAGGGGCATGGGGGGCGGGCAGTTGCCCGGCCCGGGACGGAGCCTGCTCCGCCCCGGGCCGCGTCGTTCAGGTCTGCAGCACATAGGTGCCGGGGGCTGCGCACAAGGGCGCACACCCGGTGCCGGCGTTCCCCATCGGCGGGGGCGCCGTGGGCCGGCCCGAGCGGGCGTCCAGCCAGGCGGTCCACTCCGGCCACCATGACCCGTCATGGATCGGGGCGACCTTGAGCCATGTCTCCGGGTCGAAATAGCGGCCGTCGCGGGGACGGGTGAGCACCTGGAAGCTGCGGCCCGGCACGCCGGGCGGATTGACGATGCCCACATTGTGGCCGCCGGAACTGAGGAGGAAAGTGACGGGCACGTCGGCAAGCAGGTGCAGCTTGTGCACCGAGCGCCACGGTGCCACGTGGTCGCGCAGGGTGGCGACGCAGAAGATCGGGCAGGTGATGTCGGTCAGCGCCACCGGCAGGCTGCCCACCGGGTAGCGGCCGCTGGCCAGGTCATTGTCGAGGAACAGGCGCCGCAGGTATTCGGTGTGCATCCGGTAGGGCAGGCGGGTTCCGTCGGCATTCCAGGCCATCAGGTCATTCTGTGGGCGACGCTCGCCCATCAGGTAGTCCTTCAGCAGTCGCGACCAGACGAGGTCGCGGGAATTGAGCAGCTGGAAGGCACCTGCCATCTGGGTGGTGTCCAGGTAGCCCTGGTCCCACATGATGTCCTCCAGGAAGCTGACCTGGCTGTCGTCGATGAACAGGGCCAGTTCTCCCGGCTCGGTGAAGTCGGTCTGTGCCGCCAGCATCGTCAGCGAGGCCAGGCGCTCGTCGCCGTCGCGCCCCATGGCCGCGGCCGCGATCGCCAGCAGGGTGCCACCCAGGCAATAGCCGGCTGCATGGATGCCTTGCCCCGGCAAGACGCTGGAGACCGCATCAAGCGCGTCCATCACCCCCAGGCGCAGGTAGTCATCCATGCCCAGCGTGCGATCTTGCTGGCCGGGGTTGGCCCAGGAGATGGCGAACACCGTATACCCCTGGTCCACCAGGAAGCGGATCAGGGAGTTGCCTGGCGAAAGATCGAGGATGTAGTACTTCATGATCCACGACGGAATGATCAGGACCGGCTCCGGTCTGACCTTGGGGCCGGTGGGGGCGTACTGGATCAACTCGATCAGGTGATTGCGGAAGATCACCTGGCCCGGCGTGACCGCCACCTCGTGTCCCGGGCGGAAGACCTGCGTGCCCGGCGGACTGGATCTCGACGGGCGGTGCTGGACATCGTCGATCAGGTTGTGCAGGCCCTGGACCAGGTTGGCCCCACTGCTCTGGACCGTGCGCTCCAGCACCTCTGGATTGGTCCACGGGAAGTTGGCCGGCGACATCAGGTCCAGCAGTTGCCTGATGGTGAAGCTGACGACGTTCTCATGATGGGGCGATACGCCGCGCACGCCGGTCGTTGCCTTCCGCCACCAGGCTTCGGTCAGCAGGAAGGACTGGCTCCAGAGGTTGAACGGCCAGGCCTGCCAGCCTGGGTGCGTGAAGCGGCGGTCGGGTACGAATGGGTCATGGCCCAGCGTCCCGGGAGGGCGTGGGCCCTCCAGCAGGTGGCCGGGGAACTGCAGGAGGGCTTCGGCGAGGGCCCGGACGAGCTCGGCCTGCTCCGCCGGATTGCGGGACAGGTGCATGAGCCAGTCTTCAAAGGCCATGGTCAGTGCGGCAGGCGAGATCCCGCCGGTCAGGCGCGCCAGCTGGGCATGGGCGAGCCGGTCGAGATTGCTGCCCGGCAGGGGGAGTCCGGTAGTGGGGACATGGCTCATGAGGATTCCGTGTTCCTGGGGGGTGGATGACGTGAGCCATCATCTCCCCCTGTCGCCGCTGCGTCTGTATGGCAGCGCACCAAGCTCCCTGGGTGCGTCAGCGCACAGAGCGGGATGGGCACCTGTCGCATACTGGCTCCGCTGATCAACTTCAACGGCGCTCCCGCGTCTTTGCGCGGTATCTGCAAGCGCGCTGGCTCGCCGGTTGCAGCGCCTTGCTCCGGCGGTGTGGATGACAGGAATGGAGGGAAGCAATATGCGTGATCGCCCCCAGTCGGCTGCGGAAGAGTTGGCCAACAGCATCAGTCATGGGCTCGGCTTCGTCCTGGCCCTGACGGCCGCCCCGGATCTGATCGCCTCCAGCGCCCAGCAGGGGAGGGCGGCGAACATCCTGGGGGCCTGTGTCTTCGCCGTCACCATGGTGATGCTCTACCTCAGTTCGATGCTCTACCACGCAGCCCCGGCGCACAACAGCCGGGCCAAGCGTCTGCTGGGAAAGCTGGACCACGGCGCGATCTACCTGTTCATTGCCGGAAGCTACACCCCCTTTGCGCTGGGCGTGCTCGATGGCGCCTGGGGCTGGACCCTGCTCGGCCTGGTGTGGGGGCTGGCGGCGGTCGGACTGCTCCTCAAGGCCTTCGACCGCCTGTCGAACCCCTATCTCTCCACCGGACTGTATCTGCTGATGGGCTGGTTGGTGGTGATCGCCGCCGTGCCGCTGATCGAACGGGTCTCCACGACGGGGCTGGCGTGGCTGGTCGCGGGGGGCCTGGCCTACACGGGAGGGGTGGTCTTTTACCTGACCGACGCCCGCCTGAAGTTCGGCCATTTCATCTGGCATCTCTTTGTGATGGCGGGCACCAGCTGCCATTTCTTTGCCGTGCTCTGGTATGCCGGCTAGTCGAGGAGACGCAATGACCATGCAGTCCGCCATACCCCCGGCCGATGAGGACGCGGCCGACGCCCGTGAGCATGCCGAGCACTATTTCCGGGCGCTCGTCGAAACCTCGCCGCTGGGGGTCTTTGCCATCGACGCGCAGGGAATCTGCACCTACGCCAATCCTTCCTGCTGCCAGCTGGGCGGGCCGGGCAGCGCGCCGCTCGAGGGCCGCGACTGGCGCACTTTCCTCTGTGCGGAGGATCGCCCGCAGGCTGCAGCCGAATGGAAGGCGGCCGCGCAGCAGGGCACGCCTTTCCGCCTCGAGGCCCGCTGGCTGTGTGCCGATGGCAGCCTGTCGTGGGTCCGTCTGAATGCTGCAGTCCTGCCCGGCAATAATTGCCGCCCCGGCCATGTACTGACGGTCGAGGACATTTCGGAGCGCAAGGCCGCCGACGAGGTGTTGCGGCTGGCCGAGGAGGCCTTGTTCGCCGAAAAGGAGCGGGCCCAGGTCACGCTCAATTCGATCGGCGATGCGGTGCTGACCACCGACATGCCGGGCAAGGTCACCTACATGAACCTGGTGGCGGAGAAGATGACCGGCTGGTCGCGGGCCGAAGCGCTGGGCAGGCCCCTGTCCGAGGTGTTTCACATCGTCAATGGGCTCACCCGCGAGGCCGCGGCCGACCCGGCCCGGCGTGCCATGGCCGAGGACCGGACGGTGGAGCTGGCAACCGACTGCGTGCTGGTGCACCGGGATGGCTCGGAATCGTCCATCGAGGACTCGGCGGCGCCCATCCACAACCGGGACGGCCGGGTCAGCGGGGCGGTGATCGTCTTCCATGACGTCAGCGAGTCCCGTGCCATGGCCGCCAGGATGTCGCACCTGGCGCACCATGACTTCCTCACCGGGCTACCCAACCGGGCGCTGCTGACGGAGCGCCTGTCACAGGCCATCGGCCTGGCCCGACGGCGCCACAAGCAGGTGGCCCTGCTGTTCCTCGATGTCGATTATTTCAAGCACATCAACGACTCCCTCGGGCACCGGATCGGCGATCTGCTGCTGCAGGCCCTGGCCGAGCGCCTGATCGCCTGTGTCCGGACGACAGATACAGTGTGCCGCCAGGGGGGAGACGAATTCGTGATCCTGCTGTCGGAGGTCGAGCATATCGACGACGCCACCCGGGTTGCGGAGAAGCTGCTGCAGGTCTTCTCCTTGCCCCAGCTCATCGATGGACATGAACTCCACGTGACCCTGAGCATCGGTATCAGCGTCTATCCGGACGATGGCGACAACGCCGAAGCCGTCATGCAGAACGCCGACACGGCGATGTACCACGCCAAGGCGCGTGGCCGTAACAACTGCCAGCTGTTCCGGTCGGAGATGAATACCCGCGCGGTACAGCGCCAGTTCATCGAGAGCGGCCTGCGGCGGGCCCTCAAGCAGGGGGAGTTCCTCCTGTATTACCAGCCGAAGATCGATCTGCACTCGGGGACGATGACCGGCGCCGAGGCGCTCATCCGCTGGCAGGACCCCATGCTGGGCCTCATCCAGCCGGCCCAGTTCGTCCCCATCGCCGAGGAATCCGGCCTGATCGTGCCGATCGGGCGCTGGGTCATGCGCGAAGCGTGCCGGCAGCTCAAGGCCTGGCAGGATGCCGGCCTGCTTGCCGTGCCGGTGTCGGTCAATATCTCGGCAGTGGAGTTCCGCCACAAGAGCTTTCTGGAGGGGGTGGCCCTGATCCTCTCGGAGACGGGCCTGTCTCCCGAGCTTCTGGAACTGGAGCTCACCGAAAGCATCCTGATGCAGGATGCCGAGGCGTCGGCCCTGGTGCTGACCGCCCTCAAGACCATGGGCATGCAGCTGGCCATCGACGATTTTGGAACGGGGTATTCGAGCCTCAGCTACCTGAAGCGCTTCCCCATCGATACCCTGAAGATCGACCAGTCCTTCGTCCATGACGTCGCCACCGATGCGGACGACGCGACCATCGTCAGTGCCATGATCGGCATGGGCCGCAGCCTCAAGCAGCGCGTGGTGGCTGAAGGCGTCGAAACCCAGGAGCAGCTCGCCTTCCTGCGGGCCCATCAATGCCATGACGGCCAGGGCTTCCAGTTCAGCGAGCCCCTGTGCGCGGAAGATTTCCGGCGCCTGCTGGGCAGGGGCTCGGGGGAGGCGACGTCACACTCCCAGTGATCACCTGAACGGGGGGTTTTGGTCGAATGGCGGCTCCCCCCTGTTTGACGAGGAGACAATTGCCTATATTGTGGGCATGGTTACCTCAAATTGTGTGCGGAAAGTCTCAAGGTCGCTTGTCGCAGGGATCGTTCTGGCCTGCTCGAGCCTGCTTGCGCTTGCCACCTCCGCCCAGGCTGGCGAGCCAGCGGGGCAGATGCTCCATTTCTACACTACCGAGGTTCCTCCCTTTGCCTTCACCGACCGGGCCGGGCGGATCACGGGCTACTGCATAGAAGTCGTTCATGCACTGTTGCGGCGTACAGGGGATCGGGGGGAGATCGTCAGCCTGCCGTGGGCACGTGCCTACCAGACAGCCCTCAGCGAACCTAGTACGGTGCTGATCTGCCCGAAGCGCACTGAAGAGCGGGAAAAGCTCTTCCAGTGGGTCGGCCCCCTTTTCAGTACCTCGACCGAGTTTTTCGCGCGGACACAGGATAGCCTTCGCATCAACAGCCTGGAGGAGGCTCGCGGAGTGAGCAGTGTTCTCATCCAGCGGAATTACTATTCGGTGCCCGATCTTCAGAGGGCGGGATTCCAGAACCTGTACCTAACAACCTCGCCGCTGACCAGTGTGCGCATGCTCCTGGGCGGGCGCGCGCCCCTCATGGTCATGGACCGGCTCATGCTGCCCGATCTGCTCAGGCAGGAGGGTGTGTCCGCGGATGCGATCGAGTCCGTGTTCACCCTCTCGCCTGACACGGGCTACCTGACTTTTTCACGTGACGTGCCTGCCGCGGTGCTCAAGCGCTGGCAGTCCGCCCTGAACGATATGCAGCGAACAGGCACCCTGAACCAGTTGAAGCGGCGATGGCTGAGCGGCGAACTGCCACGATAGTGCTGCGGATGTGGGCGCATGCGGCCTTGGGGCCAGCCAAATTCTGTTAGTGTCCCTCAAATTTCAAAGCCATGCTGTTCTTGGGTGGCTGGATCAAACCATTCGGGGAGGTAGAACAACATGTCTGAGCATGCTTGGATGCGCGCCTGCGCGCGCTTTTGTGTGTGGGTGCTGCTCTCGCTGGCGGCCATTCATCCCGCCTGGGCGGAGTGGCAGCAGGGTGAGTACAGGATCATCAGGGCGCTTTACGGCACGCCGGAACGTAACGTGGACGTCACCGCAAGGCTCAAGGAGCTGGCGCAGCGCGACGAGCGCTTCCGGCTCGGCAACGGTGTCTTCGGCGTGGATCCGGACCGGGGGCGCGACAAGGTCCTGCGCATCTACGCCGTGGGGCCGAACGGCCGCGACCGTACCTTCGAGTACCCTGAAGGGAGCTGGGTGGACGGCGCCCAGTTCGAAGGCTGGCGTGGCGGCAGCTGGGGAGACGGGGGCCGTGACGACAACGGTGCCGGCAACTGGGGCGGCAGGCCGGGCCACCATGACGGCGGCGATGGCGAGTACCGGATCCTCCAGGCGCTGTACGGCACCGCCGAGCGCAACGTGGACGTGACATCCCGGCTCAAGGACCTGGCCCGTCGCGACGAGCGCTTCCGCTTGAGCAACGACACTTTCGGCATCGATCCGGACCGTGGTCACCGGAAGGTCCTGCGCATCTATGCCGAAGGCCCCGATGGCCGCAACCGCAGCTTCGAGTACACCGAAGGCAGCTGGGTGGATGGTGCCCAGTTTTCCGGCTGGTCGGGTGGTAACTGGGGGCAGGGTGGCTGGCGCGGAGGCTGGGGGGGTGACCGGCCGGGCTACGGCAATGGCTACGACGGCGGCGGCCGGAGCGGCCTGCAGATCCTCCGGGCCGAATACGGCTCCAACAACCGCAAGATCGACATCACCTATCGCTTGCAGCAACGGGTCAATCAAGGCCGCCTGAATGTCAAGGTGGACAACGATACGGCGGGCGACGACCCCGCCGAGCGCCAGGACAAGAAGCTGTGGATCACCTACAGCGTGGATGGCCGCGAAATGAGCCGGGTGGTCAAGGAAGGCCGCTTCCTGATGCTTCCCTGATTCCTACTGACCCTTCGGAGCCTCCCGCGTCATGCGTCCCCTTGCTGTGTGTACCGTAATCCTTGCCGCCCTTTCCCTCAGCGCCTGCGCGACCCTCGATGAAAAGGAGTGCCGTTCGGTCAGCTGGCGTGAGCTGGGAGTCAGGGATGGCCGCATGGGCTACCCGGCGAGCCGGCTGGCCGAGCACCAGGAGGCCTGTGCCGAATTCGGCATCCGTCCCGACCCCGCAGCCTATGCGCGCGGGCGTCTGGACGGTCTGGAAAGCTATTGCCAGCCGCACAACGCAGTCCGCGAGGGGCTGGCCGGGCGAGCCTACCAGGCGGGTGTCTGCCCGCCCGGCAAGGAGGCCGCCTTCGTTTCCCTGCACCGGGCCGCCTACGAGGTCCACGAGTCCCGGGCGCGCATCTCGACCCTGAACGGGCAATCCGATTCAATCGAGCGGGAGCTGCGCAGCGACAAGTTGAGCGACGAGCGGCGGGCCCGGCTGCGCCATGACCTGCGCGACCTGGATCGCGACCTGCGGCGGGAACGGGACCAGCTGCGCTGGAAGGAGAGTGATCTGGACCGGCTTTCGGGACGACTGGCGTATTGATCCCAAGTTTGTGTCCGGCCATGCCGCCACATCCAGCCCCATGGGGACGCGTGTAACGTTCCGGTCGTACCGTGCCGTCCTCATTCAGAAAAGAGTCCCATGCGAATAGCTGTCGTCACACCCTATTATCGCGAGCCACTGGAAAAGCTCGAGCGCTGCCATGCCAGCGTGATCAACCAGACTCATGCTGATGTGACTCACATCATGGTGGCCGACGGGTATCCCCGGGCCGAGGTGAATGCGTGGTCGCGCTGTCAGCACATTCCACTCCCCGTTTCGCACGCGGACTCCGGTGATGCCCCCCGCCTGATCGGCTGTTCCTCAGCCGCCGCCCAGGCCTTCGATGCGGTGCTCCTGCTGGATGCGGACAACTGGTACCAGCCCGATCACATCGAGACCCTGCTGCGGGTCCAGCAGCGGCATGCCGCTCTGGTCGTGACCTGTGCGCGGCGCCTGGTGCGGCCGGATAACGGGGAACTGCTGGGCCTGTGTACCGAATCCGACGGTCGCAACTTCAATGACACCAACTGCTACCTGGTCATGGAGCAGGCCTTCTCATTGTTTTCAGCCTGGGGCCTGCGGACCCAGCAGGTCACGCGGAGTATCGGTGGCCTCGGTGATCGCCTGTTCTGGGATGCGGTCATCAGCAGCAACGCCCATCGGGTCCATTCGCCGCTGGCCACGGTGAACTACGAGACGTCCTTCGCCGTTCATTACCTGTCGCGCAAGCTGCCCCTGCCCGATTTCGCCAAGGTGAACGTCTGGCTGCCTGAGGAGGGGCGCTACCATCAGACCAGCTACGCCGGGTACCGCGAACTGGTGGCCGCCGGCCACACTGCCGATCAGGGCTATTGATGCTTCACGATAAAGACATCATGAGCGCACAGGCTGCGCAAGCCGGTTCGCGCATCGTAGTGACCGGTGGCGCTGGCTTCCTTGGGTCCCATCTGTGCGAGCGACTGCTCGGCATGGGCCACCACGTGCTGTGCATCGACAACCTGCACACCGGCAGCCGCAGCAACATCGCGCCCTTTCTTTCCCATCCGCGCTACCGTTTTCTGGAGCACGATGTCGTCCATCCCCTGGTGCTGGCGGAGCCGGTGGATGAGATCTACAACCTGGCCTGCCCGGCATCGCCGGTGCACTACCGCAGCGACCCGGTGGGCACCCTCAAGACCTCGGTGCTGGGGGCCCTCCATGCGCTGGACCTGGCACGGGCACACGATGCCCGCATCCTGCAGGCCTCGACCAGCGAGGTGTATGGGGATCCCGAGGTCCACCCGCAGCCCGAGTCCTACCCTGGCAACGTCAATCCGACCGGGCCGCGGGCCTGTTACAACGAGGGCAAGCGCTGCGCTGAGACCCTGTTCTTCGACTATCACCGGGAGTATGGGGTGGATATCCGGGTCGCCCGGCTGTTCAATACCTACGGGCCGCGCATGCTGCCGGAGGATGGTCGGGTGATCTCCAGCTTCATCGTCCAGGCCCTGCGGGGTGAATCCCTGGGGCTGTTCGGCGATGGCTTGCAGACCCGCTCATTCTGTTACGTGGATGACATGATCGAGGGGCTGATCGGGCTGATGGCGGCGCCGGCCGGGGCCGAAGGGCCGGTGAACCTCGGTAACCCGCGTGAGTTCACCATCCTGGAGTTGGCCCGCCGAGTCCTCGCCCTGACCGGAGCCGCGTCGGAGCTGGTCTTCAATCCCTTGCCGGGTGACGATCCACGCCTGCGCCAGCCCGACATCCGCCTGGCCCGGCGCCTGCTCGACTGGCAGCCGGTAGTCGAACTGGACGAGGGCCTGGAGCGGACCGTCGCCTGGTTCGAGCGGCGACTGGGTCTCGCCCGCCCGCAGCGCGCCACGACGATCTGAGGGGCCGCCCGGCCGGCGGCGATGCACTGTGCTTGTGCCTGAGCAGGCTGCGTGTCCCGCTCACGGTGCGGTGCAGCATTCAATGCATTCCGGATTCATCTTTTAAGTGGCTGATTGCTAGGGATAAGCCCGCGTGAGCCTGGATGGCATGCATGCTGCTTGATTGGATCCTGTCTTGTATCCAAGATGGGGTCTCCAGTGAATGCCAGTCTGCCGCCGGTCCTGACCATCGAGTTTGTGCTTGAAGGCTACCGGAACGGATCTTTCGTTCCGAGCGAGCTGATCAGGGCGGTGCTGGCCCGCATCGCGGCCGCCGACGATCCCACGATATGGATCAGCGTGGCGACGGACGGGGGCCTCCGGGCAAGGCTGGCCGGGATGGATGCCCGGCTCCTGGCCGGCGCCGCCGGCGTGCTGGAGGCAGAGCCGCTCTTCGGCGTGCCCTTCGCGGTCAAGGACAACATCGACGTGGCGGGGTTTGCGACGACGGCCGCCTGTCCGGCATTTGCCTATCTCCCCGACGCCTCGGCGGAGGTGGTGGGGCGCCTCGAAGCGGCGGGCGCCATCGTGGTGGGCAAGACCAACCTGGACCAGTTCGCCACCGGCCTGGTGGGGACCCGTTCGCCCTATGGCGCGGTGCAGAGTCCCTTTCACCCCGATTACATCTCCGGCGGCTCCAGCTCCGGTTCGGCCGCGGCTACGGCGCTGGGGCACGTGGCCTTTGCCCTCGGCACAGATACCGCCGGGTCGGGGCGGGTTCCGGCGGCCTTCTGCAACCTGGTGGGGCTCAAGCCTACGCCCGGCCTGCTCTCCAGCAAGGGCGTGGTGCCCGCCTGCCGCAGCCTGGACTGCGTGTCGGTGTTTGCCCACACGGTGGCGGAGGGCTGGCGGGTCATGGGGCTGGCCTGTGATGGCGGCACTGCGCCTTCCCGGGGCCTGCCGCCGCGGGGGCTGGTGGTGGGCGTTCCGGCCGGGCTGCAGGATGAGCTCGACCCCCAGGCCGGGGAGGCCTTCCAGGCGGCGCTTGCGGCGCTGGGCGACGGAGACGGACCCGGCTTCGAGGAGGTGGATCTGGCGCCTTTTCACCAGGTTGCGGCGCTGTTGTACGACGGCCCCTGGGTCGCCGAACGCCGGGCCGCGCTGGGCAGCTTCTTCGATACCCACCGGGAGGACCTGGATCCGGTGGTGGCCGCCATCATCGCCTCGGCCGACAGCATGAGCGCCGTCGATGCCTTCCTGGGGCGCTACCGTCTCGATGAGCTGACGCCGCTCTGCCTGGATGTCTTCCGGCATGTGGATGTGCTGCTGGTGCCCACCACACCCACCACCTATACGAGCCGGGAGGTCGCCGAACGCCCCTTCGAGCGCAATGCCAGGCTCGGGCGCTATACCAATTTCGTCAATCTGCTGGGCCTGAGCGCGCTGGCCATGCCCGGACCGTTCCGGGCCGACGGCCTGCCGGCGGGAGTGACCCTGATCGGCCCGCCCGGTGCCGACCACCTGCTGGCCGAGACCGCGCGCCAGTGGGAGCCGGCCCTGCATGCCCGGCTGGGGGTGAGCTTCCGGGTGCCGCCGCGCTGCACGGCGGGCCTGCCACCCTTGCCCATTGTCGAGCCCGCGGGCAACAGGCGAAGTCCTTGATCTGCCGCGCCGCTGGCCGCCGCCACCGACAGCCGTCCCCCATCCCGAACCGACAGAAAGAGAGCTGAACCATGTCCGCGTCCCGCATCCGGTCTCATCGTCGCAATCTGCTGCGTCTCCTCGGCGCCGGCGCCGCCACCCACATGCTGCCCTTCGGCATCGGGCGGGCCGGTGCCGCCGACAAGCTGGTGGTCGGGGTCATCTATGTCGGGCCACGGGACGACTTCGGCTACAACCAGGCCCAGGCCCAGGCGGTGGCGGTGATCAAGAAGCTGCCCGGGGTGAAGGTCATCGAGGAGGAAAAGGTGCCCGAGACGGTGGCGGTGCAGAAGACCATGGAGGCCATGATCAACCAGGACAAGGCGACCCTGATCTTCGCCACCTCCTTCGGCTACTTCGACCCCCACGTGCTGAAGATGGCCGAGAAGTATCCCAGCGTGCGCTTCGCTCACTGCGGCGGGCTGTGGACCGAGGGCACGCACCCGAAGAACGTCGGCAGCTTCTTTGGCTACATCGACGAATGCCAGTACCTCAACGGCATCGCCGCGGCTTCGGCGAGCAAGGGCAAGAAGCTCGGCTTCATCGCCGCCAAACCGATCCCCCAGGTGCTGCGCAACATCAATGCCTTCCTGCTGGGGGCCCGCTCGGTGGATCCGAAGGCCACCGTGCGGGTCATCTTCACCGGTGACTGGTCCTTGCCGGTGAAGGAGGCGGAGGCCGCCAACAGCCTGATCGACCAAGGCGTGGACGTGCTGACCTGTCATGTGGACAGCCCCAAGGTCATCGTCGAGACGGCAGAGCGGCGGGGCGCCTTCAGCTGCGGCTACCACGCCAGCCAGGCCAAGCTGGCGCCCAAGGGCTACCTGACCGGCGCGGAGTGGGACTGGCAGACGCCCTACACCCAGATCATCAAGGCCACCATCGAGGGCAAGCCGATGGTCAACTTCCTGCGCGGTGGCTTGAAGGACGGCTTCGTCAAGCCCTCGCCCTTTGGGCCGGCGGTGTCGGCCGAGGCACGCAAGAAGTCCGACGCGGTCAAGGCGGCCATGATGAAGGGCGACTTCCCCATCTTCAAGGGCCCCCTGGTGGACAACTCCGGCAAGACCGTGGTGGCGGCCGGCAAGGTGCTCGGCCAGCAGGACCCGCTGCTGGAAGGCATGAACTACCTGCTCGACGGCGTGATCGGCCAGATCTGAGCGACGGGGGCCGCCATGAACGCCGTCCGCTCCCTTGCCGCGCCCTTCCTGCCCTTCAGCGCCGCGGTGCTGGCCGCTGCACTGCTGTTCGCCCTGTTCCTGGCCGCCCAGGGCTTTCCCGCCCTGGAGGCGCTGGAGCTTGTGGTGGAGGGCGCCTACGGCTCCTCCTTCGCCTGGCAGAACACCTTGTCGCGGGCGGCGCCGCTGATGCTGACCGCCCTCTGCGTGGCCCTGCCGGCCCGTGCCGGGCTGGTCATCATCGGTGGGGAAGGGGCCCTGGCGGTCGGGGCGCTGGCGGCGGCCGTGGTGCCTGCGGCCTGCGCAGGCTGGCCGGCGTTGCCGGTCCACCTGCTGATGGCGGCGGCGGGCTTCATCGCTGGCGGCGCCTGGATCGCCCTGTCAGCCTGGCTGCGCCACGCGCGGGGCATCAACGAGACCATCTCCAGCCTGCTGCTGGCCTACATCGGCATCGCCCTCTTCAACTTCCTGGTGGAGGGGGTGCTGCGGGACCCGGCCAGTCTCAACAAACCCTCCACCACGCCCCTGGCAGAGTCCTTCCTGATCGGCGCGATGCCGGGGATGGAGGTGCATTGGGGCCTGTTCTGGGGCGTGCTGATCTGCCTTGTGATGGGCTTCGTGGTGCGCCAGACGGTGTTCGGCTTTGCCGTCGGGGTGGTCGGCGGAAACCCCAGGGCCGCCATGATGGCCGGCCTGCCGGTGGGTGGGCTGATCCTCGCCGCCTGCTTCCTCGGCGGCGGAGCGGCCGGCCTGGCCGGCATGCTCGAGGTGGCGGCGGTGCACGGCAGCGCCAATGCCGCCCTGCTGGCCGGCTATGGCTACGCCGGCATCCTGGTGTCCTTCGCGGCCCGCCACAACCCGCTGGGCATCATCGCCTGCGCCATCCTGGTGGGCGGCATCGGCGCGTCGGGCAGCCTGCTGCAGCGTCGCATCGACCTGCCCGACGCGGCCACGCTGGTGCTGCAAGGGGGCCTGTTCGTGGCCCTGCTGGCCTTCGAAACCCTCAACCGCAAAGGAGTCCGTCGTGTCTGATGGTGGTGACAGCCTTGCTTTCGGCAGCCTGGCGCTGGCCTTGCTGGGGGGCGCGCTGCGGGTCAGCACGCCGTTTCTGTTCGTCAGCCTGGGGGAGTGCATCACCGAGAAGTCGGGGCGCATCAACCTGGGGCTGGAAGGCATCCTCGTGCTCGGGGCGATGAGCGGCTACGGCGTCTCGCTGGCCAGCGGCTCGCCCTGGCTGGGGGTGCTGGCGGCCGGCCTGTGCGGGCTGGTGATGGGGCTCCTGCATGGTGGCCTGTGCTCCCTGGCCAAGGTCAATGACATTGCGGTCGGCATCTCGCTGATGCTCTTCGGCACCGGCCTGGCCTTCTTCCTGGGCAAGCCGCTGATCCAGCCCCAGGCGCCGATGCTGCCGTCCCTCGAGCTGGGGGCCTGGAGCGACAGCGCCCAGCTGCAGTCGGCCCTGCGCATCAATGTGCTGCTGCCCCTCGGCCTGCTGCTGGCACTGCTGCTGCACTGGGGCTTCCGGGCCAGCCGCTGGGGCCTGGCCCTGCGCCTGGTGGGCGACAACGCCGCGGCCGCCCGCGCCCTGGGCTACCCGGTGGTGGCCATCCGCATCGGCGCCACGGCGGCGGGAGGCTTCCTGGCGGGGGTCGGCGGCGCCTTCCTGTCGCTGTATTACCCCGGCAGCTGGAACGAGGGCTTGTCCAGCGGCCAGGGGCTGATGGCGGTGGCGCTGGTCATCTTCGCCCGCTGGAACCCCCTGCGCTGTGCGCTGGCCGCGCTGCTCTTCGGCGCGGCGGGTGCCCTCGGCCCGGCCCTCCAATCCCAGGGCATCACGGCCGGCTACTACCTCTTCAATGCGGCGCCCTATG
Source organism: Zoogloea sp. (assembly GCA_009026175.1). GTDB lineage: Bacteria > Pseudomonadota > Gammaproteobacteria > Burkholderiales > Rhodocyclaceae > Zoogloea. Next base: position 26,117 of record WBTZ01000009.1, on the reverse strand, counting down.
TGCTGACCCTGGCCCTGATGGCGGCCAGCTGGATGCCCGGCCGAAGTCTCGCCGGGGCCCCGGGCGAGTTGTCCCTAACCCAACGCTGAATCAACGCTGAACCAGGAGTACGACCATGACAGACTTCAGCCTCGCGGCCGATCCCTATCCCTGGCCCTGGAACGGTGACCTGACGCCGGCCAATACGGCGCTGATCATCATCGACATGCAGACCGACTTCTGCGGCGTCGGTGGCTACGTGGACAAGATGGGCTACGACCTGTCCCTGACCCGCGCCCCGATCGAGCCGATCAAGGCGGTGCTGGCCCGCCTGCGCAGCCTGGGCTTCTTCATCATCCACACCCGCGAAGGGCACCGCCCCGACCTGGCCGACCTGCCGCCCAACAAGCGCTGGCGCTCCCGGCGCATCGGCGCGGGGATTGGCGACAGCGGGCCCTGCGGCCGGATCCTGGTGCGCGGCGAGCCCGGCTGGGAGATCATCCCCGAGCTGGCGCCGCTGCCCGGCGAGGTGATCATCGACAAGCCGGGCAAGGGCTCCTTCTACGCCACCGACCTGGAGCTGGTCCTGCGCACCCGCGGCATCCGCAACATCATCCTGAGCGGCATCACCACCGACGTCTGCGTGCACACCACCCTGCGCGACGCCAACGACATGGGCTTCGAATGCCTGCTGCTGGAAGACTGCTGTGGTGCCACCGACCACGGCAACCACCTGGCGGCGCTCAAGATGATCAAGATGCAGGGCGGCGTCTTCGGTGCCGTGTCCGACTCCGCCAGCCTGCTGGCGGCCCTGGGCTGAGGCCATGGATCCGCTCACCCATTCCCTCACCGCGGCCGACCTGCAGCACCGCGGCGCTGCGGTGGAGGCCTTCCGGGTCACCAAGCGCTTCGGGGCCTTCACCGCCCTCGACGCGGTCTCCATGAAGGTGGAGGCGGGCAGCTTCCACTGCCTGCTGGGCGAGAACGGCGCCGGCAAGAGCACCCTGGTCAAATGCCTGGTGGGCTACCACCCCCCGGAGGAGGGCGGCTTCATGGTGGACGGCCGCGAGCACGACATCCGCAGCCCGCGCGACGCCCAGCGCCTGCGCATCGGCATGGTCTACCAGCACTTCACCCTGGCGCCGGGCATGACGGTGGCCGAGAACCTGCTGCTGGCCCGCGGCGATCTGCCCCTGCGCATCGACTGGCGCCACGAAAAGGCGGCCCTCGCCGCCTTCCTGGACAGCACGCCCTTCCGCCTGGACCTGAACGCCCTGGTGGCCGATCTGGCCGCCGGCGAGAAGCAGAAGCTGGAGATCCTCAAACAGCTCTACCTGGGCCAGCGCCTGCTGATCCTCGACGAGCCGACCTCGGTCCTGACCCCCGGCGAGGCCGACGAGGTGCTCGGCCTGTTGCATGGCATGACCCGCGACGGACGCCTCACCGTACTGATGATCAGCCACAAGTTCCGGGAGGTGAGCGCCTATGGCGACGGGGTCACCATCCTGCGCCGGGGCAAGCTGGCCGGCAGCGGGCGGGTCGGCGAGCTGAGCACGGCCGAGATGGCCGAGATGATGGTGGGCAGCAGCGTCGCGGTGAGTTCGGGGAGGCGCCGCTGCGCCGCCGACCAGACCCAGGCCATCGGCGAGATCCGGCTGGACGTGGAGGGGCTTCACGCCGACAACGACCGGGGCACGCCATCGGTGCGCGGCCTCGACCTGAGCGTGCGGGCCGGCGAGATCGTCGGGGTGGCCGGGGTGGCCGGCAACGGCCAGAAGGAGCTGGTCGAAGTCCTGCTCGGCCAGCGCCAGGCGAGCGCCGGGCAGGTCCGGGTGGCCGGCGAGGACTACCAGGCCAGCCGCGCGCAGATGCGTCGCCACGGCGTCTTCAGCCTGCCGGAGGAGCCCCTGCGCAATGCCTGCGTGCCGGCCATGAGCGTGGCCGAGAACATGGGCCTGCGGGATTTCGACATCGCCCCGTATGCGGGCGGCTGGCTGAGCCTGGGCTTCCTGCGGCGCCGCGCCCTGAGCCGCCGGGCGAAGGCCCTGATCGAGGCTTTCGGCGTGCGCCCGGACGATCCCGCCACCGCCATCGAGAACCTGTCGGGGGGCAATGTGCAGAGAGCCGTGCTGGCGCGGGAGCTGTCCGGCCCGGTGAAGCTGCTGGTGGTGGCCAACCCGGTGTTCGGGCTGGATTTCGCCGCCACGGAGGCGATCCACCGGCGCCTCGACCAGGCCCGCAACGAGGGGGCGGCGATCCTGCTGGTCAGCGAAGACCTGGATGAGCTGCTCGAGCTGTCCGACCGCATCGTGGTCATGTCCGAGGGCGTGATCGCCTACGAGGCCCTGGCGGGCCAGGCCGATGTGGCCGCCATCGGACGTTACATGGCTGGCCATGGCCACTGAGGGAATCATGCCGATCATCCACGCCCGCCCCTTTGATTACCGCTTCGAGCCGGCCCGCAGCGCGCTGATCGTCATCGACATGCAGCGGGACTTCATCGAGCCCGGTGGCTTCGGCGAGAGCCTGGGCAACGACGTCTCGCTGCTGGCCGCCATCGTGCCGACGGTGGCCGCGCTGCTGGCCTTGTGCCGGCGCCACGGGATTACCGTGATCCACACCCGCGAGGCGCATCGCCCGGACCTGTCCGACTGCCCGCCGGCCAAGCGGGAGCGGGGCGCCGCGAGCCTGCGCATCGGCGACCCCGGCCCGATGGGGCGCATCCTCGTGGCCGGGGAGCCGGGCAACGACATCCTGCCGGCGGTGGCACCACTGGCGGGGGAGATCGTCATCGACAAGCCGGGCAAGGGGGCTTTCTACGCCACCGCGCTGGGCGAGATCCTGCGCCTGAAGGGCATCACCCACCTGATCTTCGCCGGCGTCACCACCGAGGTCTGCGTGCAGACCACCCTGCGCGAGGCCAACGACCGGGGTTATGAATGCCTGCTGATCGAGGACGCCACCGAAAGCTACTTTCCGGCCTTCAAGGCGGCCACCCTGGAGATGATCCGCGCCCAGGGCGCGATCGTCGGCTGGACGGCGCCGCTGGCGGCCCTCGCGGCCGGCCTCGAAACCTGAAGGAGCCCGCATGAGCGTGTCCGCCGAAGTGAACCTGCCCCACGTTCTCGACGCCATGACCCGGGTCTTCGAGCGCTACGAAGCCGCCCTGATCGCCAACGACGTGGCGGTCCTGAACGAACTTTTCTGGGACAATCCGCTGACCGTCCGCTTCGGCATCGCCGAGATTCATTACGGTGCCGAGGCGATCCGCCGATATCGGGAACTGTTCGTTCCCCCCGCCAACATGCCGAGACAATTGCGCAACCTGGTGATCACCACCTTTGGCGAGACCTTCGCCACCGCCGACGTGGAGTTCCTGCGCGACGGTGATCCCGTGGGGCGCCAGAGCCAGACCTGGGTGCTGTTTCCCGAGGGCTGGCGGGTCGTCTCGGCCCACGTGAGCCTGCTGACCTGAGCCCATGGGCAATACCAGCCGCCCCAAGGAAAACGCACTTGCCTCCCGGATCTACCAGCAGCTCAAGGACGAGATCTTCTCCTTCCAGCTGCTGCCGGGCGACCGCTTCACCGAGACCCTGATCGCCGAGCGCTACGGCGTATCGCGCACGCCGGTGCGCCACGCCCTGTACCGCCTGGAGCGGGAGGGCTTCGTGCAGGTGTATTTCCGCAGCGGCTGGTCGGTGCGCAGTTTCGATTTCGACCGTTTCGACCAGCTCTATGACCTGCGCACGGTGCTGGAGCTGGCCGCGGTGCAGCGCATCTGCGAGGCGCCGGAGACCGTGGACCTGAGCGCCCTCGCCGACATCTGGCTGGTGGACAGGACCGCACGCCTCGTCGACGGCCAGCGCGTGGCGGCCCTCGACGAGGCCTTTCACCAGGGCTTGATGCAGGCCACCGGCAACCGCGAGATGGCCGCCGTGCACCAGGAGGTGACCGAGAAGATCCGCGTCATCCGCCGCCTGGACTTCACCAACCCGGCGCGCATCCAGGCCACCTACGACGAGCACGCCCAGCTGCTGCGCCTGCTGATCCAGCGCAAGACGGCCCAGGCCGGCATCCTGCTGCGCTCGCATATCGAGGCGAGCAAGGCCGAGGTGCGCAAGATCACCCTGCATCATCTGCATGCCGCCCGCCAGGAGAGCCTGGCCCAGGCCGCCCTGCGGCCGGACTAGATCCGGTCAGGCCTCTACTGCGCCTGGCAGCGCCTGCGGGCGGGGCGGGGACACCGGATCCACGTGCACCAGCAGGTCCAGCACCGGGTGACGGGCCATCACCTTGCGGCGGGTCTCCTCGGCAATCTCGTGACCCTCGGCCACGCTCAGGCTGCCGTCGATCTCCAGGTGCACATCGGCCAGGATCATGTCGCCGGTCTTGCGCGTCTTGAGGGCGTGCATGCCGAGCACGCCCGGGGTGGCGGCAATGTCGGCGGCGATGGCGGCGATCTGCTCCTCGTTGGCGGCCCGGTCGGTGAGGTCGTGCAGGGCGTTCCAGGTAAAGCCCCAGCCCATCCGGCCCACCATCAGGCCGACGATCAGGGCGGCGATCGGATCGAGCAACGGGTAGCCGAGCAGGTTGCCGCCAATGCCCACGGCCACCACCAGCGAGGACGCGGCATCCGAACGGGCGTGCCAGGCATTGGCCACCAGCAGGCTGGAGCGCACCCGCTCGGCCACCGCCAGCATGTAGCGGAACAGGCCCTCCTTGGCCACCAGGGCGCCCAGGGCCACCCACAGGGCGGTCTGGTGTACCGTGGGGATGGCATCCGGCGCCTGCAGCTTGTGCACCGCCGACACCACCATGCCGATGCCCACCGCCAGCAGCAGGCCGCCGAGCACCAAAGAGGCCGCGTTCTCGTAGCGCTGGTGGCCGTAGTGGTGGTCGTCGTCGGGCGCCTTGCGGCTGTGATGCACCGCCAGCAGCACCACGAAGTCCGCCACCAGGTCCGACAGGGAATGCAGGCCGTCGGCGATCAGGGCCTGGGACGCGGCGATCACCCCGACCGCCACCTGCAGGGCCGTGAGGAGCACGTTGACGGCCACGCTCACCCAGGTGCTGCGACGGGTCGCCGCCTCCCTCTCGGGCGTGTCCTCTTCCAGGTCCGGTTCAAGATTCCGCGTGTCGTTCATCCCTGTCCTTCCGTGTGCCTGCCAGTTTACCCATGCGCTTCCGGCACATCTGTGAATTGCCTACAAACCGAGGCTTTCCCCTGCGCCGAGCAGGGTCGCCACGCCGAGCACCGCAAAGATCGCCGCGGCGATGCCATGCACCAGGCGCACCGGCAGGCGGTGGGCGATGCGGTCGCCGAGAATCACTGCCGGCACATTTGCAATCATCATGCCAATCGTCGTGCCTGCCACCACCACGGCCAGGTTCTGGTATTGGGCGGCCAGCGCCACCGTGGCGATCTGCGTCTTGTCGCCCATCTCTGCCAGGAAGAAGGCCACCAGGGTGGTGCCGAACACGCCCATGCGGGCCAGCTTGGCATCTTCCTCCTCGAACTTGTCGGGGATCAGCGTCCACACCGCCATGCCGATGAAGGACACGCCGAGCACCCAGCGCAGCGTCTGCGGGCTGACCAGGTGGGTGATCCATTCGCCGACCGCACCGGCGCAGCCGTGATTGACCAGGGTGGCCACCAGGATGCCGAGGATGATGGGGACGGGCTTGCGGAACTTGGCCGCGAGTATGAAGGCGAGAAGTTGCGTCTTGTCGCCGATTTCAGCGAGGGCGACGATGCCCGTGGAGACGAGGAAGGCTTCCATGATCTGATTCCCTGGCCGGACGTAGACGGATGACCACCACGCCCGTCCGGCCAGTCCGGGGGCGAGGGTGGTCAAAGGTCTTGCCAGGTTCGGGAACTGCCTGCGCCATGGCCGGTTGGCCAAGTATGTTGACGCAGGCTCCTTCAAGTAGAAGGTCGGCTACTCCCCAATGACGGGGCGCATGGTACGCAAAAGCGGCCGCGCCGTCTATCGTTGGAGCGCGGCCCGTCCAGGGGATCAGAAATAGCTGTCTTCCAGCAGCAGGTCTTCGAAGAACGCACCGTAGGCCTCGCTCGGGTGGCGGATATGGATCTCCAGGACCCACAGCAGCCGCGACGGTGGGAAGTCGGCCCCGGCCAGGGGGCCCTCGTGGATCGCCGCATGGGGAAAGTCGGCGATGCGATGGCCGGACAGGTCCATGTTGAGGACCCAGCCGCGGGCGGCGGCGCAGGACACCGCATAGTCGTAGAGGGCGCGTCCGGTCGCTCTTTCGCTCAGCCACTTGTGCCGTACCTCGTGGAAGATCGCGCGGGCATCGGCGGCGCAGCGGGCCTTGTCGGGATCGCGGCCGGTCACGAAACTGTCGCCGCCGTCGCCTTCCCAGTCCTGCAAGACCGGACCGATGTCGATGAAGAAGAGGTCATCCTCACCCAGCACCACACCGGGGTCGGAGGGGGCACCGAAGGTCTTGGTGGTGTTGCTGCCGAAGCGCACATAGACATCGTGCCAACCGCGCAGCATGCCGGCTTCGGCGAGGAGGTCGCGGGCCATCTCCACGGCGTCCTCCTCGAACATGCCGGGCTGAATGGCGGCGGCGATGCGCTGGATCGCCTGACGGGTCAGGGTCCGCACGTGGAGGAGGCGCTCCGGATCGAAGGCGGGGCCGACGCCCTCGAGGCGGGCCTGGTCCGGGCTGCTGATGGCTTGGGTGGTCATGGGGTGGGTCCTTTCACAGGGGGTGGATAAAGCGTTTCAGGGGAGTTCGATGCGCAGGCCGTCGAGGGGCGCCTCGAGGCAGATCTGGCAGGCCAGGCGCTGCTCGGGGCCGCTCCCGAGGGCCGCGAGGAGACGGGCCTCCTTGCGGCCGGGCGGCGGCAGGGCGGCCCGCCAGGCCGGAGCGATGCCGATCCGGCAGGTGCCACAGGCGGCCTGGCCGCCGCACACGCCCTGCAGCAGGCCGGCAGCGGCCAGGGTGTTCAGGACCGTGCCGCCCGGGGGGGCTGCGAGCCTGCGGGCGGGCGCCTGTGGGAGTCCCACCTCGAGGCTCAGGCTGGCGTCGCCGGAGGGCATCGGTGCTGCACCCTGTGCCACGAAGGCGTCGGCGTGGAAGGCATCCGGCGCGAGTCCGCAGGCGGCCACCAGCAGCGTCCGGGCCGCGTCGACCATGGCCGGCGAGCCGCAGGCGATGACCCGGGCGCCATCCAGCCTGGGCAGATCGTCGGCTGCCGCGGCCTGCACGTAGCCGCGGCGGCCCCTCCAGGGCTCGGTCGCGGCGGCCAGCACCGGGGTGTAGCGGAAATGGGCATGGCGGTGTGCGAGGGCCGCGAATTCCTCGCTGAGGTAGAGATCCGGCTGGTCCAGGCCGCCCCAGTACAGATGCACCGGATGCCGCCCCGCACCGGCCAGGTGGCGGACCAGCATGGCGCGGATCGGCGCGATGCCGGTGCCGGTGGCCAGCAGCAGGAGCGGGGCCCCGGCCGTGGCCGGGGGCGTCCACACGCAATCGCCGTAAGGCCCGCCGATGTCCAGGAGGGCACCGGAGCGGCCTGCATCGCTGCGCAGCCAGGTGGAGAAGCGACCGCCGGGCAAGGTCCGGATGTGCAGTTCGAGGCGGCCGTCGCCCTGGCAGGCAGCGGCCGGCGAATAGCTGCGCGCAGTGCCGTCCGGCAGGCGGACGGTGACGAACTGCCCCTCCCGGTAGGTGAGTGGCGGGCCGTCGATCTGGCTCAGTTCCAGGCGCAGGACTTCATGGTTGAGCGGGGTGAGCGCTTCCAGCCGGAAGGGCTGGAGGCGGGCCTGATCGGGTGGCGGTGCGGTGCGGGGCATGGGGGCGATCTCGGGTGCTCATCAAGGCCCCCATGCTAGGATTCTGCTGGCCCACCAAAAACCGCCAGTTTCTTGAAAATGACTGGTCCAGACCAACCCAAGCAGGTGTTTGCATGCTCCGCCCCTGGAAGATGAAGCTGGCCATCCAGCGCGACCACTCGCTGCCGGTGCACTTGCAGATCGCCCAGTATCTGGCCGACGAGATCCGTCGCGGCCGCCTGGTGCCAGGCTCGGCCTTGCCGGGCACACGGGAGGTCGCCGCCGACCTGGCCGTCAATCGCAAGACCGTGGTGCTGGCCTTCGAGGAGCTGGCGGCCCAGGGCTGGGTGAGCACCCAGGGGCGCCGCGGTACCTTCGTGGCGGCCCGACTGCCCGGCTTGCCGCCGGAGATGCCCACGGCCACGGCCAGCCCGATGGCCTGCGGCGAACCGCCTTACCGGCTGTACGGGCGGCCGCTGGAGCGCCCCCCGGCCGCCGGGGCACAGGCCGCGGTCACGTTTTCGGATGGGGTGCCGGATGCCCGGCTGATCCCCTACGACGTGTTGGGTCGCGCCTACCGGCGAGCCCTGATCGATACGGCACGGCACAACGGCCTGGGCTACGGCGACCCCCGTGGCGATCCGGCCCTGCGCCAGTCCGTCGCGCGCATGCTGGCCGAGGAGCGGGGGCTGCAGGCCGGGCCCGACAAGGTCTGCATCGTGCGGGGCAGCCAGATGGGCATCTACCTGGCCGCCCGCCTGCTGGTGAGGCCGGGAGACCACGTGGCGGTGGAGGCGCTGAGCTATCCGCCGGCCCGGGAGGCGTTCCGGGCGGCCGGGGCGGAAGTGCATGGCCTCGCCATGGACGCCGACGGGATGCGGCCCGACGAACTCGAGCGGCTGTGCCGCCGCACGCGCATCCGTGCTGTGTATCTCACCCCGCACCATCAGTTTCCGACGACCCGGCTGATGCCGGCCGAGCGGCGCGTGCACCTGCTGATGCTGGCCGAGCAGTTCGACTTCGCCATCGTCGAGGACGACTACGACCACGAGTTCCACTTTTCCCACCGGCCGATGTTCCCCATGGCCAGCGTCGACCGCTCGGGCCGGGTGATCTACGTCGGCTCGCTCTCCAAGGTGCTGGCACCGGGGCTGCGGGTCGGCTACGTGGTCGGTGCGCCGGCCCTGATCGACCGTTGCGCGGCGGAGATCCTGCTGATCGACCGGCAGGGCAATCCGGTGACGGAGCGGGCGGTGAGCGACCTGATGGACAGCGGCGAGCTGAAGCGCCACATCCGCCGCGCCCTGCGGGTGTACCAGGAGCGGCGGAGCCTGATCGCCGGCCGGGCGGCGCAGCTGCCGCCCCAGGTGGGTTTCACCCTGCCGCCGGGCGGGCTGGCCTTGTGGTTGCGCCTCGCCCCGGGCGTGGATGATGAAGCCCTGATCCGGCTGGCGCGGGAGGAGGGGGTGCAGATCCCTTCGTCCCGGCCCTTCTGTGCCACCGGCGACCTGCCCGGGGGCCTGCGCCTGGGGTATGCCAGCCTGGCACCGGCCGAGATCGAAGCCGGCCTCGACGGCCTGGCCCGGGCCCTGGCGCGCCTGCCCGCTCCCTGAGGGCGCCGGGCCCGGCGGGGCGGAAGGGCAAGCCTTGCGCACGCTTTCCCGGCATTTTTACAGGTCCTTTACAAGGCCGCGATCCCTTTTGCGAACGTTTTGATACCGCCCTGCCTAGCATGACGGTACTCAATTCCGTGCTTCGAAAGGGACATTCATGGACTTCACATACCTCGCGATCACCGCCGCCATGGTGGCGCTGGTGATCGGCCTTGCGGTCGGCTGCGACCGCCTGGGAGGCGGGCGATGAGCGGGCCCTACGTGCTTGGCGCCTGCATCGCCGCCGCGCTGCTGGTCTATCTGGTGGCGGCCCTCCTCAAACCGGAGAACTTCTCATGAGCACCCACGCCTGGCTCTTGCTGGGGGCCTTCCTGGCCGTCGTGCTGGTCGCGGCCAGGCCCCTCGGCCTTTACATCGCCTACCTGATGGAAGGGCGCCTGCGCATTGGCCGTCCCCTCGAAAATGTCATGTACCGCCTTGCCGGCGTGCGCCCCGACGAAGAGATGGGCTGGCTGCGCTACGCCCTCGCCATCCTGCTGTTCAACGCCCTCGGCGTGCTGTCGGTGTATGCACTGCAGCGCCTGCAGTTGGTGCTGCCGTTCAATCCGCAGCAGATGCCGGCGGTGACGCCGGATTCGGCCTTCAATACCGCGGTGAGCTTCGTCACCAACACCAACTGGCAGGGCTATGGTGGCGAATCCACCTTGGGCTACCTGGTGCAGATGCTTGGCCTGACGGTCCAGAACTTCCTGTCCGCGGCCACCGGCATCGTCGTCGTCATCGCCCTGGTCCGCGGCCTGGCCCGCCACAGCGCCGCGACCGTCGGCAATGCCTGGGTGGACCTCACCCGCGCCACCCTCTACCTGCTGCTGCCCCTGTCCTTCCTGATCGCCATCGTGCTGGCCGGGCAGGGGGTGATCCAGAACCTCGATCCCTACCGGGAGGTGACGACCCTCGAAGTCACCCGTTATGAAGCTCCCCGGCTCGACGCCGCCGGCCAGCCCCTGACCGACGACAAGGGCGCGGTGCTGACCGGGCCGGCCCAGACGGCCGTGCAGACCCTGGCGATGGGGCCGGTGGCATCCCAGGAGGCGATCAAGATGCTCGGCACCAACGGGGGCGGCTTCTTCAACGCCAACTCGGCCCACCCCTATGAGAACCCCACGCCCCTGAGCAACTTCGTGCAGATGCTGGCGATCTTCCTGATCCCCGCCGCCCTCTGCGTAAGTTTCGGCCGCATGGTCGGGGATGGCCGGCAGGGCTGGGCGGTGCTGGCCGCCATGACCCTGATGTTCGTGGTGGCGGCCGGTGCGGTGATGAGCTTCGAGCAGCAGGGCAATCCGCGCTTGGCCGCGCTGGGGGTGGATCAGCTGGGCGGCCCGCTGCAGTCCGGCGGCAACCTGGAAGGCAAGGAGGCGCGCTTCGGCAGTGCCGATTCGGCCCTCTTCGCGGCGGTGACCACGGCCGCCTCCTGCGGCGCGGTGAATGCCATGCACGATTCCTTCACCCCCCTGGGCGGCCTGGTGCCCCTGGTCAACATGCAGCTCGGCGAGGTGATCTTCGGCGGGGTCGGCACCGGGCTCTACGGCATGCTGGTGTTTGCCATCCTGGCGGTATTCATCTCCGGCCTGATGATCGGGCGCACGCCGGAGTACCTGGGCAAGAAGATCGAAGCCCACGAGATGAAGATGAGCGCCATCGCCATCCTGGTCACGCCGCTGCTGGTGCTGCTGGGCACCGCCATCGCGGTGATGAGCGAGGCGGGCAGGGCGGGTATCGCCAACCCTGGCGCCCACGGCTTCTCGGAGATCCTCTACGCGCTCACCTCCGCCGCCAACAACAACGGCAGCGCCTTTGCCGGCCTGTCCGCCAACACCCCCTTCTACAACGTGCTGCTGGCGCTGGCCATGTGGTTCGGCCGCTTCGGCGTGATCGTCCCGGTGCTCGCCATGGCCGGCGCCCTGGCAGCCAAGAAGCGTCTGCCGGCCGGCGCCGGCACCCTGCCGACCCATGGCCCGCTGTTCGTCACCCTGCTGATCGGCACCGTGCTGCTGGTGGGGCTGCTCAACTACGTACCGGCCCTGGCCCTCGGGCCGATTGTCGAGCACCTGGTGCTGTGGCTGGGGGCCTGAGGATAAGACCATGACCAAGAAGACATTCAAGCTGTTCGACCCCGCCCTGGCCGTGCCGGCCATCGGCGAGGCCTTCCGCAAGCTCAACCCGGCGGTGCAGTGGCGTAACCCGGTGATGTTCGTGGTGTACGCCGGCAGCATCCTGACCACCCTGCTGGCGCTGCAGGCGCTGGGCGGGGAGGGCGATGCGCCGGCGGGTTTCATCCTCGCCATTGCCGTGTGGCTGTGGTTCACCGTGCTCTTCGCCAACTTTGCCGAGGCCCTTGCGGAAGGCCGCAGCAAGGCCCAGGCCGCCTCCCTGCGCGGGCTCAAGCGCGAGATCTGGGCCAAGAAGCTGCTCGAGCCCCACTACGGCGGCAAGTGGCAGCTTGTGCAGGGCAACGACCTGCGCAAGGGCGACGTCGTGGTGGTGGAGGCCGGCGACATCGGCCAGTCGGTGATCCCTGCCGACGGCGAAGTGATCGAGGGCGTCGCCTCGGTGGACGAGTCGGCCATCACCGGCGAGTCGGCCCCCGTGATCCGCGAGTCGGGGGGCGACTTCTCGGCCGTGACCGGCGGCACCCGGGTGCTCTCCGACTGGATCGTGCTGCGGGTCACCGCCAACCCGGGCGAGACCTTCGTGGACCGCATGATCGCCATGGTGGAAAACGCCAAGCGCCAGAAGACCCCCAACGAGATCGCCCTGACCATCCTGCTGGTGGCCCTGACCATCGTCTTCCTGGGCGTCACCGTGACCCTCCTGCCCTTCTCGCTGTTCAGCGTCGAGGTGTCCGGCGCCGGCCGGCCGGTGAGCATCACGGTGCTGGTGGCCCTGCTGGTGTGCCTGATCCCCACCACCATTGCGGGCCTGCTCTCCGCCATCGGCGTGGCCGGCATGAGCCGCATGATGCAGGCCAATGTGATCGCCACCTCGGGCCGCGCGGTGGAGGCGGCCGGCGATGTGGATGTGCTCCTGATGGACAAGACCGGCACCATCACCCTGGGCAACCGCCAGGCCGCAGCCTTCCTGCCCGCCGAGGGGGTGGACGAGGCCGACCTGGCCGGCCTGGCCCAGCTCGCCTCCCTGGCCGACGAGACACCGGAGGGGCGCAGCATCGTCGTGCTGGCCAAGCAGAAGTTCAAGCTGCGGGAGCGGGACATCCATGCGCTGGACGCCCACTTCGTCCACTTCTCGGCCCAGACCCGGATGAGCGGTGTCGACCTGGGTGACAAGCAGATCCGCAAGGGCTCCGCCGACGCCATCCGGCGTCAGGTGGAGCGCCTGGGCGGCAGCTTCCCCGCCTCGGTCAGCCACCGGGTGGACGAGGTCGCCCGGCGCGGCAGCACGCCCCTGGTGGTGGCCGAAGGCAAGCGCGTGCTCGGCGTCATCGAGCTCAAGGACATCGTCAAGGGCGGCATCCGCGAACGCTTCGCCGAACTGCGCCGGATGGGCATCAAGACGGTGATGGTCACCGGCGACAACCGGGTCACCGCGGCCGCCATCGCCGCCGAGGCCGGGGTGGACGACTTCCTGGCCGAGGCCACGCCGGAGGCCAAGCTGGCCCTGATCCGCCAGTACCAGGCCGAAGGCCGCCTGGTGGCGATGACCGGCGACGGCACCAACGATGCCCCGGCGCTGGCCCAGGCGGACGTGGCGGTGGCCATGAACACCGGCACCCAGGCCGCCAAGGAGGCCGGCAACATGGTGGACCTGGACTCCAACCCCACCAAGCTGATCGAGGTGGTGGAGACCGGCAAGCAGATGCTGATGACGCGGGGCTCCCTCACCACCTTCAGCATCGCCAACGACATCGCCAAGTACTTCGCCATCATCCCGGCGGCCTTCGTCGGCACCTATCCGCAGCTGGCGGCGCTCAACGTGATGGGCCTCGCCAGCCCGGCCTCGGCGATCCTCTCGGCGGTGATCTTCAACGCCCTGATCATCGTCTTCCTGATCCCCCTGGCCCTCAAGGGCGTGCGCTACCGCCCCCTCGGCGCAGCCACCCTGCTGCGCCGCAACCTGGCCGTCTATGGCCTCGGCGGCATCCTGGTGCCCTTTGCCGGCATCAAGCTGATCGATGTCTTCCTGGCCGTCACCGGCCTGGCCTGAATCCGGAGAACCCAGCATGAAAAGTCTTCTGCGTCCCGCCCTCAGCGTGTTCGTACTGCTCAGCGCCATCACCGGGCTGGCTTACCCCCTGGCCGTCACCGGCCTCGCCGGGGCGGTCTTTCCCGAGCAGGCGGCCGGCAGCCTGATCTTCAAGGACGGCAAGCCGGTCGGTTCGCGGCTGATCGGCCAGCCGTTCAGCGACCCCGGGCATTTCTGGGGCCGTCCCTCCGCCACGGCGCCCCAGCCCTACAACGCCGCCGCCTCGTCCGGCTCGAACCAGGGGCCCCTCAATCCGGCCCTCGAAGACGCGGTGAAGGGGCGCATCGCCGCCCTGCGGGCCGCCGATCCGGGCAATGGCGCACCTATTCCGGCCGACCTCGTCACCGCGTCCGGCAGCGGCCTGGACCCCCACATCAGCCCCGCCGCGGCCCTCTGGCAGCTGGGCCGGGTGGCCCGCAACCGCGGCCTGCCCGAGGCGCAGGTCAGGGCGCTCGTGGATGCCAATACGGAAGGCCGCCAGTGGGGCTTCCTGGGCGAGACCCGGGTCAATGTCCTGGCACTCAACCTGGCGCTGGATGCGCTGAAACGCTGACCGAATCACCCTGAGGAGCACCGATCTTGTTCTACACGCACACCCTTGTCGTAGTCGCCTGCGGCCTTGCCGCGACCTTGAGCGGAGGGGCCGCGCAGGCTGCTTCCGAAGCGCCGGAAGCGCTGGAGTCACCTGAGTCCGTGGCGCCGGCGCCCCTCGTCGCCAACCTGGGGCTGTTCAGCAGCTACCGCTTCCGGGGCCTGGACCAGAGCTTCGGCCGGCCCGCCGTACAGGGCGGCTTTGACTACACCCACCCGTCCGGCCTCTACGCCGGCAACTGGAACTCCAATGTGAGCAGCGGGGCAGGCTACCCGGAGGGAAGCCTCGAGATGGACTTCTATGCCGGCTATCGCCATCAACTGGGCGACGTGGGGCTGGACGTCGGAGCGCTCTACTACGCCTATCCGGGGAGCCGCCTCGACCATGCCTATGCCGGCGTCAACCGCCGTCATCCCGGCGGCGCCTCGAGCGGCAACGTGGACAACGGCGAGGTTTACGTGGCCGCGACCTGGAATGCCATCACCCTCAAGTACTCCCATGCGGTGACGGACTACTTCGCGATGCCGGGCACCCGCGGCACGGGCTACCTCGATCTGTCGGCCAGCCGCGACCTGGGAGATGGCTACAGCCTCGGGCTGCACGTGGGCCGTCTGCTGATGCGTGACTTCGCCTACCTGAATGCTGACGGTTCCACCTACGACGGCCGCTACACCGACTGGCGCATCGGCATCACCCGGGACATGTCGGGCTGGGTCCTCGGCGTGGCCTATGTCGGAACGACGGCCCAGGGGCGCTGCGCCAACGGCGAGTTCTACTGCTTCAGCAGCAGCATGGCGAGCGACGGCACGGGGAATGGATCGCGCAGCCGCGATGCCGGCCGCGGCACGGCGGTGCTGTCGCTGAGCCGGAGCTTCTGAGCATGGGCACGGAAAGGAAAGAGTCATGATCACGCTTTCGGACATCCTGCTGCCGGAGGACATCCTCCTCGACCTGGAGGTCGGCAGCGCCGCGGCACTCTTCGACGAGGTTGGCCAGAACATGCAGCGCTGGCATGGTTTGCCCCGCGTCCAGGTGGCTGCAGCCCTGGGCCAGCGGGAGCACTTCGGCTCCACGGCCCTGGGTCAGGGGGTGGCGATTCCCCATGGTCGCCTGGCCGGTCTGCGCCAGACCCATGCGGCCTATGTCAGGCTGCGCCGCCCGATGCCTTTCGGTGCGCCGGACGGCAAGCCCGCGTCGGACTTCATCGTGCTGCTCGTCCCCGAGCGCGCCACCGAGGAGCATCTGGGCATCCTGGCAGGCGTCTCCGCCCTGTTCACGGATCCGCGTTTCCGCGCGGCCTTGCATGCCTGCGATGATCCCCATGGCGTGCGGGCCCTGTTCCGCTCATGGCTGCCGGCCGCAGCGTGACGCCCATGGTTCCCACCCATCGCACGGCGGCAGACCCGGTGCCCCCCTTTGCCAAGCTGCAGGCGCGCATCCTGGCCGAGACCCGGCCTTACCTGAGGGCTTATCACAGCAAGATCTTTGTCGTGGACTACGGCTTGCGCGGTACCGGCGATCCTGACCCGGGATGGCCAGGGCAGCCTGGTGTTGCCCGACCCGGTGGCCGGGGTCATCGCCCGCAGCGCGCAATACCTGGATCTTTCACAGCCTGGAGATGAGTCGGATGAAACCCATTGATTTGTGTATCGGCATCGCGGTCCGGGAGGGCGGCTATGAGGTGGCCACCCTCGAGGCAGGCGGCGTGCCGGCAAGCTACGGTTTTCCTCCGTCGGCGCTGGGGCAGGCAGTCCTGAAGGTCTTCCTGGCCGGCCAGGAGCGCCATCTCCGGCTCGCCATCTCCGGTGATGCGGCAATGGGCTGCGCGCTCAGCCTCGGTGGTGGAGGGGACCGGGATGTGTACATCGTGGCCCGCCGGGTGGCGGACCAGGCCGCCGAGCTGGCACGCTACGCCTCCCGGGCGCCCTGAGCCATGCCGATCCATGTCTGCCCGGTATGCGGGCGCCGGCACGAAGTGTCGAGTGTCCTGGACCGTCTTGCCTATGGCCGCTTCCTGACCTGCTCGCCGAAATGCAAGACATCCCTGGCCGGGCTGGTCCGCCGCCGAACGCTCGCCGAGATGGCCGAAGCGGCCGGGCGCTTGCGCCGGGCCCGCCACGCTGCGCTTGGGGACTGCACGCTGCGGAGCGATATGCAGGCGTGCCCGGACGGCCTGAAATGACAGACAATCCGGCCGCGGGCGCCACCCGGCCAGCCGCAGAACAAGAAGAACGCGCAGAGGAGACGCCATGCTGTCACAACCGGATCACCTGGTCCGCCATTTCCGGGATGTCCTGGTCTGGCCGGTGCAGATACGGCCGGGTTTCAGCGGGGGCGAGATCGGCCGCCTGCACGAGCTGATCACCGGCGACGGCCGCTGGGCCCCGGTGGATGACGAATTCACCACCGATCCGGCGGATTTCCAGGAGCGCCACTACAAGGAGTTCGTCGCCTTCCTGCCCTACGTGCAGCGCTTCCTGTACGGGGACAGCCGCTCCGGCGTAGGGAAGGAGGCGGCCCGGCCGGCGTCCATGTCGGTCTACCGGCGTACCGACGTGGCCGGCCTGCGGGTGACCCTCAAGCCGGGTGACCCCCCGATCGCCCTGCGGGTGGCCCACGTGGACCTGTACCTTTTCCTCGACATGGACGTGGCCCTGCTGAACGTGGAGGTGGCCGCCGACGATCTGCCCCTGGCCACCGCCCTGGAACTGCTCTACCGCTTCGGGCGGGCCTATCCGACCGGCTGGGACGCCAACGGCCAGGGCGTGCACAACGTGCATCGCTCGGAGCTGCTGGGCCGGGACGGGCAGATCCTCGCCACCTCCGACTCCGAGCAGCGCGACCGCTACCTGCACTTCGTGTGCACCAAGCGCGCCCCCCGGGTCGGCGCCCTGTGGGCCTGGCTGCTGCAGCCCCTGGTGCAGGACCAGGAGGACCTGCCGGGGGCGCTGCGCTATCGCCTGATCGAGTACTACCGCATGCCGATGATGGCCTTCCTGGCCCTCGACGACCCGCGCGCCCTGACCCGCGAGGACTTCATCCGGATCGGCTTCGTGGCCAACCTGCCGGCCCGCGACCCGCTGCCGGTGCGCGACCCCTCGGTGCTGCGCTTCGAGCGCCTGCATTGCGAGGACCGCTTCTGGACCGACTCGGAGGAGGGGCCGAACAGCCGTTTCCTGTGCACCGGCAACGCCCTGGTGCTGGTGGGCGATGCCCGCTCCGAGTATTTCCGCGACCCCGACCACGGCTTCCTGGCGCGCTTCCGCCACCAGTACTTCCTGGTCTTCATGATTGCCCATTTCCATCGAGCCGCGCTGCTGTCCTTCTCCGACGGGCTGGCTGACGCGGTGAACGACCTGGACGTGCGCGATGCCGAGTCGGTGCGCCGCTTCAAGCGCCGCATCCGCCTGTCCTTCGAGGCCTTCCTGCGTTTCACCCACCGCTACTGGTTCCACGAAGTGTCCGAGCAGGGCCTGGTGCAGGCCTTGTTCCAGCGCACCACCGGGCTGCTGCGCAATGACGAGCTGTTCGCCGACGTGAAGGAGCAGGTGCGCGAGATGAGCGCCTACCTGGACAGCGACAGCCAGCGGCGCCAGTCGGGCACCGTGCTGCGCCTGACCGTGGTGACCATCTTCGGCCTGATCGCCACGGTGGTGACCGGCTACTTCGGCATGAACCTGTTCAACTTCCCCGAGGTGCCGGACTCGCGCAAGCTGCTCCAGCTCGGCGCGGTGACGGCGACCACCTTGTGCATGGTGCTGTTCGCGGTGGCGCGTTCGAAGCGCCTGTCGGACTTCCTCGAAGCGCTCTCCGACGAGCGTCTCGCCGGCAAGGCCAAGTGGGCCTCCCTGGCCCGGGTGTTCCGGAAGGGGGATGAGTCGCGATGAGCAGCAAAGAGCCGCGGGACGATGGCCGCCCCGATCCGGACGCCTTGCTGGCCCGCGTGCAGCAGGACGAGGCCCGGGCCCAGCGCGGCCGGCTGAAGATCTTCTTCGGCGCCTCGGCCGGCGTGGGCAAGACCTGCGCCATGCTCGCCGCGGCGCGCCAGCAGCTGGAGCAGGGTGTCGACGTGGTCATCGGCGTGGTGGAGACCCATGGCCGGGCCGAGACCCAGGCGATGGCCGCCGGCATCGAGTGCGTCCCGCCCTTGTCGGTGCCCTACCGGGGGCGGATCCTGGCCGAGTTCGACCTGGACCGGGCCCTCGCCCGCAGGCCGGCCCTGGTGCTGGTGGACGAGCTGGCCCACTCCAACGTCGCCGGCTCCCGCCACCCCAAGCGCTGGCAGGACGTGGAGGAACTGCTGGCCGCCGGCATCCATGTCTACACCACGATCAACGTGCAGCACCTGGAGAGCCTCAACGACGTGGTCAGCGGCATCACCGGCATCCGGGTGTGGGAGACGGTGCCGGACCGGGTCTTCGACGCGGCCGACGAAGTGGTGCTGGTGGACCTGCCTCCCGACGAGCTGCTGCAGCGCCTGCGGGAGGGTAAGGTCTACCTGCCCAACCAGGCCGAGCGGGCGATCCGCAATTTCTTCCGCAAGGGCAACCTGCTGGCCCTGCGCGAGCTGGCCCTGCGCCGCACCGCCGACCGGGTGGACGAGGACGTCCAGCAATACCGCCGCGACCAGTTGGTGGCGCCGGTGTGGCAGACCCAGGATTCCCTGCTGGCCTGCGTCGGATCCGGCGCCGGCAGCGAGAAGATCGTGCGCGCGGCGGCCCGCATGGCGGGTCGCCTGGAGGCGCCGTGGCATGTGATCCACGTGGAGACGCCCGCCCACGCGCGGCTGCCGGCCGGGCTGCGCGAGCGCATCCTGCGCACCCTCAAGCTGGCCGAGGAGCTGGGCGCCAGTACCGCGACCCTGTCGGGCGCCCGGGTCGAGCAGGAGGTGGTCGCCTACGCCCGGGCCCACAACCTGTCGCGGGTCCTGGTCGGCCGCGACGAGCCGCCCGCGTGGCGCTTCTGGCAGCGCTCGGTGGCCGACCGGATCGGCCGCATCGCCCCGGACATGGATGTGATCCAGGTGGCGCGGGCAGGCCAGGATGACTCCGGCAGCGGCGCCACCGCCAGCCAGCCCGTGCCCATGGCGCCGGCGTGGCGGGACTACCTGCTGACGGCCGGGGTGTGCGGCCTGGCCGGCCTGATCGCCGCGCCCCTGAGCCCGCTGGTGGACCTCGCCAACATCGTGATGGTCTTCCTCCTCGGTGTGGTGGTGGTGGCGGTGCGCTTCGGGCGCGGTCCGGCGGTGATGGCCTCCTTCCTCAGCGTCGCCATCTTCGACTTCTTCTTCGTGCCGCCGCGCCTGTCCTTCGCGGTCAGCGACGTGCAGTACCTGATGACCTTCCTGGTGATGCTGGTGGTGGGGCTGGTGGTGGGGCAGCTCACCGCCGGCTACAAGTACCAGGCCCGTGTCGCGGGGCGGCGGGAGGGCCGCGTCCGGGCCCTCTACGAGATGTCGCGGGACCTGTCCGGAGCCCTGCTGCCGGATCAGATCGCCGAGATCGGCGAGCGTTTCCTGGCCGCCGAGATGGGCGCCCGCGCCGCCTTCCTGCTGGCCGACGAGGAAGACCGGCTGCAGGCGCCGATCTTCGCCTCGCCGGGCTTTCCCGGTGTGGAGCCGGGCATTGCCCAGTGGGCCTTCGACCACGGCGAGGCGGCCGGGCAGGGCACCGACACCCTGCCGGCCAGCCCGGTGCTCTACCTGCCCCTCAAGGCGCCGATGCGCCTGCGCGGTGTGCTGGCCCTCGAGATGCGCGATCCGTCGCGCCTGCTGATCCCCGAGCAGCGGCGCCTGCTGGACACCTTCGCGTCCCTCATCGCGATCGCCCTGGAGCGGGTCCATTACGTGGATGTGGCCCGCCTGACCACGGTGCAGATGGAGTCGGAGCGGCTGCGCAACTCGCTGCTGTCGGCCATTTCCCATGATCTGCGGACCCCCCTCAGCGTGATGATCGGCCTGGCCGATTCCCTGGCCCTGACCCGCCCGCCGCCCACCGGCGAGCAGGCCGGCATCGCCGGCCAGTTGCGGGAGCAGGCCCTGCGGATCAACGCCCAGGTGGACAACCTGCTCGACATGGCCCGCCTGCAGGCCGGCCGGGTCCAGCTCAAGCGCCAGTGGCAACCGGTGGAGGAGGTGATCGGCAGCGCCCTCAAGGGCCTGCGTCCCGCCCTGGCCGGGCATGTGCTGCACGTCGAGCTGGACGAGGCGCTGCCGCTGGTCGACATGGACTCGGTGCTGATGCAGCGGGTCTTTTCCAATCTGGTGGAGAACGCGCTCAAATACACGCCGCCGGGCAGCCACATCGACATCCGGGCCGGGGTGGTGGATCAGCGCCTGGAGGTCCATGTCGAGGACGATGGCCCCGGCCTGCCGGAGGGGCGCGAGGAGGCGATCTTCAAGAAGTTCGAGCGGGGCCGCGCCGAGAGCGACACGCCGGGGGTCGGCCTCGGCCTGGCGATCTGCCGGGCCATCGTCGAGGCCCACGGCGGCGAGATCCACGCGCGTCAGCGGGCGGGAGGCGGCGCCTGCTTCGTGTTCACCCTGCCCCTGGGCCATCCACCGCCCCTGATGGACGACGAGCGGCTCCCCGCAGCGGAAACGAACGAGAGGATGAAGGATGTCTGAACCCAGCCCCAAGGTCATCGTCGTCGAGGACGAGGCCAACTTGCGGCGCTTCGTGCGCCTGGCCCTGGAGGCCGAAGGTTGCGAGGTCTTCGAGGCCGACTCGGTGAAGCGCGGGCTGATCGAGACCGGTACCCGCAAGCCCGACCTGCTGGTCCTCGACCTGGGGCTGCCCGACGGGGACGGGGTCGACCTGATCCGTGAGCTGCGCAGTTGGTCCGACATGCCCGTCATCGTGCTGTCGGCGCGGACTGCGGAGGACGAAAAGGTCCGCGCCCTCGATGCCGGTGCGGACGACTACCTGACCAAGCCCTTTGGCGCGGCAGAGCTGCTGGCCCGGGTGCGGGCCCAGCTGCGCCGCCGCTATCGGGCCAGCACGGACGCGCCCGCGCAGATCGTCTTCGGCCCGGTCCGGGTGGATCTCGGGCGCCGCCTGGTGGAACGGGACGGCCAGCCGGTGCATCTCACGCCGATCGAGTTCCGCCTGCTGGCCTACGTGGTCAGCAACCCGGACTGCGTGCTCACCCACCGGCAGCTGCTGAAAGCGGTGTGGGGCCCCTCCCACGCGGAGGACAGCCATTACGTGCGGGTGTACATGGGGCATCTGCGCAAGAAGCTCGAGGCCGACCCGGCCAACCCCGACCACCTGCTGACCGAGCCCGGGGTGGGCTACCGCTTCGTGATGCAGGGGGCGTGACGGAGCAGGGGGCGCGCCGCCAGCGCTTTCTGCTGCCATTTCCGGAAAATCGGGCGAACTCCTGGCGCTGCCTGAACGTCAAACGGACGATTCCGGCCGCCCAAGCGTGCGTGGAACCGGGATTGTCACATCGGGGCAGGCGCACGTATTCCCGATCCGTTTCCATTTCAAGGCGTTCCGCGATGGGCGCGGAGCCAATCCGGATCTGCTTGGCATGCTGACTGGCCATGCGCGAGTCTTTGCGCCGGATCATCACCCGGAATTGCCGGGTGCCCGCTTCAACCCTACTGCAAAGATCTCTGAATGGACCACAGCATACCGCTCATCACCACGCTGGCTGCCGGCTTCGGCATCGCACTGATCCTGGGTTTCCTGGCCGAACGGATCAAGGTGCCGGCGCTCGTCGGCTACCTCGTGGCCGGCATCATCATCGGGCCGGGCACGCCGGGTTTCGTGGCGGATGTACATCTGGCCGCGCAGCTTTCCGAAATCGGCGTGATGCTGCTGATGTTCGGTGTCGGGCTGCATTTCTCGCTCGATGACCTGCTCGCCGTCAAGCGCATCGCGGTGCCCGGTGCCGTGGTGCAGATGACCCTGGCCACCGTGCTGGGCATGGCCGTCGCCTGGTGGTGGGAATGGAGTTGGGGTGCGGGCCTGGTGTTCGGCCTGTCCTTGTCGTGCGCAAGCACCGTGGTGCTGCTCAAGGCGCTGGAGGCCCGCGGGGTGCTGGAAAGCATGAATGGCCGCATCGCGGTAGGCTGGCTGGTCGTCGAGGACCTGGCGACAGTCCTGGTGCTCGTGCTGCTGCCCCCGCTCGCCGGCCTCCTGGGGGGATCGGCGACGGCTGAGCCGGGTGCGGATCCGCTCTGGATGACGATTGGAAAGACCTTGTTCCAGGTGGCTGCCTTCATCGCCATCATGCTGGTGGGTGGGCGCCGTGCGCTCCCCTGGCTGTTGTGGCAGATCTCGCGCACCGGTTCGCGCGAGCTGTTCACCCTGGCGGTGATCGCCGCGGCCATCGGCATTGCCTATGGTGCGGCCCAGTTGTTCAGCGTCTCCTTCGCCCTCGGGGCATTCTTCGCCGGCATGGTGATGCGTGAATCGGAGTTCAGCCACCGGGCGGCTGAAGAGTCACTGCCCCTGCGCGATGCCTTCTCGGTGCTCTTCTTTGTGTCGGTGGGCATGCTGTTCGAGCCGGCCATCCTGCTGGCACAGCCGGTGCATGTCCTGGGTGTGGTGGCCATCATCATCTTCGGCAAGTCCATCGCGGCCCTGGCCATCGTGCTGGCCTTCCGCTATCCCCTGAACACGGCGCTGACGGTCTCGGCCAGCCTGGCGCAGATCGGCGAGTTTTCGTTCATCCTGGCCGGCCTGGGCCTGTCGCTGGGGCTGCTGCCGGCAGAAGGGATGAGCCTTGTGCTGGCCGGAGCGCTCATTTCCATCGCGCTCAATCCCGTGCTGTTCGCCGCCATCGAGCCGGTGCGCTGCTGGATTCTCCAGCGCTCGGAACTGGCCCGGCGCCTGGAGCTGCGGACCGATCCCTATGCCGAACTGCCGATGAGCACCGAGCGCAAGTTCCTGCAGGGGCAAGTCGTGCTCGTCGGTTACGGCCGGGTCGGCAAGCGGATCGCCCGGGCGCTGGAGGCGCGCGGCATTCCTTTCGTGGTGGCCGAACAGAACCGCGAACTGGTCGAGAGCCTGCGCAAGAAGGGGATGGTGGCCGTATCGGGCAATGCCGCCGATCCGGCAGTGCTGATCCAGGCGCACATCGCCGATGCCGCCATGCTGGTGGTGGCCACGCCCGACCCGCTCAAGGTGCGGCAGATGGCCGATACGGCGCGGACCCTCAATCCCGGCATCGAGATCGTCCTGCGCACGCACAGCGAGGACGAATCCCTGATGCTGCGCAAGGAAGGCATCGGTACGGTCTTCTTTGGTGAGGAAGAACTGGCCCGGGGCATGACCGGGCACGTGCTGGAGCGCTTTTCTCCTCAATCAGGGGGCCGGGCGCCGGTATCTGCACCTACCTGAGGCGCACCGGCCCCCACAGTCATGCCGAGCCGGGCGGGACACGCACCAGCAGCGTGTCGCACGGCAGCCAGTCCAGCAGCCTGGCGGCCGTGGAACCCAGGAGCAGCTCCATGAGCCCGGTGCGGCCGTGGCTGCCCATCACCACCAGATCGATATCGTGCTCGCGCACATAGCGGGTCAAGGCGCTTTCGATGGTGCCGCACTCGACCACGGGGTACACCTTTGCTTCCTCCGGAAGAGGCGTCGCGGCCATGAAGGCCGCGCACTCGGTCTCCGCGACGCCGACGCCGGCACGTGACAGGGCGTCGGACAGCCCCGACATCGCCAGGGCGCAGGCGTGATACAGGATCAGCTCGCGGCCGGGGAACAGCCTGAGCGCGGCCAGCAGCGCGTGGCGCGACGGCCCGGAAAAGTCGCTGGCCACAAGAATCCGCCGGTACGGGCCGCTCGCCCGATGGTGTACCACCAGCAAGGGCTGGGGCAGCGCACGCGCCAGGCTCTCGACGGTCGAACCGAGGAAGATCCGCCCCAGGGTTTCGTTGCGGGACACCGCGGTGACGACGAGGCCCGCTTGTGTACGGGCTGCCGTTTCCCGGATGGCGGCGGTGGGGTTCTCACTGCGCACGAGCTGCAGGGTCGCGGGGATGTCCACCGCGGCGAGGTCACGGGCAAGCCGCTGGCGTGCCACGCGCAGGAGTTCTTCATCGCCCGCCCCGCGGATCCAGGCCAGCGTCTGGTCGGGGGATGCGGTGGGGTCGAGTACGTTCAAGGCCACCAGTTCGGCCTGCCACTCGCCGGCCAGTTGAGCGGCCCGGTCGAGCGCCCGGTCGCATCGCGCGCTCAGGTCGGTGGCCAGCAGCAGGCGGCGCGGGAGGGCGCGGTGTTCGGAAGCAGTGGTCATGGGGCCCTCCTTATGGCAACTGCGCAAGCTGCGCTGCGGGGAAGGCATGCCAATCGGCTGGCGGCGGTTTTTCCAGGCGGGTGGTGTTCGAGCGATTCGTCATTGGGTCGTCCTCATCTTGATCGTGACAGCAGGAAGGCGTTGGAGCGCAGCTTGGGTGAAAACATTCAAAAACTTCGCGGCGCGACCTGCGTCCAACTGGGCGAGACCCACATAGTCGACGCTCCGTGACCGGAGCCCGAGGGATTGACAGCGCCGATGAGGACATCATGAATCCACTCAATCGCATCCTGGCGGCAACCGACCTGTCCGCGCCGGCCCGCCATGCCGCCGAACGGGCTGCCCAGGTCAGCAAGGACACCGAGGCAGCGCTGGATCTGCTGCATGTCGCCAATCTCGCGCCGCTGGAGCGGCTGCGCCAGCTCATGGGGGCAACACCCGCCGACATGGAGCGGCGGGTTCTTGACACTGCCCGGCAGCGGCTTATCGACCTTGCGGCAGCGCTCCAGCAACGCTTCGGGGTTGCCGCCGGCACCCAGGTGGTTGCGGGTTCGCTGCTGGACGAGCTGGCCAGGGAAACCCGTGCCCGGCCGACCGGCTTGCTGGTCTGCGGGGCCAAGGGCGAAAGCCTCGTGCGGCACTTCGTGCTGGGAACGACCGCTCTGCGGATCCTGAGCACGACCCCTTGCCCTGTGCTGGTGGTCAAGCAGCCGCCCCACGAGCCTTACCGCCGGCTCCTGGTGCCGGTGGATTTCTCGCCCTCGTCGCTGCGCGCCATCCATCAGGCCCGCCGCATCGCGCCCCGCGCCGACATCGTGCTGCTGCACGCTTTCGATGTGCCTTTCGAGGGGCGCCTGCGCTATGCCAGCGTTGATGAGGACACCATCCACCACTACCGGATCGTGGCCAAACAGGAAGCCATCCAGAAGCTCAATGCCTTGCGCGATGCGGCCCGGCTCGATCCCTATCGCTGCAGCCTGATCGTGCTGCATGGCGATCCGACGATGCGCATCGTCGAGCAGGAGCAGGAGCGGGACTGCGATCTGATCGTCATGGGCAAGCACGGGGAGAACCTGCTCGAAGCGCTGCTGATCGGCAGCGTCACCAAGCACGTCCTGGCGGAGTCTCAGTGCGACATCCTGATTTCGGTGTGAACCGGGTCATGCCATGTGCCGGATCACTACGCGACGGCGAAATGATGACCGGACTCGGGGGGCAAGCGGCCGGTGTCGAATGGTTGTAGGGGCGACTTCAGTCGCCCGCGGTGGGTGGATCCAGGAGCATCCCGCTGACCGGCATCCGCGGGCGGATGAATCCGCCCCTACACATGATTGACCGGGCTCCGGGGGCAAGCGGCCGGTGTCGGATGGTTGTAGGGGCGACTTCAGTCGCCCGCGGTGGGTGGATCCAGGAGCGTCACGCTGACCGGCATCCGCGGGCGGATGAATCCGCCCCTACACATGATTGACCGGACTCAGGGGCAAGCGGCCGGTGTCGAATGGTTGTAGGGGCGACTGAAGTCGCCCCTACAACCATTCGACACCGGCCGCTTGCCCCCCGAGTCCGGTCATCATTTCGCCGTCGCGTAGTGATCCGGCACATGGCATGACCCGGTTC
>WBTZ01000008.1 GCA_009026175.1 Zoogloea sp. | reverse complement strand
GGGCCGGGCTGGGTGGTGCTGGGGGTGGTCAAGATGCTCGGTGGGGCGCTGCTGGCCTATCTGGCGATCAGCAATTCGGTGCCGGCCGAGCGGGCGGTGGACCCCAACCAGATGTACCTGGCCGCTTACGAATACGTCTTTCCCGATCTGCACTGGGCCGTGGCGGCGACGGCCCTGTTCGTGGTGGTGTCCCAACTCAAGATCAACGTGACCAACGCCTATGCCGGCTCCCTGGCGTGGTCGAACTTCTTTGCCCGGCTCACCCACAGCCACCCGGGGCGGGTGGTATGGGTGGTCTTCAATACCCTGATCGCCCTGGTCCTGATGGAGCTGGACGTGTTCCAGGCCCTTGGCCAGGTGCTGGGGCTGTATGCCAATGTGGCCATCGCCTGGATGATGGCGGTGGTGGCCGACCTGGTGATCAACAAGCCCCTCGGGCTGTCGCCACCGGGCATCGAGTTCAAGCGCGCCCACCTCTACGATGTGAATCCGGTGGGGGTCGGGGCGATGGGAATCGCCTCGGTGCTGTCGGTGCTGGCCTGGCTGGGCCTGTTCGGGGCGGATGCCCAGGCCTTTTCGGCGCTGATCGCGCTGGTCACTGCCTTTGTCAGCGCGCCGCTGATCGCCTGGGCGACCGGCGGGCGCTATTACCTGGCCCGCCAGCCGGGGCCTGCGGTGGCGGGAACGCGCCGTTGCGTGATCTGCGAGCGGGACTACGAGTCCGATGACCTGGCCCGCT
This sequence comes from Zoogloea sp., assembly GCA_009026175.1. Taxonomy (GTDB): domain Bacteria; phylum Pseudomonadota; class Gammaproteobacteria; order Burkholderiales; family Rhodocyclaceae; genus Zoogloea. The sequence continues at coordinate 61,530 of WBTZ01000008.1, read as the reverse complement.
GCCCGGCCTACCAGGGGGACATCTGCTCCCTGTGCTGTTCGCTGGACGCCCGCTGCAACGATGTATGCAAGCCCCAGGCGCGCCTGTCGGCCCAGTGGTCGGCGGCCCTGCGCCGGGTCTTGCCGGCATCGGCGACGCCTTTCCTGGAGAGCGGGCTGGGCCACTATCTGCTGCTCATGGGCTTCATCGCACCCGGGCTGGCCCTGCTGGTGTGGCTGCTTTACCACCTCGGCCTCAACCTGCTGGACGACAGCGCCGAGGCCTTCGCCCCCGCCCTGCAGCTGGCCTTCCTGAAAGGCTATGCAGCCTTGCTGCTGCTGGCCGGCCTGGTGGTGTGGTGGCTTGTGCTGACCCACAAGAGCCGCCTGGTGGCCCAGGAAGAGTCCAATCGCCAGACCCACCTGCTGATGCGCGAGATCGAGTCCCACCGGCGTACCGACGAGCAGCTGCAGCGGGCCAAGCAGGCGGCGGAACTGGCCAACCAGGCCAAGAGCAGGTACATCACGGCGATCAGCCATGAGCTGCGCACGCCCCTCAACAGCATTCTCGGCTATGCCCAGATCCTGGACGGCGACGATTCGATTCCGCCCCACCGGCGCCAGGCCATCAACGTGATCCGGCGCAGTGGTGACCATCTGCTGTCGGTGATCGAAGGCACCCTGGACATCGCCCGCATCGAGGGCGGCAAGCTGGCGCTCGACGTGAAGGCCCTGGATTTCCGGGACTTCCTGCAGCAGATCGTCGGCATGTTCGAGCTGCAGGCCCGCAACAAGGGGCTGGCTTTCCGCTACGAACCCTGCGGCGAGCTGCCGGCCTTCGTGCGGGCCGACGAGAAGCGGATGCGTCAGATCCTGATCAACCTGCTGGGCAATGCAGTCAAGTTCACCGCCCGCGGGCATATCGCCCTGCGGGTCGCTTATCGCATGGAGATGGCGACCTTCGAGGTCGAGGACAGCGGGCCGGGGATCTCCTGGGAGGAGGTCGAGCGCATCTTCGATCCCTTCTCCCGCGGCAGCTCGGCCCAGGGGGCAGGCGGCGCAGGCCTGGGCCTGACCATCAGCCGGATGTTTGCCGATGTGATGGGGGGCGAGCTGACGCTGCGCAGCGAGCCGGGGGCGGGCAGCACCTTCCGGGTGCGCCTGTTCCTGCCCCAGGTGCAGGGCGCGGCGGCGGCGCGGGAGTTGCCGCGGCGCCATCCGGCGGGCTACCAGGGCGCGCGGCGGCGCATCCTGATCGTGGACAACGAGCGGGTGGACCGGGAGTTCCTGATCACCCTGCTCGAGCCCCTCGGTTTCGTGCTGGCCCAGGCGGCGTCGGGGCCCGAGTGCCTGGCGCTGCTGGCGGATTTCGATCCGGACCTGGTCTTCATGGATCTGGCCATGCCCGGCATGGACGGCTGGGAGACGGTGCGGCGGATCCGTGCGGGCGGCCATCCGGATCTACCGGTGGCGATCATCTCGGCCAATGCCTACGAACGGGGCATCCATTCGGACGACAATGGACTGGGCATCGGTGCCGGGGACTTCTTCCTGAAGCCGGTGCAGGTGGCCGAGCTGCTCGAGTGGACCGGCCGCCGGCTGGCCCTCGACTGGCTCGAGGCCGACCAGGCGCCGCCGCCCCCGGTGCTGCCGGAGGGGCTGGTCTATCCGCCGGCCGAGCGTCTCGCTGCGCTGGGCCGGCAGGTTGAACTGGGCTACGTGAAGGGCATCCTGGCCTGCCTCGACGAGATCGAGGCGGCAGACCCTGCCCATGCGCGCTTCGTGGCCGAGGTGCGCGGCCTGACCCGCAATTTCCGCCTGGAGGCGATCACCCCCTTGCTGGAGAAAGCGGCCCATGCCTGAATTCGACCGGCTCAACTCCGATCTCGTGCTGATCGTGGACGATATTCCCGAGAACCTCTCGGTGCTTCATGACGCGCTGGACGAGGCGGGCTATACGGTACTGGTGGCGACCAACGGCGAGAGCGCGCTGCAGCGCGCCCGCCACAGCCTGCCGGACGTGATCCTGCTCGACGCCATGATGCCGGGCATGGATGGTTTCGAGGTGGCGCGCCGGATGAAGGCGGACTTCGCCACCCGGCACATCCCCATCGTCTTCATGACCGGTCTGACCGAGACCGAGCACGTGGTGGCGGCCTTTGACGCCGGGGGGGCCGACTACGTGACCAAGCCGATCCGGCCCCAGGAGGTTCTGGCCCGCATTGCTGCCCACATGCAGAGCGCCCGCCTGATGAAGCAGGCACGCACCGCCCTCGATGCGGTCGGCCAGGCGACCCTGGCGATCCGCCCCGACAGCGGGCGGGTGGTGTGGCAGACGCCGCTGGCCCGCAAGCTGGTGCAGGACTTCTTCCCCGGCCACGAGGAGATCGCCCCGGCGGCGGTGATGGCGTGGGCCCACGAGTCTGCGCGGGCGCGCCGCGAAGGGCGGGAGTTTCCGCCCCTGCACATCAACCAGTCCGCCCGGCGGCTCATCTTCAATCTCCACGAACGTACTGGTGACGATGAGTGGCTGCTGCTCCTGCGCGAGGAGTCGGATGCCGCCATGGTCGATGGGTTGATGGCCGCCTTCCGCCTGACGGCCCGGGAGGCCGAGGTGCTCTACTGGGTGATCAAGGGCAAGACCAGCCCCGACATCGGGGAGATCCTCGGCTCCAGCCCGCGCACGGTCAACAAGCACCTCGAGCATGTGTTCGCCAAGCTCGGCGTCGAGAACCGCACATCCGCCGCCGCCGTGGCGCTGGCGCGCCTGCGGGTGGGCGGGGGAGAGGCGCCGGCCTGAGCCTGGCGCGGCGCTCAGCCTGCTGCGTCCGGCTGGCTGGCCAGCAGTTCGGTGATGGCCTGGGCCGGCAAGGGACGGGAGAACAGGTAGCCTTGCATCACGGCGCACTGGCGTTCGAGCAGGAAATCCCGCTGGGCTTCGGTCTCGACGCCCTCGGCCACGACTTCGAGGCCCAGGTCGCGGGCGATCGACAGGGTGGCGGTGGCGATGGCGGCATCCTCCGGATCGCCCGGCAGGTCGCGAACGAAGGAGCGGTCGATCTTCAGCCGGGTGAGGGGCAGCCGCTTCAGGTAGGACAGGCTGGAGTAGCCGGTGCCGAAATCATCCAGGGCCAGCCCGAGCCCCAGGTTGCGCAGGCTCGCGAACTGGGCTTCGGTCTCGACGCTGGGCTGCATCAGGGCGCTTTCGGTGATCTCCAGCTCGAAGTGCCGGGGTGATACCCCGGTATCGGCAAACACCTGGCGGACATGCCCGGCAAAGTCCGAGCGGCGGAACTGCAGTGCCGAGATGTTGACGGCAATGGTCAGGGGCGGAAGCCCGGCGGCCTGCCAGGCGGCCTGCTGCCGGCAGGCGGCATGCAGCACCCAGTCGCCGATACTCTGGATGAGGCCGGTCTCTTCGGCCAGCGGAATGAACTCGGCGGGTGAAATGCGGCCGCGTTCCGGGTGGTTCCAGCGCACCAGCGCTTCGACACCGATCAGCTTCTGCCCGGGCATCGCCCACTGGGGTTGGTAATCCAGTTCCAGCTCGTCGCGTTCAAGGGCGTGGCGCAGGGCGTTCTCGAGCATCAGGCGGGCATAGGCCCGGTTGTTCATGTCCGGGGTGAAGAAGCGGAAGTCGTTGCGTCCGGCGCTCTTCGCGTCGTACATGGCGGTGTCCGCGTGCTTGAGCAGAATATCCACGTCGGCGCCGTTGGCCGGGTACAGGGCAATGCCGATGCTGGTGGAGGTGCTCAGCTCCTGCCCGTCGATGTCGAAGGGGCGGGTCAGGCTGCCGATAAGCTTGCGGGCAACGATGGCGGCGTCGTCGGCGGTGTGGATCTGCGGCAGCAGCACCACGAACTCGTCACCGCCGAGCCGGGCCAGCACGTCCTCCTCGCGCAGGCACAGGGCAAGGCGCTGGGCCGCGGCGGCGAGCAGGCGGTCGCCGACAGGGTGGCCCAGGGTGTCGTTGATCTTCTTGAAGTTGTCCAGGTCGAGAAAGAGCACGCCCATGCGCAGGTGGTTGCGCCGGGCGATGGCCAGGGCCTGTTCTGCCCGGCTGGCCCACAGGCTGCGGTTGGGCAGCCCGGTGAGCATGTCGTAGTGGGCCAGGTAGTGGATGTGGGCCTCGGCCGCACGGCTGGCCGTCACGTCCTGGGCGGTGCCCCGCAGGGTCTTGCTGCCGTCGCTGCGGTCGCCCGCCTCGATGGTGAAATGCACCGTGCGTTCCGGCAGGGCGCTGTCGCCGAAGGGCACGCGGATGTCCAGGCTGGAGGCGGCCTGGCCACGGTCCATCTGTTCGAAGGCCTCCTCGAGCGCCTGCTGGTCGTCGGGGTGGGCAGCGTTCTTCAGATCGATGAGGGACAGGCAGTCCCGGTAGGGGAGGCCGAGGATGGTGAACAATTCGGCGGAGCCGTGGCCCCGGCCACTCACCGGGTCCACCTCCCAACTGCCGAGCCGGGCGATCCGCTCAGCGTGGGTCAGCATGGCTTGCTGGGTTCGCAGCTTGCGGGTGGCATCGGCCAGCTCCTGGGTGCGTTGCTGGACCATGTCTTCGATGCGTCGGGCACGCCCGGTGGATGAAAGCAGGAAGGCTCCGAGCATGCCGGTGCTGAGCAGGCCGATGGCCAGCAGGATCCAGGCCTCCCAGCCCCTGTAGAGGGCGTTGTAACCGGGGCTGACCGAGAAGCTGATGCTCCAGCGGCGGCCGGCGAAGTCGAAACTGTCTATCCAGGGATCGATGCCACCGGGGGCTGTTTCTTGCGGGGCCGGGCAGTTTTCCTGGCCGGCAATGCGGTGGCCCAAGGGGGCATCCGGGGCTCTTTCCGTCAGGCAGTAGACCATCCCGGGCATCGGATAGTGGCGCAGCACGCTTTGCACGGCATCCTCGATCCGCAGGGCCACGAAGGCGACACCCTGGGGCGGCCCCGAGGGGGGCTCCTGGGCGGCGGGGCCGGCCGTGCGTTGATAGACCACCACCCCCAGCTTGCCCTCGGTTTCCTGGGTCAGTTCGAAGGCCCGGGTGCTGGCAGCCTTGCCGCTGGCCAGGCTGCGATTGACGGCGTCGACCGCGTTGGGAACCGACAGGATGTTGAGCCCCAGGGCCCGCCGGTTGCTCTCCAGGGGGGCGATGAGGCGGATCGGGTAGTACTCGGGGCGTGGCGCCGCCGGGTGCAGGGCATTGTGCCGGTCCCGGTCGCGGATCATGAAGTCGGGCGTGGCTGCGTCGGCCCTGGCCGCGTCTTCGAAGGCGGCGCGCCCGGCGGCGGGTACGTGGGGAATCCAGCCAATCGCCTTGAGGCCGTCGTAGCGTGCCAGCCAGGGGGCGGCGAACTCCTGGAAGCCCTGCTGGCCCATGCCGGGCGCGGCGACCATGACCCGCTCGGTGGCCTGGAGAACACCGGTGTAGTCCTCGAAGCGCTTGCGCAGCATGCTGGACAGGTAATGGGCATCGCGTTCGAAACGGGCCTGCAGGCGCTCCTGCTCCCAGCGCGCGACCTGGACCTCGAGTGCGGCGAGAATGAGCAGGGCCACCAGCATCGGCAAGGCGATGCTCAATCGGCGGGGAGCCCAGTCCTGGCGGGGCTGCCCGATGAAGGCCAGGGCAAGGGGCGCGGCGATGAGGATTCCTATGGCGTCACCGGCCCACCAGTTCCACCAGGTGAAGCCGGCATCGGAGAGGGGCAGGCCGCCCGATATGACCAGGGCGCTGGTGCCGAAGCTGGCGCCGATGAGGCAGCTGACGGGCCCGACCAGGAACAGGAAGCGCAGGATGGGGCCTGCCGTGTCGAGGGGAAAGCGGCTCCATCGCTCGGCCAGCGCGGCGCCGGCAGAGGCTTGCAGCACGGCGCCGATGCCGACGATCAGGGGCGTGATCTGCGCCCAGCCTTCGAGCCCTGTCTGCACCACCGCGCCGATGTTGGTGAGGATCGCCCCGGTCAGGATGGCCGGCCAGATCTTCCTGCCATAGCTGAGCACGGCGGCGAGGGCGATGCCGGCGGCCGGATAGAGCGGTGAGACGTAGCCGGGCGGGATAGCAAGATGCAGCGCAAGCAGGCCGCTGAGCGTGTAGGCCGCGGCGACACTGGCAAGGTGGCGGAGAGTCGGAGTGGGAAGGGGCATTCGCGTGCGCTGTCGACGTGTCTGGAGTGTTGGGCGATCCACTGGAGCAGAACCTGACTCGATCTCCGGTGCCGGGCTTGTCGTGATCCCTTCGGGTGTCGTGCCGGGCGTTATCGTAAGCAATTCGACAGGAATATAGGTGGGGAAGAATCACGCTTCCCGTTCTGCTTTTGCTGCAATGCGGTAGTATCTCGCACCCGTCCGGGGCGATACCCCGGCTGGCATGCCGCCGGAGATGCGTTTTGGGGTTCTTGTCCCGGTTGCCGCGCGTTGCGGCGTATTGTCATAGTGCTCCGATCGTTCCAGGAGAGTTGAATGTCCGCGAACAGTGTCGCAGGTCACGATAAGTGCTCGCGAACCCAGGTTTTGCCCGTCGCCCTCGCCGCGATGGGGGTGGTGTTTGGTGATATCGGAACCAGTCCGCTTTACACCATGAAGGAAGTCTTCAACGAACATCACGGGCTGGCGGTGACGCCAGACAATGTGCTGGGCGTGCTGTCCCTGGTGTTCTGGGCCCTTACCGTCGTTGTTTCGTTGAAGTACGTCGTGTTCATCATGCGGGCCGACAACAGGGGGGAGGGGGGGATCATGGCCCTCACGTCCCTGGCCCTGCGTACGACCCGTTCGCCCCGCCTGGCTTCCGCGATGGCAGCTGTCGGCTTGTTCGGGGCCGCGTTGTTCTATGGCGACGGGGTCATCACACCCGCCATCTCGGTCCTGTCTGCGGTCGAGGGGCTGGAGGTGGCCACTCCGGCATTCAAGCCTTACGTGCTGCCGATATCGCTGGTCGTGCTGACCGGCCTGTTCCTGATCCAGAGCAAGGGCACGGCGCGGGTGGGGGCTGTGTTCGGGCCGGTGATGCTGTTCTGGTTCGCTACCCTCGGCGTGCTGGGGGGCATCAATGTGCTCCGCCATCCCGATGTGCTGCGGGCCATCAACCCGGCCTACGCGCTTGCTTTCTTCGAGGCCAACCGTGGCCTGGGCTTCCTTGCGCTGGGAGCGGTGGTGCTCGCCATCACCGGCGGTGAGGCCCTGTATGCGGACATGGGCCACTTCGGTCGCCGACCGATCAAGATGGCGTGGTTCGGCTTTGTCTTCCCGGCCCTCTACCTCAATTACCTCGGGCAGGGCGCCCTGATTCTGGACAATCCCGAGGCCGTGAAGAACCCCTTCTACCTGCTGGTGCCGGAGCCGCTGCTGTACCCGATGGTGGCGATGTCCACCCTGGCCACCATCATCGCTTCGCAGGCGGTCATCTCCGGGGCCTTCTCGCTGACCAAGCAGGCGGTCCAGCTTGGTTATTCGCCACGGATCCACGTGGTTCACACTTCCGAAAAGGAAGTCGGGCAGATTTACGTTCCCAATGTGAACTGGATGCTGCTGGCCTCGGTGGTGGCCCTTGTGCTGGGCTTCCGTTCGTCCAGTGCGCTGGCTTCGGCCTACGGCATTGCCGTGACGCTGACGATGATGATCGATACGGTGCTGGCCTTCTTCGTGGTGCGGACGCTGTGGAACTGGGGGCTGGGGACGTCCCTGGCCTTCCTGCTGGCCTTCTTTGCCGTCGACTTTGCGTTCTTTTCGGCCAATACGGTCAAGATCTTCGATGGGGGATGGTTCCCCCTGGCCCTGGGCCTCGCCATCCATACCCTGTTGATGACCTGGAAGCGGGGCAGGGCGGCATTGGCCGAGCGCATGCGCATCGACACAATGCCTCTCGACCTGTTCATCCAGTCGATGTTCCATGATCCCCCGATCCGGGTGCCTGGCACGGGCGTGTTCATGACCACCGCGCCAGACGGCGTCCCGCGCGCCCTGTTGCACAACCTGCTGCACAACAAGGTGCTGCATGCACGGGTGGTGCTGGTCAATGTGATCACCGACGACGTGCCCTATGTGCCGGTGGGGGAACGGGTGAGGGTGGAGGAGCTTGATTTCGGCTTCTTCCGGGTTTTCGTCCGTTACGGTTTCAAGGACGATCCGGACATCCCCGCGGCCCTGGCCATGTGCGAGAGCCAGGGCCTGCCCTTCGAGCTGATGGAGTCGTCCTTCTTTCTGGGGCGTGAAACCCTCATTCCCAAGGCCAGTTCGTCCCTTGGGCTGTGGCGTGAGCGCCTGTTCATCCTGATGTTCCGCAATGCGCACAGCGCGGCAGATTTCTTCTGCATTCCAGCCAACCGGGTGGTGGAGTTCGGGACGCAGGTCGAGCTATGAATGCCGGGTCGGAGCGGCGGTCCGCTCCGACCCTTGCGGTGTTCTGCTGTGACTAGTGAAATATTTTTTATGCGTGACGGGGATCACGGGCGCCAGGGCAGCTTCGCGCTATCGTGCATTCATACGATTTCTCACGCATTTGGCAAGTCGGGTGGGTCTTCTGCACAGGGTCGTCATTCGATCTTCATGGGGAATTCACTAAATTTTCACGGGGTTGCATAATTTGCGGCTCTTCCGGTCATTCAGGTCGCATGGGTCGTCGTCCCGACAGGGCGACTGGAGCTCGAGATGCTAAAACTGTTCAATCATTACGTTCCGTCGAACACCGTGCTGCAGGTGCTTTTCGATGCGTTCCTGCTGTTCGTCGCGGTGATGGTGGTTTTCGGCCTGCAGAGCAAGCTGGATGCCGATCTGGTGGCGGCGGTGGTGCCGTCGGCGATGGCCTTTGCGGTCACGATGATGATCCTTAATGGTGCGCTCGGGCTCTATCGGACGGGATTTGGTGGTAACTTCCGCGATACCTTGATGCGGGTGGCCATGTCCATCGCGCTCAGCATTCCCGTTGCCTACGGTATTTTCCAGGTCCTTCCGTGGGGGGAGTTTGCCCACGATGCGGTGGAAATCAATGTGGTGGTGCTTCTCGGGTTCGTCGTTGCAGTTCGTGGATTTGCCGTCAGGCGTGTGGGAGCGGGAGTGTTGGTTAAACGTATCATGGTGATTGGCACCGGCGCGGATGCCGTGGCGGTGGAGCATGCGCTGACGCATCCGGCAAACAGCAGCCTCCAGGTGGTGGGTTTCTACCCGGCCGGACCGGGCGAGGATGTGCGTGTCGATCCGAAGCGCGTCGTGCATTTCGATGGCAACCTGCTCGCGGCGGCGAATCATCTGCGCGTCAATGAAATCATCGTTGCCCTGAAAGAGCGGCGCGGTGGGGTGATTCCCCTGAGGGAGCTGCTCGACTGCAAGATGGCCGGCATCAAGGTGCTCGACCTGTCCAGTTTCTTCGAGCGGGTGCGGGGCCAGGTGCGCATCGACTCACTGAGGGCGAGCTGGCTGATTTACGGCGAGGGCTTTCGCCAGGGCTGGGGACGCACCCTCGTCAAGCGCGTCTTCGATATCGTGGTGTCCCTGATCCTGCTGGTGCTCGCAACGCCGGTCATGATCCTGGCCGCGATCATGATCGCCATCGAGGACGGTGCGCCGGTCTTCTACCGCCAGGAGCGCGTCGGGCTGGGTGGGCGCCTCTTCAAGGTGACCAAGTTCCGCAGCATGCGTCGCGACGCCGAGCGTGATGGCAAGCCCCGCTGGGCGGCGGCCAACGATGATCGCGTGACCCGGATCGGCCGCTTCATCCGCAAGGTCCGTATCGACGAGTTGCCACAGCTGTTCAATGTGCTGAAGGGCGACATGAGCCTGGTGGGCCCGCGCCCGGAGCGCCCCTTCTTTGTCGATCAGCTGACCCGTGACATTCCGTTCTATGCCGTCCGCCACTGCGTCAAGCCCGGAGTGACCGGCTGGGCCCAGGTTCGTTACCAGTACGGCTCCTCGGTGGATGATGCGATCAACAAGCTGCAGTACGATCTGTACTACGTCAAGAACCACACGCTGTTCCTCGATACCGTGGTCCTCTTCGAGACCGTGCGGGTCGTGCTGACCGGTGATGGGGCGCACTGACCCGGCCGCTCTTCGAATCCTGAAGTGATGCCGGACGCTCCCGACTGGGTCGGGAGCGTCTTTGTTCGTTGACCGAGGCCCGATGGAATCCACTTTCTCGCAAGTTCCCGTGTGGAGCTATGCCGCTGCCGCGGTTGCCCACGCCTTGTTCGGCATCTACCTGGGACTCGCCTGGAAACAAGGCTCCCGTGGCGGCTTCCTGATTGTTGCTGTAGGCATCAGTGCTGCCTGGGCAGCCCTGAACTGGGCTTTTGCGGTCCTGGGGTGGGCCTGGCTGTTTCAACTGGCCAATCTGCTGGACGTCCTCCGCATGGGCGGCTGGTTCGCTTTCCTGGTGGCGCTCCTGCGTCAGCCCTCGATGCTGGGGGAGAGCACCACGGTACCCCAATGGCCTCGTCTGGTCACGATGGCGGTGGTTTCGCTGGCAGCCTTTGGTGTGCTGTGCATGTCCCTCGGGCTCCCGGTCTATGGCACGCCGCTGCGGACCTGGGCAGGAACTTCGTTGTTCACGGCCGTCTACGGGCTGGTCCTGCTCGAGTTCTTCTACCGCTCCATCCCGGAGCGCTCCCGCTGGGGCGGCAAGCCGGTTGCCCTGGCGCTCGGTGGCTTATTCGCGTTCGACGTTTATATGTTCGCGGATGCCTTGATGTTCAGTCGTCTGGATCCAGTCGTGTGGAGCGTCCGCGGTTTCGTTCATTCCCTCACCATTCCGCTGGTGGCGATCTCGGCTTCCCGGAATCCTGAATGGACCTTCCGGATTTCGGTGTCCCGCCATGTGGTCTTCCATTCGACGGCCCTCGCGGCGTCGGGCCTCTACCTGCTGCTGATCGCGGGGGCGGGCTACTACATGCGCTACTTCGGTGGCGAGTGGGGCGAGGCCATGCAGCTGGTGCTGCTCTTCGGGGGCGCCCTGCTGCTGGGGGTGCTGGCCTTTTCGGGTGCCTTCCGGGCCCGCTTGCGTGTGCTGCTGGCCAAGCATTTCTTCGCCTACCGGTATGACTACCGTACGGAGTGGCTCGGCGTGACCCAGGCCCTGTCTGTTGCCGGGGATGGCTCCAGTCTTGGTGAGTCGGTGGTCAAGGCCCTGTCGGATCTGGTGGAGAGCCCCGGCGGCGGTGTCTGGTTGCGAGGGGCGGATGGCGACTTCAACCAGCAGGCGCGCCTCAACATGCCCCACAGCGGGGTCGTCGAGCAGGAGGACTCCGAGTTCTGCCGCTTTCTCAAGGAGCGGGAGTGGGTCGTCAATCTGGAGCAGGTGCGCAGCGGAGGCTCCCAGGGCGGGGAGGCCGGCGTGCCCGCCTGGGCCTCCGAGATCGCTGACATGTGGTTGATCGTGCCCCTCATCTCGTCGGGTGTCCTCGTGGGGTTTGTGATTCTTCTGACGCCGAGGACCCCGGTGGATGTGAACTGGGAGGTTCTCGACCTGCTCAAGACGGCGGGCCGGCAGGCCGCCAGTTATTTCGCAAGAATGCAGGCGACGGAGGCCCTGATCGAGGCCCGCAAGTTCGATGCCTTCAACCGGATGTCCGCCTTCGTGGTGCACGATCTGAAAAATCTGGTCGCGCAGATGTCCCTGATGTTGCGCAATGCGGAGCGCCACAAGAACAATCCGGAGTTCCAGGCCGACATGCTCGATACGGTGCGTCATGTGGAGGAGCGCATGCGCGGACTGATGGCCCAGTTGATGGAGAAGACTCCGATCAATCAGCGCAAGCCGGTGGCGCTCAAGGGCCTGATCGAGCATATCGTGCAGTCCAAGCGGATGTTCCATCCCCGGCTGAGTTTCATGGACGGGGCGCCCGAGGCTTCGGTGCTTGCCCATGCGGAACGACTTGAGCGTATCCTCGGACATATCGTGCAAAATGCCCTCGACGCCACTTCCGAGCATGGTAGTGTGTCGGTCGAACTATCCCAGGAGGGTAAGCAGGCCTGCATCACGGTGCGTGATACCGGGTCGGGCATGTCTGCCGCATTCATCAGGGAGCAGTTGTTCAAGCCTTTCCAGACAACCAAGGCAAGTGGCATGGGGATAGGAGCCTACGAATCGCAGCAGTATGTGCGGGAGCTGGGAGGCAGCCTTACGGTGCATAGCGAGGTCGGATCAGGGTCCCGCTTTGACATTCGCTTGCCCATTGCCGAGACCGTCAGGAGCAGCGGTAACGAAGCGGTGGCAAACTAGAAATATGACTGAAAAACGCAGGACATTACTGATCGTCGAGGACGACCCCGCATTGCAGAAGCAGATGCGCTGGGCCTTCGATCAGTTCGAGACCGTAGTGGCGAACAACCGGGAAGAGGCCATTGCCCAGTTGCGCCGTCATGAACCGGCCGTGGTGACCATGGATCTGGGCCTTCCGCCGGCGCCCGACGACGTGACCGAAGGCTTCCGTCTGCTGGGCGAGATCCTCGCCCTTGCGCCGGACACCAAGGTGGTCGTGCTCACCGGTCAGCATGACAGGGAGAACGCGGTGCGCGCGGTGGGCATGGGCGCCTACGACTTCTTCGCCAAGCCCTTCGAGCCCGAACTCCTGGCCCTGACCCTTGACCGGGCGCTGCGGATGTACGACCTGCAGCAGGACAACCGTCGCCTGAAGATCCAGCAGGGCAGCGCGCTGTCCGGCGTCATCACGCGGGATGCGGGGATGCTCAAGGTCTGCCGCCTGATCGAGCGGGTGGCCTCGGCCAATGTCACCGTGATGCTGCTCGGCGAGAGCGGTACCGGCAAGGAGGTGCTTGCCCGTGGCCTGCACGAGCTGTCACCCCGCCGCAACGAGCGTTTCGTTGCCATCAACTGTGCGGCCATCCCGGAGAACCTCCTTGAAAGCGAACTCTTCGGTTACGAGAAGGGGGCTTTTACGGGCGCTGTGAAACAGACCCTCGGCAAGATCGAGGTCGCCAACAAGGGGACCTTGTTCCTCGATGAAATCGGCGACCTGCCGATGCCGCTGCAGGCCAAGCTGCTGCGCTTCCTGCAGGAGCGGGTCATCGAGCGGATCGGTGGTCGCGAGGAGATCCCGGTCGATGTGCGGATCGTCTGTGCCACTCACCAGGACGTGAAGGGGCTGATCCAGGCAGGCCGCTTCCGTGAAGACCTCTATTACCGGCTGGCCGAGATCGTGGTGGATATTCCCGCACTGCGGGATCGGGATGGCGACGCGGTGCTGCTCGCCCATGCTTTCGTGCAGCGTTTCGCCGCACTCCATGGGCGGGGTTCGCTGTCCCTGACCGACGATGCGGTCCAGGCCATCGAGACCCATCGCTGGCCCGGGAACATCCGCGAGCTGGAGAACGCCATCAAGCGTTCGGTCATCATGGCCGACGGCAACTGCATCACTGCCGAGGATGTGGGAGTGGGTCCGGAAGGCGAGACCGAAGCCCTTGAGGCGCTCAACCTGCGCGTGGTGCGGGAAGAGGCTGAGCGGCGGGCTGTGGTGCGGGTCATGGCGCGGGTCAATGGCAATGTCGCGCGGGCTGCCGAGGTCCTCGGCATCAGCCGGCCGACCCTCTACGATTTGATGAACCGCTTCGGACTGAAGAAAGAAATTTCAACGTGATTCAAGGATCCATGCAGATGCGTTCCCAGACCAAACGTAACAGGCTGCGAAATACTGCAGTCAGTACCCTATTTGCCCTTCTGCTGGCAGCCTGTAGCGAAAATCCTGAGTCCATGATTGCTTCGGCCAAGGATTACATGGCCAAGGAGGATCGGAGCGCCGCCTCCATCCAGTTGAAGAATGCCCTGCAGAAGAATCCCAACCTTGCCGAAGCCAGATACCTGCTGGGCAAGGTCTACATGGAGCAGGGCGACTACGCCAGTGCCGAGAAGGAGCTGGTGAGGGCCAACGATGCCGGCTTCAAGCCGGATCTGGTGGTGCCTGCGCTGGCCCAGGCGCTCCTCAACTCCGGTCAGGGGCAGCGCGTCATCGTCGAGCTGTCGACCGAAAAGCTGGTTACCTCCGAAGCCAAGGCCGGCCTGCTGACTTCCAAGGGCTTTGCCCAACTGGTGCAGGGCAAGCGCCAGCCTGCGCAGGAAGAGTTTCAGGCTGCACTGAAGGCTTCCGCGGACTATGCGCCCGCACGTGTCGGCCTGGCCCGCCTGAAGGCCGTCGACAAGGATTTCGATGGTGCGCTTGCGGACATCGACGATATCCTCAAGACCGATTCCAAGCTGCCCGAGGCCCATGGCCTGCGCGGCGATCTGCTGCTGCTCAAGGGGCGCCCACAGGAAGCCATCGCCGCTTTCGAGGCGGTCATCGCCGCGCGTCCCACCGACATCGCTGCGTATCAGAGCGTGGTTTCGCTGCTCGTCCGCCTGAACAAGCTTGACGATGCCCAGACCAAGATTGCAGCCCTGCGCAAGGCGGTTGGCAACCATCCGCTGGCCCTTTACCTGCAGGCCTTCGTGGACTTCAAGCGGGGCAAGAACAAGGAGGCCTACGATGCGATCCTCCAGGTGCTGCGCGTGGCGCCCGATCACGTTCCCTCGCTGATGATGGTCTCGGCCCTCCAGCTCCAGCGCAATGACTTTGTGCAGGCCCAGGAGAACCTCAACAAGGTGCTGGCCAAGGTGCCGAACCAGATCTACGCACGCCGCCTGCTGGTGTCGTCCTATCTGGGGCTGCGTGATCCCGGGCGGGCACTCGAAAGCCTGCAACCCTTGCTCAAGGACAACACCGACGACGTCTCCGTGTTGAGCCTGGCGGGCCAGGTGTATGCCATGAACGGCGATTTCAAGCGTTCCGAGGAGTACTTCAGCCGCGCCACCAAGGGCGATCCCGGCAATGCCGGCTATCGCACCCGCCTTGGCCTCACCCGGCTGGCTGGCGGCGAGGCCGATCAGGCCTTCCAGGATCTGGAGGCCGCTTCGGCGCTCGACGCCGACAACATCCAGGCGGACATCACCTTGATCATGGCGCATCTCCGCCGCAACGAGACGGCAAAGGCCATGGCCGCCGTTCAGGTGCTGGAGAAGAAGAAGCCGAAGGACCCGATCACCTTCAACATGAAGGGTGGGGTGCTGCTGGCCACCAAGGACACGGCCGGCGCCCGCCAGGCCTTCGAGAAGGCCCTTGAGCTGAAGGCCGACTTCCTACCGGCGGTCAGCAATCTTGCGCGCCTCGACATCCAGGCCAAGCAGCTGGACAGCGCCCGCAAGCGTTTCGAGACCTTCATCGAGAAGAACCCGAACAATCCCCAGGGCTACCTGCAGTACGCCGAATTCCTGGCCATGACGGGCACCCAGGTGAAGGATGTGCAGGCCGTGCTCGAGAAGGGGCTGACGGCCAATCCCGGGGCGCTGCCCGTGCGCATGGCGCTGGTCCGCATGCTCGCTCAGTCCGGCGAGACCAAGCGCGCGCTGACCCTGGCCCAGGAGGCCGCCGCGGCGGCTCCGGAGGATCCCACCGTGCTCGACCTGCTGGGCCGTGCCCAGGTTGCCGCAGGCGAGATGCAGCAGGCCCAGAGCACCTACGGCAAGCTTGCGACGCGCGTCCCCAACTCGATCGTTCCGCTGATTGCGCTGGCTGACATCTACACCGCCGGCAAAGATCTTTCCTCTGCCGAGCAGAACCTGCGCAAGGCCTTGGCGATCAAGCCCGATGCCCTTGATGCGCAGCAGCGCCTGATTGCCGTGCTGGCCACCACCAACCGGGGGGATGCCGCGGTCGCCCAGGTCCGGGAGGTGCAGCGTCAGCGCAAGGACTCGCCGGTCGGCTACATGCTCGAGGGCGAGGTGCAGACCTCCCTGAAGAAGCCCCTCGAGGCAGTTGCCGCCTTCGAGGAAGCCTACAAACGCGACAAGAGTGTCCAGCCCCTGGTGCGTCTCCACAATGCGCGCCTTGTGGCAGGCCAGACCCAGGAGGCCGCCAAGCTGATCGCCGACTGGCTGCGTGCCAACCCGAAGGACCTGACCGTACGGACCTATCTGGCTGAGCGTGCCCTTGCCGAGAAGAAATACGACTCGGCCGTCCAGCAGTATCGCCAGATGCTCGAGGTGGCACCGAAGAACGCGATGTTGCTGAACAACCTGGCGTGGGCGCTGGGCAAGCTCAACGACAAGAGCGCCCTCTCCGTCGCCCAGCAGGCCGCTGCACTGGCACCGAACAGCCCCGTCGTCCTCGACACGATGGGCGTCCTCCAGATGGACGCGGGTGAGACGGCGAAGGGGGTGGAGACGCTCAAGAAGGCTGTCGGCCTCGGCCCGAACCTGCCCCAGCTGCGCCTGAACCTCGCCAAGGCCCTGATCAAGACCGGCGACAAGGACGGCGCCCGCAAGACGCTGGAGTCTGGTTTGAAGGCCGTCCCGGACAATACCCCGGCACGCAAGGAGATGGAGCAGCTGCTCAGCTCTCTCTAAATAAATCGATCGATTCAAGTTATTTTCTTCAGGAACAGTTCATGACCACCATTGCAGTCATCGGCCTCGGATACGTGGGGCTGCCCCTTGCCGTTGAATTCGGCAAGAAGATGAAAACCGTTGGCTTTGACCTCTCCGCGGACAAGGTTGCAGCCTACGGGCGCCACGTGGATCCGACCGGTGAAGTCAGCACCGAGGATCTCAAGGCGGCAGTGCACCTGACCTGCAGCACCGATCCGAAGATCATCTCCGAAGCTGATTTCATCATCGTCGCGGTACCAACCCCGGTGGATGATGCCCATCAGCCGGACTTCACCCCGCTGGTGAAGTCCTCCGAGAGCGTCGGCAAGCACCTCAAGCGGGGTGCCATCGTTGTCTATGAATCGACGGTGTATCCCGGTGCCACCGAGGAGGTGTGCATCCCCATCCTGGAGAAGTTTTCCGGACTCAAGTGGAAGCAGGATTTCAACGTCGGCTACTCGCCCGAGCGGATCAATCCGGGCGACAAGGAACGCACCGTGACCAAGATCGTCAAGGTGGTTTCCGGTGATACCCCGGAAACCCTGAAGACGGTTGCCGAGGTGTACGGTTCGGTCATCACCGCCGGGGTCTATCCGGCCAGCTCGATCAAGGTGGCGGAGGCTGCCAAGGTCATCGAGAACACCCAGCGGGACCTGAACATCGCGCTGATGAACGAGCTCTCCGTGATTTTCCACAAGATCGGCATCGACACCCTGGAAGTGCTCAAGGCGGCGGGCACCAAGTGGAACTTCCTGCCCTTCCGTCCGGGCCTGGTCGGCGGCCATTGCATCGGCGTCGATCCCTACTACCTGACCCACAAGGCCGACATGCTGGGCTATCACCCCCAGGTCATCCTGGCCGGCCGTCGCATCAACGACAGCATGGGCAAGTACGTGGCCGAGCAGACGGTCAAGGAGATGATCAGCGCCGGACACAACATCAAGGGCGCCGATGTGATCGTGCTGGGCCTGACCTTCAAGGAGAACTGCCCCGACCTGCGCAACAGCAAGGTCATCGATGTGATCCGTGAGCTGCAGAGCTTCGGGTGCACGGTGCATGTGCACGATCCGGTGGCCGAGTCTGCCGAGGCCGAACATGAGTATGGTGTGGGCCTTACCGCCTGGGATGCCCTGCCGCGTTCGGCCGCCGTGGTCGCCGCCGTCGCCCACAAGGAGTATTCCGACATGGGTGTGGGGCGGATCTGCGAAAAGCTGCTGCCCAGCGGTGTCTTCACCGACGTCAAGAGCTTCTACGATCCGTCGGCCATCGAAGCGGCCGGCGCCCGGGTCTGGCGGCTCTGATCGGGGCATCAGGGTTTCGGGCCATGCGGAGACGCGCACTTCTTGCCGTGCTGGCTGCGGGTCTTGCCCTGGTGGCAAGGCCCGGGCTGGCAAGTCAGGATGAGTCACGAGCCCAGGAGGTTCGCCAGCTCGTCGAGCAGGCGCTCGCCTACGAGCATGGCGAGGGCGTTCCCCGTGACCTGGAGCTCGCTGCCGATCTTTATTGCGATGCGGCCCGGGCCGGCAGTGCCGAGGCGATGTACAACCTTGGCTGGATGTACGCCAACGGCCGTGGCGTGCAGCGGGACGACGCCTATGCGGCGACCCTCTTCGAGATGGCGTTGTTCAAGGGCCATGGCGAGGCGGAGAAGGCGCGCCGGTTCGTGGGCGGTTATACCGGTGCCGCGCCCGATTGCCTGCAGGCCCGCACCGCAGGCTGGGCATTCTCGGCCAGGGACAGCTGGGACACCCAGAAGTACCTCGCCTCGCTGCCTGAGCAGAAGAAGAAGCTGGTTCAACTCATCACTACGCTGGCGCCGCGTTTTTCCATCGAGCCGCGTCTGGCTTTGGCCATCGCAACGACCGAGTCGAACTTCGATCCGAACGCCACCTCTCCCAAGAACGCCATGGGGGTGATGCAGCTGATCCCTGAAACCGCGCTTCGCTTCAATGTCAGGGACAGCTACGATCCGGTGCAGAACATCAAGGGTGGCCTGGCCTACCTGCGCTGGCTACTGGCCTATTACCAAGGCAATGTGGCCCTGGCGGTGGCCGGCTACAACGCCGGTGAAGGGGCGGTGGATCGTTATCGGGGTGTGCCTCCCTACAAGGAGACCCAGAATTATGTTCGCCGGATCCTCGATTTCTTCCAGCGTAATGAGCACCCGTTTGACCCGAGCGTGGTGGCGGCCTCTCCGATGATTCAGGCGATCCGGACTGCGGGCCGGTGAGCGGACAGGTCAGCGGCCTCCGACGGGGTTTGATGGCCGCACTGGCTGCGGGACTGCTGGCCCCGCTGCCGGTCCTGGCCGATCTGGTCAGTACCGTGGCGTCGGTGAAACGCTCCATTGTCGCGGTGGGGACCTTCCTGCCGACGCGCAGTCCCCAGTTCCGCTTTCTGGGCACCGGCTTCGTCGTCGGAGACGGGAACCAGGTGGCGACCAATGTCCATGTGCTGGCGAGTGGTTCGGAGCAGCGCTCCCCCAACGAACGCATTGTCGTCGTCCTGCCCGGGGTGGGGCGAGTAAGTGTGCGTGCAGTCGAGCGCGAGGTGCGTGACATGGAGCACGATCTTGCGGTCATGTGGATCGCGGGGCCGGCCCTGCCACCCCTGGTGCTGTCCGATTCGAACAGCACGCCGGATGGGCTGGAGATTGCCCTGACCGGCTTTCCCCTGGGGGCGACGCTGGGCGTCATCCCTGCCACGCACAAGGGCATCATTTCGGCCTCGGTCCCGGCGGGCTTGCCGTTGAATTCCTCCGCCCAGCTGGACTCCTCGACGATCCATCGCCTGGCGGCCGGGGCGCGTTTCGATGTGCTGCAGCTGGATGTCGTGTCCTATCCGGGCAATAGCGGCAGCCCCGTGTATGACACCGCGACCGGTGAGGTGGTGGGGGTGCTGAACATGGTCCTCGTGAATGGAATCCGTCAGAACGCAGTGATCAACCCCTCCCGCATTTCCTACGCCATTCCCGTCAGCCATCTGAAGGCCTTGCTGGCCCGCTGAGCGGGCGCGACCCGGTCGGGCCGCGCCGCATTCAGGTCAGGCCAGCTCGTCCATCGGGACGCAGGCACAGAACAGGTTGCGATCCCCGTACACGTCGTCGATGCGGTTCACGCTCGGCCAGAACTTGTTGTCGCCCACCCAGGGAAGGGGAAAGACGGCTTCCGTCCTGGAGTAGGGACGGTCCCAGTCGCCCAGGAAATCGGCCTGGGTGTGGGGCGCGTTCTTCAGCGGGTTGTTCTCGGCGGGCAGGCGGCCCTCTTCGATGGCACGGATCTCGTTGCGGATGCTCACCATGGCGTCGATGAAGCGGTCCAGCTCGCCCTTGTCTTCCGATTCGGTGGGCTCGACCATGATCGTGCCTGCCACCGGGAAGGACATGGTGGGCGCGTGGAAGCCGTAGTCCATCAGGCGCTTGGCGATATCCACCTCGGAGATGCCGGTGGCGGCCTTGATCGGGCGGATGTCGAGGATGCACTCGTGGGCGACGCGCCCCTGGCTGCCGGTGTACAGCACAGGGTAGTGGTCCTTGAGCCGGCTCGCCACGTAGTTGGCGTTGAGGATGGCCACCTCGGTGGCGCGCTTGAGCCCGCGGCCGCCCATCATGGTGATGTACATCCACGAGATGGGCAGGATGCTGGCGGAGCCGAACTGGGCCGCAGACACCGCGCCCTGGCCGGCGTTGGGGCGATCCTCGCGACCGGTGGGGGCGACCACGTGGTCAGCCATGAAGGGCGCCAGGTGAGCCTTGAGGCCGATCGGGCCCATGCCCGGACCACCACCGCCGTGAGGAATGCAGAAGGTCTTGTGCAGGTTCATGTGGCTCACGTCGGCGCCGATGGTGGCGGGTGAAGTGAGACCAACCTGGGCGTTCATGTTGGCACCGTCCATGTACACCTGGCCGCCGTACTGGTGCACGGTGGCGCAGATCTCGCGGATGGCTTCCTCGAACACGCCGTGGGTGGACGGGTAGGTGATCATCAGCGCGGCCAGCTTGTCGGCGTGCTGCTCGGCCTTGGCCTTCAGGTCGCCCAGGTCCACGTTGCCGTTGTCGTCGCAGTTGACCACCACCACGTCCATGCCGCACATCTGGGCGGTGGCCGGGTTGGTGCCGTGGGCGGACTTCGGAATCAGGCAGACCTTGCGGTGATGCTCGCCGCGGGAGGCGTGGTAGCGCAGGATGGCCACCAGGCCGGCGTACTCGCCCTGGGCGCCGGAGTTGGGCTGCATGCAGATGGCGTCGAAGCCGGTGATCTCGCGCAACTGGGTGGCGAGGCCTTCGATCATCTCGATGTAGCCGGTGGTCTGATCGGCGGGCGCAAAGGGGTGGATGTCGGCGAACTCGGGCCAGGTCACCGGGATCATCTCGCTGGTGGCGTTGAGCTTCATGGTGCAGGAGCCCAGGGAGATCATCGAGTGATCCAGCGCCAGGTCACGGTTCTGCAGGCGCTTGAGGTAGCGCAGCATCTCGTGCTCGGTGTGGTGGGTGTTGAACACCGGGTGGGCCAGGATGGCGTCCGCGCGCAGCAGGCTGTCCGGCAGGTTGCCGCCACGGGCGGCGACGGTGGCGTCGAGGGCGGCCACGTCGGCGGTGGCGCCGAAGGCCTGGAGCAGGGCGGCCACGTCGGCGGCGGTGCTCTTCTCATCGAGGGAGATCCCCAGCGCCCTGCCGTCCACGTGGCGCAGGTTGTAGCCTGCAGCCTGGGCCTTGGCGTAGATCGAGGCGGTCTGCCCGGCGGTGCTGACTTGCAGGGTGTCGAAGAACACTTCGGCGGCCAGCGCAAAGCCGGCCTGCCTGAGGCCTTCGGCGAGGGTGGCGGTCAGGCGATGGATGCGTGCGGCGATGGTGCGCAGGCCTTCGGGGCCGTGCCACACCGCGTACATGCCGGCCATGTTCGCGAGCAGGACCTGGGACGTACAGATGTTGGAGTTGGCCTTCTCGCGGCGGATGTGCTGCTCGCGGGTCTGCAGGCTCATGCGCAGGGCGGTCTTGCCACGGGTGTCCTTGGAGACGCCGATGATGCGGCCGGGCATGGAGCGGACATGGGCCTCGCGGGTGGCGAAGAAGGCCGCGTGGGGGCCGCCGAACCCCAGGGGGACGCCGAAGCGCTGGGCGGAGCCGAGGGCGATGTCGGCACCCAGCTCACCCGGAGACTTGAGCAACACCAGGGCCAGCAGGTCGGAGGCGACGGCCACCACGGCGCCCTTGGCCTTGAGGCCGGCGATGGCTCCGGAGAGGTCGGTGACTTCACCACGTTCGTTGGGGTACTGCAGCAGGGCGCCGAACACGTCGTGCCGGGCCGCGTCGGCAGCCGGGCCGACGATCAGTTCAAAGCCGAAATGGCCGGCGCGGGTGCGCATCACGTCGAGGGTCTGGGGGAACACGGCCTCATCGACGAAGAAGCCCTGGCCCTTGACCCGGGAGATGCGGCGGGCCATCGCCATGGCTTCGGCGGCTGCGGTGGCCTCGTCCAGCAGGGATGCATTGGCCAGCTCGAGGCCGGTAAGGTCGATGACCATCTGCTGGAAGTTCAGCAGGGCTTCCAGGCGGCCCTGGGCGATCTCCGCCTGATAGGGGGTGTAAGCGGTGTACCAGCCCGGGTTTTCCATCACGTTGCGCAGGATGACCTTGGGCGTGATGGTGTCGTAGTAGCCCATGCCGATCAGGGACTTCTTCAGCACGTTCTTGCCGGCGATGGCCTTGAGGCGGGCCAGGGCCACGTGCTCGGCGGTCGGCTCGCCGAGGGCCAGCGGCGCGGGCAGGCGGATGCCGGCAGGCACGGTCTGGCCGATCAGGGTCTCGAGGGAATCGACACCGACCGCGGCCAGCATGCCCGGCAGCTCGTTGGCACAGGGGCCCAGGTGGCGGCGGATGAAGTCGTCGCCCTGTTCGAGCGTGGCGAGCGGGGCGGAGAGAAGGGTCTTCGACATGGGAAAAACTCGGGTTGGTTTACTGCGGGGGAAGCAGGGGGGCGCAGGCGGGCACCGAGGCCGGTGCCCCCGCGCTAGGGCGTTGGTGGTCAGCCCAGGGTGGCTTCGTAGCCGGCGGCGTCGAGCAGGGTGTCGACATCGGCGGCGTTGGCGGGCTTGATCTTGAACAGCCAGGCGGCGTAGGCGTCGGCATTCACGGACTCGGGGGCATCCACGGCGGCATCGTTGGCGGCGATGATCTCGCCGGCCACAGGGGCGTAGATGTCGGAGGCCGCCTTGACGGATTCGATCACGGCAATGGCTTCTTCCTTGGCCACCACGCGGCCGGCTTCCGGCAGCTCGAGGAAGACCACGTCGCCAAGGGCTTCCTGGGCGTGGTCGGTGATGCCGATGGTGAGGGTGCCGTCAGCTTCGACACGGATCCATTCGTGGGAGGCGGTGTAGCGCAGATCGGTGGGGTTGCTCATTGCGGTTCCTTGTTCAAGTCGTTGAAGAGGGGATTCTGGTTTCAGATCATGGCCTTGCCGTTACGGGCGAAAGGCGGTTTGACGACCCGGGCCTTGAGGCGCTTGCCGCGGATGTCCACCTCGACGGCGTCGCCGGCGGCGACACCGAGGGGCAGGCGGGCGAGGGCGATGGACTTTTCCAGGGTCGGCGAGAAAGTGCCGCTGGTGGTTTCGCCTTCGCCGGCCGCGGTGAAGACCTGCTGGTGGGAGCGCAGGATGCCTTTGTCCTCCAGGACCAGGCCGAGAACCTGCTTGCTGGCGCCGTTGGCGACGAGAGCCGCCTTGCCGACAAAGTCGCGGCTTTCGTCCTTGAAGTCCACCGTCCATGCCAGGCCTGCGTCGAGGGGGGACACGCTGTCGTCCATGTCGTTGCCGTAGAGGGCCATGCCGGCTTCCAGGCGCAGGGTGTCGCGGGCGCCCAGGCCGCAGGGCTTGACGCCGGCGGCGACCAGGGCAGCCCAGGTGCTTGCGGCCTGGTCGACGGGCAGGGTCAGCTCGAAGCCGTCCTCGCCGGTGTAGCCAGTGCGGGCGATGAAGACATCGCCCCAGGCGGCCGCCTGGAATACCTTGAGACCGGCCGAGGCGGCTTCCGAGCCGGGCAGGGCGGCCCAGGTCTTGCTGCGGGCGTTGGGGCCCTGCACGGCGATCATGGCCAGATCACGGCGTACGGCCAGGGTGGCGACCAGGCCGCTGGCGGCGAGGCGGGCCTGCATCCAGGCCACGTCCTTGTCGGCGGTGCCGGCGTTGACGACGATGCGGTAGGACGTGTCGGACAGGTAGTAGATGATCAGGTCGTCGATGACGCCGCCCTGTGCATTGAGCATGCAGGAGTACAGGGCCTTGCCCGGCTCGCTCAGCCTGGCCACGTCGTTGGCCACCAAGCCGCGCAGGAAGGCCTTGGCGCCAGCGCCTTCGAGGTCCAGGGCGAGCATGTGGGACACGTCGAACATGCCGGCGTCACGGCGCACGGCATGGTGCTCCTCGATCTGGGAGCCGTAATTGACCGGCATATCCCAGCCGGCGAAGTCCACCATGCGGGCGCCGGCGGCGACGTGGGTGGCGTAAAGGGGGGTCTGTTGGGCCATGGGGCTCTCCGCAGCAATCGTTCAAGTGTAGAAAAGCAAAGGGGCCGAGGCGACATGAAATCGCCTCGGCCCCATCTGTCCTTTGTACCTGAGAGATTGCAGGCTCCTCGCGGAGGGCTGCGTGCCCCTTCGGTGGATGCGGCCGACGCACGTTGGGCGGGCGGCATCACTCTCCAGATTGTTGTTTCGTCGGCGGTCCTTTTGCCTGAGCGGTTCCGGGGGTTGCGCCTTCGGCGGTTCGCGGCTGAATCTCCACGCGAACACTCTCCCACACGACGGCGCGCACCTTACCATCGGAGGCGGGGCGGGGCAAGGGTCTGTTACACTTGCGCGGATGACCCCGTCGAGAAGTCGCTTCCTGTCTGTGCGCGGCCTGCGTTATCACCTCCGCGAATGGGGGGAGCCGGGTGCGCCGGTGGTGTTCATGCTGCATGGCTGGATGGACGTGTCGGCCTCGTTCCAGTTCGTCGTCGACCACCTGCACTCCGGCTGGCACGTGATCGCCCCGGACTGGCGGGGCTTCGGGCAGACCGAATGGCGGGGAGATGCGTACTGGTTTCCCGACTACCTGGCCGATCTGGATTTCATCCTGGAGGCTTGTGCCGGGGATGAGCCGGCCCGGCTGGTGGGGCACAGCATGGGCGGCAACGTGGCCTGCCAGTATGCGGGGGTCCGTCCGGCCAGGGTGGCGGCGGTGGTTGCGCTGGACGCCTTCGGGCTGCCAGATTCGGAGCCGGCGCAGTCCCCGCTGCGGCTTGAGAAGTGGCTGCGTGACCTGTCGTCGG
This sequence comes from Zoogloea sp., assembly GCA_009026175.1. GTDB lineage: Bacteria > Pseudomonadota > Gammaproteobacteria > Burkholderiales > Rhodocyclaceae > Zoogloea. The sequence continues at coordinate 36,858 of WBTZ01000008.1, read as the reverse complement.
ATACCGCTTTCCGCGGCTATCCCGACCGTGCGGCGCTGGCGCTCCGGTTGAGGGAGGATAATCCCCGGCTGAGCCCCGAGCGTGCCGCCTTCCTGGCGGAGCACCTCGGTGAGCCGGACGGGCAGGGCGGGATCCGTATGGCAGGCGATCCGGCCCACCGTCGCGTCAATCCCGTGCTGTACCGGCGGGCCGAGCTGATGGCGGCGTGGCAGCGGGTCAGTGCCCCGGTGCTGTGGGTCTCCCCGCTGGCATCTGATCTGCGCAGGCGGATGGGGATCCCGGACGAGGCGAACGAAGCGGCCAAGGCGTGCTTCCGGGATTTTCGGGAAATCTTGCTGCCGGATTGTGGTCACAACCTGCATCACGACCAGCCGGGGGAAGTGGCCCGGATCATTGAGACTTTCCTGCGGTCCAAGCAATCATGAATGCTCTGAACGCCGATCTTCATTGTCACTCGACGGCCTCCGACGGCACCCTGGCACCCGCCGATGTGGTGCGTCGTGCCGCTGCCAACGGGGTTGATCTGCTCGCGCTGACGGATCATGACGAGTTGCTGGGCCTGCCCGAGGCAGCGGCGGCGGCGGCCGAACTCGGGCTGCGCTTTGTACCGGGCGTCGAGATCTCCGTGTCCTGGCTCGACCAGACCCTGCACATCGTCGGCCTCGGCATCGATCCGTCCAATGTGGCGCTGATCGAGGGCCTGGCCCAGGTCCGTGGAGGGCGCGATGGGCGTGCCGCGCGGATCGCCGCCGAGCTGGAGCGCATCGGCATCCGAGGCGCGATGGAGGGGGCCCTGCGCTACGCCGGCAACCCGGCCCTGGTCAGCCGCGCCCACTTTGCCCGTTTCCTCGTCGAGATCGGCGCCTCGCGCAATGTGCATGACGTCTTCCTGCATTACCTGGCCCGCGGCAAGCCTGGCTATGTCGAGCATGTCTGGGCTACGCTGGAGGACGCCGTGGGCTGGATCAAGGGCGCTGGCGGCCTGGCCGTGATCGCCCATCCGGGGCGCTACCGCCTCAGCCATGCCGAGATGGACATCCTCTTCGACCGTTTCCGCGAACTCGGTGGTGACGCCGTCGAAGTGGCCTGCGGCGCCCACGATGGTGGGCAATTGCTCGCCTTCGCACGCCTTGCCCGCAAGTTCGGCCTGATGGCCTCACGGGCCTCCGATTTCCATGGCCCCGAGGACAGCCCCATCGACCTCGGCCGGGCCGACCCCCTGCCGCCCGACCTCACTCCGGTGTGGACGCGCTTGAACTAAGTCTTTTGTTTTCCTGATCACATGGCCCAGTACTTTTCCCTCCATCCGGAGCAGCCTCAGCTCCGTCTCATCAAACAGGCCGCGCAGATCATGCGCGATGGTGGTCTGGTGGCCTTTCCCACCGACTCCGCCTACGCGCTCGGCGGGCATACCGGTGACAGTCCCCTGCTGGCGCGCATCCGCCGCATACGGGGCGTCGATGAGCGTCATCACTTCACCTTGCTGTGCCGTGACCTGTCCGACATCGCCACCTATGCGCGGGTCGACAACAGCCAGTTCCGCCTGTTGAAGGCCACGACGCCCGGCCCCTACACCTTCATCCTCGAAGGAACCAAGGAGCTGCCGCGGCGCCTGCTGCATCCCAAGCGCAAGACCATCGGGCTGCGCATTCCGGATCATCCCCTGGTGTCGGCGCTGCTGGCCGAGCTGGGTGAGCCGCTGCTCAGCTCGACCCTGCTGCTGCCGGGCGAGGAGCACCCGCTGACCGATCCCGAGGAGATCCGCGACCGCCTCGAAAAGGAGGTGGATCTGGTGATCGAGGCCGGACCCTGTCGTGGCGAGGCGACGACGGTGATCGACCTGACCAGCGGTACGCCCGAGCTGATCCGCGAGGGCATGGGCAGCCTGGCCCCCTTTGGCCTGTGAGTCGTCTGCGCGGGCTGTCCGTCATGCGTGTCGGGGAGCTGCGCGCCGGGTCTGTTAGAATCGCGCCCCTTTGCTGATCGAGACCATGCAGGAACTCATCGTCACCCTGACCATCTGGGCACTGCCCGTGCTGTTTGCCATTACGCTCCATGAGGCGGCACACGGCTACGCGGCGCGCCATTTCGGGGATCCTACCGCCGAACTGGCCGGGCGGATCAGCCTCAACCCCCTGCGCCACATCGACCCGATGGGGACGCTGCTGGTGCCGGGCCTGATCGTTGCCGTGAGCACGCTCGCGGGGGGGGCGCCGATGCTGTTCGGCTGGGCCAAGCCGGTGCCGGTGGATTTCCGGCGCCTGCACAACCCCAAGGCTGACATGCTGTGGGTGGCCGCGGCCGGTCCGTTCGCCAATCTGGTGATGGCCTGCGCCTGGGCCGTGCTGTTCCGCTTTGCCCTGATGTCACCCGACAACGTCTATGCCCTGCCGATGGCCAAGATGGCGGATGCGGGCATGCAGATCAATGCGGTGCTGCTGTTCCTCAACCTGTTCCCGCTGCCTCCCCTCGATGGCGGCCGCATCGCGGTGAGCCTGCTGCCCGCCGGCCCGGCCTACAAGTTCGCGCAGCTCGAGCCCTATGGCTTTCCGATCCTGCTGGTGTTGCTGTTCACCGGTATCCTTGGCGACATTCTTGGCCCCTTGGTGGCCTTTTTCCGTTTCGCTCTCGCAACCTTCATTGGACTTTGATTACCCATGTTCGCTGAACGTGTCCTCTCTGGCATGCGCCCCACCGGGCGTCTCCACCTCGGTCATTACCACGGTGTCCTCAAGAACTGGGTCAAGCTGCAGGCTGAATACCCCTGCCTTTTCTTCGTGGCCGACTGGCATGCCCTGACCACCGATTACGACAACCCCAAGGGAATCGAGAACAGCGTCTGGGACATGGTGGTGGACTGGCTGGCGGCTGGCGTCGATCCCTCCCAGGCCACCATCTTCATCCAGTCGCGGGTGCCCGAGCATGCCGAGTTGCATCTGCTGATGTCCATGATGACCCCCCTCGGCTGGCTCGAGCGGGTGCCGACCTACAAGGACCAGCAGGAAAAGCTGGCCAGCAAGGATCTGTCCACCTACGGCTTCCTGGGCTACCCGCTGCTGATGAGCGCGGACATCCTGATCTACCGCGCCGACAAGGTGCCGGTGGGCGAGGATCAGCTGCCCCACGTGGAGTTCACCCGTGAGCTGGCGCGGCGCTTCAACCACATGTACGGACGCGAGCCCGGCTTCGAGGAGAAGGCCAGGGAGGCCATCAAGAAGCTTGGTTCCAAGCGTGCCCGGCTCTACGAAGAGTTCCGCACCCGCTTCCAGCAGAATGGCGATGACGAGGGGCTGGCCCTCGGCAAGGCCCTCCTGGAAGAGGCTCAGAGCCTGTCCCACGGGGACCGTGAGCGCCTTTACGGCTACCTCGAGGGCGGCGGCAAGATGATCCTGGTGGAGCCGGGGGCGCTGCTCACCGAAGCCTCGCGGATGCCCGGCCTCGATGGCCAGAAGATGTCCAAGTCCTACGGCAACACCATCTTCCTGCGCGAGGAGGCCGAGCCCCTGGCCAAGAAGATCCGCACCATGCAGACCGACCCGGCGCGGGTGCGCCGCACGGATGCCGGTGATCCGGAGCGCTGTCCGGTGTGGCAGTTCCACGTGCTCTATTCCGATGAAACCACGCGCAACTGGGTCACCCAGGGGTGCAAGAGCGCCGGCATCGGCTGTCTCGAGTGCAAGCAGCCGGTGATCGAGGCGGTGCTCAAGGAGCAGGAGGCCATGCGCGAGCGGGCCCAGCCCTACCTGGACGATCCGTCGCTGGTGCGCAGCATCGTGGCCGACGGATGCGACAAGGCGCGCAAGCTCGCCCAGGAAACCATGCGCGAAGTCCGCGACGCCATGGGCCTGAGTTACAGCTGATGCTGCGGTCGGAGCCGGGGCGTGGACGTCACAGGTTAACCTCGCGGGCGAATTGGCGATGGTGACTGCTGCCCTCGACCTGGCTCCACCCGCCGAACCGCTCGAGGTGGTGGTGGGCCGCATGTACGGCCAGCCGATCTTCGATCTGCCCAAGGACCTGTACATTCCGCCGGATGCACTGGAAGTCATCCTCGAGGCTTTCGAAGGGCCGCTCGATTTGCTGCTCTACCTGATCCGCAAGGCCAACGTTAACGTCCTCGACATTCCGATGGTGCCGCTCACGGCCCAGTATCTCGAGTACGTGGAGGCCATGCGCACGCACAACCTGGAGCTTGCGGCCGATTACCTCCTGATGGCGGCGACGCTGCTGGAGATCAAGTCACGCCTGCTGTTGCCGCGGCCGCCGCGGGAGGACGAGGCCGAAGAGCTGGATCCCCGGGCCGAACTGGTGCGGCGGCTGCTCGAGTATGAGCAGGTCAAGCTGGCGGCCATGCGGCTGGATGAACTGCCGCGCGTGGGGCGGGATTTCGAGTGGGTCGGTGTGTTTGTTGCCGAAAAGGTGGTGCAGCGCCTGCCCGAGGTGAGCCTGCACGATCTGCAGCTGGCCTGGCTGAAGATCGCCCGCCAGGCCCGCCTGAAGCGCCATCACACCATCCAGCGCGAGGAGCTGTCGGTGCGCGAGCACATGACCCTGATCCTGCGCAAGCTGCGGGATGATGCCTATGTCGTGTTCGAGTCGCTCTTCGATCCGGAGCTGGGCGTGCCCAGCCTGGTGGTGAGTTTTCTGGCCACCCTCGAGCTGGTCAAGGAGCGGCTCGTCGTGGTCACTCAGAACGAGGCCTTTGCCCCTATCTATGTAAAGCGTGCCGATGGATCTGCAGGAGACGCCTGAGTTTTACAAGCGGGTGCTGGAAACGGCCCTGCTGGCCGCCGCTGGCCCTGTCCCGGTGGGCGAGTTGCGTCGCCTCTTCGTCGATGAGCCTGCGCCGGATCTGGTACGCCGGCTCCTGATCGAACTGGTGGACGACTGGCAGGGCAGGGGGGTCGAGCTGATACAGACCGCAGGCGGCTGGCGTTTCCAGACCCGCCCGGAGTATCAGGTCTACCTCGACCGCCTGAAGGAAGAACGGCCGCCCAAGTACTCCCGGGCGGTCCTCGAAACGCTCGCCATCATTGCCTATCGGCAACCGGTGACGCGGGGCGACATCGAGGACATCCGCGGGGTGATGGTGTCGACCAATGTACTGAAGACCCTCGAATCGAGGGGGTGGGTGGATGTGGTGGGCCATCGGGATACACCCGGTCGGCCGGGTCTCTACGCCACGACGCGAAAATTCCTGGAAGACCTCGGGCTGCGCAGCCTGACCGAGTTGCCTCCGTTGACCGAAATCGAAAGGATCATGGATCTTGTGGAGATCCCCGGAATTCCGGCGGTAAATGTAGAAAAAACAGAGTGATGGGGAACCCAAACCTCGATCACCCAAAGGGCGGCAGATCTTCGGATCTACCGCCTTTTTTTCGTCCAAGGTTTGCGTCTCCGCCGATCTGCTTGCTCTTGGCCTCGCTGCTTCCGGATCAGCGTGTGAAGAGTTGGTCTTGTGTAGGAAAAATCCGACGCTGACTTTGTGAAATTCTGTCATGCAGAGGGCGGGGCACCGACAGACGCTCAGGCGGGCGAATGGCACCATGCAAACCGTTGATAAATCGCAGCACGCCATGAATGGCTTCGTAGAAAGCCCGTGGGGGAAGCTCCTTTATCGAGGCCGTGCTTATGGCCACAACCTGCAATGAGTGGAGGAGACAAGCTTGCACACCACATCAGGCCAGGTCATCGGCAGACCAACCGGGAATATCGGCATCTTCCCATCTGTCGACAAATCGCCTTCTGGTACCGAAGGCCGTGCATTCGACGGGCATTGCTTCTTTTTGCCTAGACGGAAAAGGAAGCAGAAAGGCGGAGTCCCGCAGCCCTCCGCCATGCTTGCGTTTGGTCCCTATGCCAATCCCTATGCGGCGAACTTTCTCCGCACCAGCGCATGCGCCCTGGGGTTGCTGGAAGCGAATTCCATCCCGTAAAGACACGTCATCGAGCCTTGGGGCTATCAATGAGAGCTGTCTTGAGAAATACGTTTCCTTGTTGTGCCAATGGAGGTTCTACATGAGTTCTATTAACCATCTGCAAAAAATCGCCGAATCTGCGACTGCGAATGGAGCTGTCTTCAAGTCGATTTACGAGATCTCGCTGAATGCGGCCGAGAAGATCTTTTCTCGAAATTGCGAATTGGCCCGCGAGTTCACCGAGGCCGTTGCGCACCGCAAGGATGGCCTGGATTTTGGTGATCTGGCCGGTGTCTATGCGCAGTACTTCGAGCGCTCGGGAGGGTATTTGAGCGAAATCGGCGCCATCTGCAGCTCGACCCAGGCCGAGGTGTTCAAGGTGGGGACGTTGAGCGCGGAAGAGATTGCAAAAAAATTCATTGCCCAGTTCGAGGGCATGCTTCAGTTGCATCCGGTGGATGACTCCAGGTTCTCGGAATGGCTGATGTCGGCATTGAGTACTGCCGGTACGGCCTATGGGAAGATCGTCGATACCTCACGGCAGATTACCGAATCCAGTCTGGTGGTGGCGACTCATCTTGGTCACGCTGCAGCCAACACAGCCAGCAAGGCCGCCAGAAAGACGGCATAGCCACCTGTCCGGTGCCGTCGTGTCATCGGGGTTGTTGATCCAGAGCTCATGATGCGGCGGAGGCTGTAGTCCTACGGCCGGTAGCTGTCGCCCGTTTCGAACGAGCCGGAGCAGGAAACCCCCTCGAGTTCAGTTCGGGGGCGCACCGGACGTCCGGTGGGGGCACTTTGGAGGTGCGACAGGAATCGATGCCGGCGATGGAACCGCTCAAGTTTGTTCGCGGTGGAAAATGGCTTGTCCCCTTGCGGGATCCTCTTGCGAAATGGTTCCGCAGCCTGTCGCTGAAGCAGCACCTGCTGCTTACCGTACTGATGCCCTTTCTTCTGGTGTCGGTTGCAATTCCATTATTTTTCCGTCTGACGGGCGATGCCCGCAGCCACAGCATCGAGGATGCAGCCAGGGAGCGCGGACTGGCCATCGTCCAGTTGCTGGCACCTGCCGCTGAGTTCGGCATCGCCGTCCAGAGTCCGGCACATCTCGATCATCTGCTGCAGACGGTGCTCGATCAGCAGGACGTGGTGGCCGTGACCATATACAACCACGCGGGTGAGGTGATCGCCGGAGGGGGGCGTGCAGAACTCGCTACGCCGGGTCTGATTGTCACCGCGACCCGGGCACGTTTGATTGAAGCTCGGGACGGGCGCCTTTCCTTCGCCGCGCCTGTGACGAGCGCTCCTGTTGTCTTCGATGACATCGAAGCGGCGGGCTTGCCGGCCGATGCCCCGCTGGCACGGGACACCATGGGCTGGGTCTATGTGGAGCTCGACACCCGCGCCAGTGCCCGGCGTGAAAATGGTGCCATGTTCTTCTTCCTGCTTCTTGCTCTGGTGACGCTGCTCTTCAGTGCATGCTCTGCGCTGCGTCTGGCCCACAAGGTGGGTGAGCCGCTTGCACACCTGGCCCGCGCCGTGCGGCGCATGCTTGACGGGGAGGTCGATGCGAGTGTTCCTGTTGACGCCGTCAGCCCTGAATTGCAGTCCCTGCAGGACGGTGTCAATGCCCTGGGCAGGGCCATTGCCAACCTGCAAGGGACAATGCACAGAAGGATCGAGGAGACGACCGGGATCCTGGCCTATCAGGTTCGCCACGATCCTCTGACCGGCCTGTCAAACCGGCGGGCATTTGAAGAGGCGCTGGACGAAGCCATGTCGGCCTCGCGGCGGGCCTCGGATCAGAGCGCCCTGTGTTTCATGGATCTCGATCACTTCAAGCTTGTCAACGATGCAGGAGGCCACGCTGCGGGGGACGCCTTGCTGTGTGAGATCGCCATGTTGATCCAGCACCGGCTGCGTACCCAGGATCTGATTTGCCGTATTGGTGGGGACGAATTTGCCCTCATCCTGCGAGGCTGCACCTGTGACGACGCACACTGCATTACGATGAGCTTGTGCGAGGCGATCGCCGCCCAGTCGTTTTGCTGGGAGGATGAGTGCTTCAAGGTGAGTGTCAGCATCGGGGTGACACTCATTGATGAAGCCGCAACCAGCAAGATGGATCTACTCAAGGCCGCCGACGCAGCGTGCTATGCCGCCAAGCGCCAGGGACGCAACCAGGTGGTGGTGCACCGGGGCGCGCGTCTGGCCTGATGGCCTGCAGCCCGTGTCATCTCAGGCAGCAAAGTGACAGGGGAGGGGGCCGCAAACATCACGGGTGTGAACGATGGATGCGCCGAATGACCGACAAGGATAGACACCGCAAGCAGCCCACCGGTCCCGCAGATTCATTGCGCCTTGTTCATGAACTTCAGGTGCATCAGATCGAGCTGGAGTTGCAGAACGAAGAATTGCGTCGCACGCATCTCGAACTGGAGGCCGCACGGGCGCGTTATTCCGAGTTGTACGAGCTGGCACCCGTGGGCTTTCTTACGCTCAACGAGCAGGGGCGGATAGTGCAGGCCAACATACGTGCCGCCCGGCTGTTGGGTGTCGTCGGGGGGGGATTGGCTGGGCTGCCGATTTCCCGGTTCATCGTCGAGGAGGACCGGGATCTCTTCTTTCAACGCTACACATGGCTCGCAGAGAACAGGGAAGTCCAGGAGTACGAGCTGCGTATGGTCAGGCACGACGGTGCCGAGTTCTGGGCTCACATGGAGGCCAGCGCCATACTGGACGCCGACGGTGCCCCAGAGCTTCGCATCGCGCTCAGCGACATCAGCGAGCGCAAGGCCGCGGAGGCGGCTCTGCATCGCAATGAAGCAGAATTCCGCAGCATGTTTGATCTGTCGATGGTGGGCAGCGCGCAAGCCGATCCGCAGACGGGGCGCCTGCTGCGTGTGAACCGGAAGCTGTGTGAGATCACCGGTTACGATGCGAACGAGCTGCTGGCCAGGGCCTTCATTGACATCACGCATCCGGAAGATCGAAGGGCCAGCTGGCAGGCTTATCGTGATGTGATTGCAGGCAAGTTGGGTGACCTCGACTTTGACCAGCGCTGTGTCCGCAAGACCGGCGGGATCGTCTGGGTGAATGTCCAGATGACGCCGCTTCGTGACGATCAAGGCCGGGTGCTGCGTGTGCTGGCCGTGATCCAGGACATTACGGCCCGCAAGGAGGCCGAGGCCGTGATGGGCGAGAAGCTCGAGTTGCAGGGGCGTCTGATGAAGACCGCCGCAACCGTGCCAGGGGTGATCTGCTCGTTCAGGTTGCGGTCGGATGGTTCGGTCTGCATGCCGTATGCCAGTGCCGCGCTGGAATCCATATACGGGCTCGGGCCCGAGGAGGTTCGCGAAGACGCGAGCCGCATTCTGAGCCGGATTCACCCTGGTGATATCGGCTACGTCAACGAGACCATCGCGGCGTCAGCCAGGACCATGACGGCCTGGCGGGCCGAGTACCGTGTTCTCCATCCGCGCAAGGGCGAGCTGTGGATTGAAGGCCACTCCATGCCGCAAGGTGAGCAGGATGGCAGCGTTCTCTGGCACGGCTTCCTCTGGGACATCACCGAACGCAAGCGGATGGAGACCGCCTTGCGCGACAGCGAGCGGCTCTATCGCGCCATTGGGGAGTCGATCGACTATGGTGTCTGGGTGGCCGATCCTGATGGTCGAATCCGCTATACCAGTGAGTCCTTCCTCAAGCTGGTCGGGCTGAGCCAGGAGCAGTGCGCGGATTTTGGCTGGGTGTCCGTCTTGCACCCCGACGATACGGTGCGCGCCTTCGGTGCGTGGATGGAGAGCGTTCGCATCGGTGCAAACTGGGATACCGAATATCGCGTCCGTGGCGTCGATGGCCGGTGGCACGCGGTGCTGGCACGAGGCGTCCCGGTACGCAACGAGCGCGGCGAGGTCACGCACTGGGCAGGCATCAACCTCGACATCAGTCGCCTCAAGCGGGTGGAGCAGTCGCTGCGCGATAGTGAGAAGGACCTGCAGCTTGCGCAGGCTGTCGCCCAAACTGGAAGTTGGCGGTTGGACATCCAGCGCAACGAGCTGCGCTGGTCTGATGAGAACCATCGGATCTTCGGTATCCCAAAGGGAGGGCCGCTGACCTACGAGATCTTTCTGTCGACGATCCATCCCGAGGACAGGGACTTCGTGGATGAGTCCTGGCGCGCCGCCTTGCATGGCAAGCCCTACTGCATTGAACACAGGATCATTGCAGACGGCGAGGTCCGGTGGGTGCGGGAGCGGGTCGAGCTTCAATTCAGTGCCGATGGCGAACTGCTCGCAGGTGTCGGCAGCACCCAGGACATTACCGAGCGCAAGCGCGCCGATGCGGCTCTCGAAGTCAGCGAGTCACGTTTCCGGCTGGCCATGGAGGCGGTATCCGGCCTGGTTTATGACTGGGACCGCCAGACCGATTCAGCCTATTGCTCCGTCGGCCTCAGCCGTGTTTTCGGAAGAAATGCCGCCGAATCGCAATTTGGCCGGCAGTGGTGGCGGGCGAGGGTGGATCCGGACGACCTGCGCCAGATCCGGACCGAGATCGTCCGTTGCATCAAGGCGCGCCGCGACCGCGTCCAGGTGGAATATCGCATGCGGCACAGCGATGGGCACTGGGTGCATGTCTCCGATAGTGCCCGCATCATCCGTGATGGCCCAGGGCGGGTGGTGCGCGTGGTCGGCAGCCTGACCGACATCAGCGCGCGCAAGCATGCAGAAGCCGCACTCTTGCGTCTGAACGATACGCTCGAGGAGAGGGTTGTCGAGCGTACTTTCGAGGCAGAGGAACGGGCGCGGGCCCTGCTCGAGTCCGAGCGCCTGACACGTGCCACCATCGACGCGCTCAAGTCGTCGCTGTGCGTTATCGATGCCGAGGGCTCCATCATTGCGGTGAATCGGGCCTGGCGCGAGTTCTCCCTGGCCAACGGAGGTCAGCCAGAGAAGATGAGCGAGGGGGCCAATTACCTGGCTATCTGTGACGCGGCTGCGCATGCCGGGTACTCGGTCGCTGCCAGGGTGGCTGCAGCTATCCGCGCGGCCATTGCAGGGCGGCGAAAGGACTTCTCGATCGAGTACGAATGTGAGTCCCCGAGCCAGCGCCGCTGGTTTGTGCTGAGTCTGAGCTGTTTTCAGTGGGCAGGGCCCGTGCGTATGGTCGTTCTGCACAAGGACATAACCGAACGCAAACTGTTGATACAAAAGCAGGCCAAGAACGCCAGGCGGCTCAAGGGGCTGGCGGCGCATCTGGAGACTGTCCGCGAGGAACAGAATGCGACGATTGCGCGTGAAGTGCACGACGAACTCGGCTGTACGCTGACCATGCTCAAGCTTGGTCTGGCCACGACAGTCGATAGTCTGAACCTGGCTGCTCCCGTGCAGGCCCGCTGTGATCAGTTGCTTGCCCAGGTCGATGCCGCGCTGACGACGGTGAAGCGCATTTCCGCAGGTTTGCGGCCGGCGACGCTTGACACCCTCGGGTTGATCGCCACGGTAAACTGGTACACGGTTGAGTTCTCTCGCATGACCGGCATTGAAATTGAACTGCACATGCCAAGGTACCTCAGGCTTTCGCCCGTGCGCGATATTGCGGTCTTCCGCATTGTTCAGGAGACATTGACCAACGTTGCCAGGCATGCGCAGGCCACCAAGGTGTCGATAGCCATGCGCAAGCACATGGACTACCTGATCGTCGATGTGCGTGATGATGGTGTCGGCATTGTGGAGTGCGACTGGCGCAAGAGCGATTCCTTCGGTTTGATCGGGATGCACGAACGGGCGCGGCATCTGGGCGGCTGGCTGTCCATTCAGGGGGCTCCGGGCGAAGGGACGCTTGTGACCCTGCACATTCCATTGGAAGAGCGGTCAGACAACGGGAATACAGACGATGGCGACGATATTGATAGTCGATGACCATGCGGTGGTTAGAGGGGGCTTGCGGCAATTCCTGGCGGATACCGATGACCTCGAAATTACTGCGGAGGCAGCGACCGGAGCCGAGGCCGTGGCCCTGGTCCAGGAGTCCGACTGGAGCCTGGTCTTGCTGGATATCGGCCTGCCGGACTTGAGCGGTCTGGAAGTGCTCAAGCAGATCAAGCGCCTGCGCCCGAACATGCCGGTCCTGATCTTCAGCATGTTTTCCGAGGACGAGTTCGCCATTCCGTCCCTGGAAGCAGGCGCGTCCGGTTATCTCAACAAGGACAGCCGGCCCAACCATATTCTTACTGCGATCCGCACGGTGATCGGCGGTGCCCGCTATCTCAGCCCGACCCTGGCCGAGAAGCTCCTGGCCGGGGTTGCGCCGACTGGCCGCCGCTTGCGCCATGAGTCCCTGTCCCGGCGGGAGGCCGAGGTCCTGCTGATGCTTAGCAAGGGCACTTCGCTGACCAAGATCGGCGAGAGTCTCCATGTCAGCGTGAAAACGGTGAGTACCTATCGGGCACGCATCCTAGAGAAGCTCGACTTGCAGTCGAACGCGGAATTGACCCGTTATGTCATCGAGCATCGCCTGGGTTGAGCGCCGGGAGCGGAAGGCCGGGATTGGCCAAGCCCTCGTCGCAGGAGATGTGCGCTTCTCCCCATTGATGGCCGCGTGCACGGATATAATGCGCGCACGCTTCGAGGGCGGACGCTTCTAGGGGGCGGGCGCGCTTGAGCCGTGCGATTGCTTCAGCGGTCTGCTGTCGCCTTCCCTGGCGGGGGTCTTTCCCCTGATCCACAATCACTTGTAGTTGCCGTGCGGCTTCTATCGCTTGGTCGATGTCCAGCGTGTGCAGTTGATGCGCGATGGATTTGGGCTGTGCCCCGAGGGCTGTTCCGGGGTTTCTGTAGCCAGGGTTGCTTTCCTGCTTGAAGGGCTGGACACGTTGGGTCCATCAGGTTCCGGGAAGCTCAATCAGTGAGTACAGGACGTTTTTGTTACACGTAAGGCATTGATTTACCGTGATACATAAGGGTTGCGGTTGATCCGTCATTTTTGATCAGACTCGATCAATGACGTTTTAAGCCTACTTTAGAAGGATCATGGATCTTGTCGACCTCCCAAAAACCGAAGAACCGGCCGTTTAAGGCCAAGCCCGGCCGACCGGCCCCCGAGTCGGGGCGCCCGGGCGCTCCAGCCCCCCGTGGCGGCCGCCAGGGCAGGGGCAGGCCGCAGGAGGGCGACGGCAACCGTCCCGAGCGTCCCGCCCGTGGAGGCGAGGAGGGGCGTCAGCCGCGCAGCAATGCGTCGGCGATCGGCCTTGCCGACCTCCGTGGAGGGCGCGGCAACTGGCGTGCCCGCAAGCCCCAGGGCATCGTGGGCCCGGATGGCGGCTACCCGCTGGCCAGCAGCGAGCTGCTGCCGCCGGCCGAAGGCGAGCGCCACCGCAAGCCGTCTGACGCGGCCTATACCGAACCGCAGCGACTGCACAAGGTGCTGGCTGCCGCCGGTATCGGTTCCCGCCGTGAGATCGAGGAGTGGATCGTCGCCGGGCGGATTTCGGTGAATGGTGAGCCTGCGGATGTGGGGCAGAAGGTGGGGCCGGGCGATCGCGTACGCGTGAATGGCAAGCTCATGCCCATCCGTTTCGCGCCGCGCATTCCCCGCGTGATCCTCTATCACAAGCCCGAGGGGGAAATCGTCTCGCGGGATGATCCGGACGGCCGTCCCACGGTGTTCGACCGCCTGCCCAATCTCCGCAAGGGCCGCTGGATCGCCGTCGGCCGGCTGGACTTCAATACGTCCGGCCTGCTGCTGTTCGTGAACGATGGTGATCTCGCCAACAAGCTGATGCATCCGCGTTACGAGCTTGACCGGGAGTACGCGGTGCGCATCCTCGGCCAGCTCGACGAGGCCCAGCGCGATGCCCTGCTCAAGGGGATTGAGCTGGAGGATGGCCCGGCGCGCTTCAATACCTTGCTGGATGCGGGGGGCGAAGGCGCCAACCACTGGTACCGCGTGACCCTCTCCGAAGGGCGCAACCGTGAAGTGCGGCGCATGTTCGAGGCGCTGGGCCTCACCGTCAGCCGCCTGATGCGTGTCCGCTACGGCCCGGTGGCGCTGCCGTCCCGTCTGAAGCGGGGCATGTGGGAAGACATGCCGGTGGAGCAGGTCTGCGCCCTGGCGGGGCTTCCCAAGCCGGATGTGCAGGGGGGCAAGCCCAAGCGCCCGGCGCGTCAGCCTCGCCGTCAGCCTGGATTTTAAGGGGCTTGTGTTATAGGCAAATTGCGCCCGCTTCGGCGGGCTGCTATAATCAGCCCGTTTTATCGGTTCGACAAGAGCCGAGCGGTTCGAAAGAACCGACATCCGGTCGAATTAAACAGGGATGGGCGTTTCGCCCATTTTTCATTTGTGGGCTAGGAATTTGCAGGGTAGTCAATGGATTTGCTGAAACTGATCGAGCAGACTGCGGAAGGCCTCGGGTATGAGCTCGTGGATTTCGAAACTTCGCCCCGTGGGCGTCTGATGCGGATCTTCATCGATTCGCCTAATGGCATCACGGTAGACGACTGCGCAACGGTCAGTAACCAGCTGACGCGGATCTTCGAGGTTGAGAACGTCGACTACGACCGCCTCGAGGTGTCTTCGCCAGGTCTTGATCGGCCGCTGAAGAAGCCTGCCGATTTCGAGCGCTTCGCTGGTCAGGATGTTCAGGTCCGCCTTCGCATGCCGATCGCCAATCAACGCAATTTTGCCGGGGTCCTGCAAGGTCTGAAGGAAGGCATGGTGACCCTGGAGACGGAAAAGGGATCGATGGAGATCCCGTTTGAAGAAATCGAGAAGGCCCGCCTGGTTCCCAGGTTTTAAGGGATTTGGAGGTTTGCAGGTATGAGCCGCGAAATTTTGCTGTTGGTAGACGCCCTGGCCCGCGAGAAGAACGTTTCGAAGGATATCGTTTTCTCGGCGCTGGAGTCCGCCCTGGCCCAGGCCACCAAGAAGCGCATCCATGACGAAGCGGATGTGCGTGTATCCATCGACCGGGAAACCGGCGATTACGAGTCCTTCCGTCGTTGGCAGGTGCTGCCCGACCAGGATGTCGAGAACGACGAAGCCCAGATGGGCCTGATCGATGCTCGTGAAGAGTATCCCGAGATCCAGGTCGGCGATTACGTGGAAGAAGGGCTCGAGCCGATCGACTTCGGTCGTATCGGTGCCCAGGCTGCCAAGCAGGTGATCCTGCAGAAGGTGCGTGACGCCGAGCGTGAGCAGATCCTCAATGACTTCCTCGATCGCAAGGAATTCATCATCTCCGGCAGCATCAAGCGCATGGAGCGGGGTAATGCAATCATCGAGGTGGGCCGCCTGGAAGCCGTGCTGCCCCGTGACCAGATGATCCCCAAGGAAAATCTGCGCGTCGGCGACCGCGTCAAGGCCTACCTGCTGCGCATCGATCGCGGTGCCCGCGGGCCGCAGCTGGTGCTGTCCCGGACGGCGCCCGAGTTCGTGATGCGCCTGTTCGAGCTGGAAGTGCCCGAGATCGACGACGGCCTGCTGGAGATCAAGGCCTGCGCCCGGGATCCCGGACTGCGCGCCAAGATCGGCGTCAAGTCGAACGACCCGCGTATCGATCCGATCGGTACCTGTGTGGGCCTGCGCGGTTCCCGCGTGACTGCGGTGCGCAACGAGATCGGTGGCGAGAATATCGACATCGTGCTGTGGTCGCCGGAGCCCGCCCAGTTCGTGATCGGTGCCCTGCAGCCGGCCGAGGTGTCCTCCATCGTCGTTGATGAAGAGGCGCACGCCATGGATGTGGTGGTGGATGAGAACAACCTCGCCATCGCCATCGGCCGCAACGGGCAGAACGTGAAGCTGGCTTCCGAGCTGACCGGCTGGTCCATCAACCTGATGACCGAAGCCGAGTCGGAACGCAAGTCCGAGGCCGAGCACAGCAGCGTCCGCCAGCTCTTCATTGAAAAGCTGGACGTGGACGAGGAAGTGGCCGACATCCTGATCGACGAGGGTTTCTCGTCCCTCGAGGAAATCGCCTACGTACCCCTGGCCGAAATGCTGGAAATCGAATCCTTCGACGAAGAAACGGTGAACGAGCTGCGCAACCGCGCCCGCAACGTGCTCCTTACCGAAGCCATCGTGACTGAAGAACAACTGGAAACCGTCGCCGAGGACCTGCTGGGACTCGAAGGCATGGACAAGCCTCTGGCCGCCAAGCTGGCCCAGGGTGGCGTGCATTCCCGCGACGAGCTGGCTGATCTCGCAGTTGATGAACTGATGGAAATGTCGGGGCTGGACGAAGAGCGGGCCAAGAATCTGATTACCAAGGCGCGCGCGCACTGGTTCGAGTAATACCCCGGAGGTTCAATATGGGACAGACAACCGTTACACAATTTGCCGGCGAACTTAGAATGCCGGCCTCCGTGTTGCTCGAGCAGTTGCAGAAGGCTGGCGTGGACAAGGCACGGGAAACCGATCTGCTCTCCGAGCAGGACAAGACTCGCCTGCTGGATTTCCTGCGGCGTGCGCACGGCGACACCGCAGCCAAGTCCAAGATCACCCTGACGCGCAAGCAGACCAGCGAGATCAAGGCAACCGACTCCACCGGGCGTGCCCGCACGGTTCAGGTGGAGGTCCGCAAGAAGCGCGTCTTCGTGAAGCGCGACGATGCCCTGGTGCCCGAATCCGCAGCGTCTGCCGCCGATGCGGCCAACCCGGTTGTCGGTTCCGATGCGGAGTTCGAAGTCGAGCTCGTCGAGACGCCCGAGATCGTCGAGGCGCCGGTCGTCGTCGAGGCCGCGCCTGTGGTTGAGGCAGCGCCGGAGCCTGCTCCTGCTCCCGAGCCGGAGCCCGCTCCCGAACCGGAACCCGAGCCCGAGCCCGAGCCGGAGCCTGTTCCCGAGCCGGTCGTCGAGGTCGTGCCCGAACCTGTGGTGGCGCCGAAGCCCGCTCCGGCCCCTGCACCCGCTCCGGTGGCGGAGGCCGCAGCACCGAAGGCCGAGCAGCGTCCGGCCGCGCCGGTCCGTCGCGTGGTCGCTGGCTCGATCCTGTCGGCTGAAGAAAAGGCCTCCCGGGAACGGGAAGCCCAGCGTGCCGCCGAACTGCAGGCCCGCCAGATCGCCGATCTGAAGGAAAAGCAGGAGCGCGAGGCACGTGCCCGCGCCGCCATGCTGCAGCGCGCGGAAGACGAGAAAGCCCGTCTGGCAGCTGCCGAGAAGGCCAAGACCGAAAGTGAAGCGGCGCCCAAGAGCGGTACGCTGCACAAGCCGGCCAAGACCGAAGACAAGAATGTCCGCAAGGAAGTCAAGAAGGCAGTCGTCAAGGACGCGCCGGGTGACGCCAAGCGTCGCGGTGGTCTGAAGACCCGCGGTGATACGACCGGTGGCGCAGCGGGCTGGCGCGGCGGTGGTCGCAGCGGTGGCCGCGGTGGCCGTCACCAGGACTCTCCGTCCTTCGTGGCTCCGACCGAGCCGATCGTGCGCGAAGTGCACGTGCCGGAAACCATCTCCGTCGCCGACCTGGCCCACAAGATGGCCGTCAAGGCCACCGAAGTGATCAAGGCGCTGATGAAGATGGGCTCCATGGTCACCATCAACCAGGTCCTGGATCAGGACACGGCGATGATCCTCGTCGAGGAAATGGGCCACAAGGCGGTTGCCGCCAAGCTGGACGACCCGGATGCCTTCCTCGAGGACAACGCTGAACACAAGGATTTTGCCCTGGAGCCCCGCGCTCCGGTGGTGACCGTGATGGGTCACGTCGACCACGGCAAGACCTCGCTGCTCGACTACATCCGCCGTGCCAAGGTGGCTGCGGGCGAAGCGGGCGGGATCACCCAGCACATCGGTGCCTACCACGTGGAAACCGAGCGCGGCATGGTGACCTTCCTGGATACCCCGGGTCACGAGGCCTTCACGGCCATGCGTGCCCGTGGTGCCAAGGCGACCGACCTCGTGGTCCTGGTGGTGGCGGCCGATGACGGCGTGATGCCCCAGACCAAGGAAGCCATCCACCACGCCAAGGCGGCAGAAGTGCCCCTGGTGGTGGCGGTCAACAAGATCGACAAGCCGGGTGCCAACCCCGAGCGCGTCCGTCAGGAGTTGATCGCTGAGGGTGTGGTGCCCGAAGCCTACGGTGGCGATGCGATGTTCGTGGAAGTGTCGGCCAAGACTGGTGCCGGTATCGATGACCTGCTCGAAGGCATCCTGCTGCAGGCCGAAGTCCTGGAACTGACCGCGCCGCGTGAATCCATGGCCAAGGGCCTGATCATCGAAGCCCGTCTCGACAAGGGTCGTGGCCCGGTGGCAACCCTGCTGGTGCAGTCCGGTACCCTGCGTCGTGGTGACGTGATCCTGGCGGGTGCGACCTTCGGCCGTGTCCGGGCCATGCTCGACGAAAACGGCAAGCCCATCGAAGAGGCCGGTCCCTCCATTCCGGTCGAGATTCTCGGCCTGTCGGAAGTCCCGGGTGCCGGCGACGAAGTCGTGGCCCTGGCAGATGAACGCAAGGCGCGCGAAATCGCCCTGTTCCGTCAAGGCAAGTTCCGCGACGTGAAGCTGGCCAAGCAGCAGGCGGCCAAGCTGGAAAGCATGTTCGAGCAGATGGGCGAAGGCGAGGTCAAGACCCTGCCGTTGATCATCAAGGCCGACGTGCAAGGTTCCCAGGAAGCGCTGGCTCATGCCCTGGTCAAGCTGTCCACCGACGAAGTCCGGGTGCAGGTCATCCACGGCGGCGTCGGCGCGATCAGCGAGTCCGATGTGAACCTGGCCCAGGCCTCCGGCGCCGTGGTGATCGGCTTCAACATCCGTGCCGATGCCAATGCCCGCAAGCTGGCCGAGAACTTCGGCGTGGATCTGCGCTACTACAACATCATCTACGACGCTGTGGATGAGGTGAAGAGCGCGCTGTCCGGCATGCTGGCCCCCGAGAAGCGGGAGCAGGTCCTGGGTCTGGTCGAAGTCCGTCAGGTCTTCACCATCTCCAAGGTCGGCACCATCGCCGGTTGCTACGTGCTCGAAGGTCTGGTCAAGCGCAACGCGCTGGTGCGTGTGCTGCGCAACCACGTGGTCATCCACACCGGCGAGCTGGAGTCCCTCAAGCGCTTCAAGGACGACGTCAAGGAAGTCAAGTTCGGCTACGAGTGCGGTCTGCAAGTCCGGCATTTCAATGACCTTCAAGAGGGCGATCAGCTCGAGGTCTACGAAATCCAGGAAGTGGCACGGACCCTGTAAGCCATGCCCAAGGAGTTTTCACGAGGTCAGCGCGTGGCGGAGCAGATCCGTCGCGAACTGGCCGAGCTCATCCGCCTGGAGGTGAAGGATCCCCGCGTCGGCTTCATCACCCTGACCGACGTGGAGATCACGCCGGACTACGCCCACGCCAAGATCTACTTCACATCCATGACGGGCTCCGAGGGTCTCGATGAGATCCTCAAGGGCCTGCGTCGGGCCAGCAGCTTCCTGCGCCGCGAGCTGGGGCGCAGGGTGCGCATCCATACCTTGCCCGAGCTGCATTTCCACTACGATCCTTCGGTCGAAACCGGCAACCGCATTTCCGCGCTGATCGACAAGGCCCTCGAGTCTGACCGGCTTATCGCCGATGAGGCTGGTGGCAGTCCTGACGGCGAGGAGGACGGGGCGCCCCCGACCGATCGCTGATCCGCTGGACGGCGCAATCGCGCCGTCTGCGGATGGGCACCTATTCGAAAGCATTCCGTTGTCCCGAACTCCTCAGCGCCGTACGCCGCGACGCGTTGTCGACGGCGTGCTGTTCCTCGACAAGCCCACCGGCCTCAGCTCCAACAACGCCTTGCAGAAGGCGCGCTGGCTGCTGAAGGCGGCCAAGGGTGGGCACACGGGCACGCTCGATCCGCTGGCCAGCGGCCTGCTGCCGCTGACTTTCGGAGAGGCGACCAAGTTTTCCCAGACCCTGCTTGACGCCGACAAGACCTATGAGGCGACAGTCCTCCTCGGGGTTGCGACGACCACCGCCGACGCCGAGGGCGAGGTGCTGGAGACCCACCCGGTTGTGGCAAGCGATGGGGATGTCGAGGCGGCGCTGTGCCGGCTGAGGGGCGAGATCGAGCAGGTTCCGCCCATGTATTCGGCGCTCAAGCACCATGGCAAGGCCTTGTACGAATACGCCCGCGCCGGCATCGAGATTCCGCGCGAGCCACGGCGGGTGACGATCTACAGCTTCGAGGTCCTGAGCCGGGAGGGCGACAGCCTGAAGGTGCGGGTGGCCTGCAGCAAGGGCACCTACGTGCGTACCCTGGCTTCCGATCTGGGCGCCATGCTGGGCTGCGGCGCGCATCTGACGGCTTTGCGTCGTACCCGTATCGGCCCCTTCGAGCTGGGCGGCAGCATCACCCTGGCCGATTTTGAAGCATTGGCCGACGACGCCAGGGAAGGGGTGCTGGCGCCTGTGGATGCGCTTCTGGTGCATCTGCCGGTACTGCCCCTCGATGCGGCGCAGACGCGGATCCTGACCCATGGTCAGGCCGTGCGCGATTGCGCGGGTGAAACCGGCCTGCATCGCGTTTATCACGAGGGACGATTCCTGGGTGTCGGCAGCATCGATGCCTCTGGAACCCTCTCTCCCCACCGGCTCGTCGCGACGGGCCTTAATGAAATGTCTTGAGTGTTTGCGTACCGATTGGATATAATCGCGCGCTTCGCAAGGCTAAATCCTAACCGAGTTTATAAATGGCAATCTCCACTGAACAAAAAGCGCAAATCGTTGGCGACTACCAGCGCGCCAAGGGCGATACCGGTTCCCCGGAAGTGCAAGTCGCTCTGCTCACCGCCCGCATCAACGATCTGACCGGCCACTTCAAGGTTAACGTCAAGGATCACCACTCCCGTCGTGGTCTGCTGATGATGGTTAGCCAGCGTCGCAAGCTCCTCGACTACCTGAAGCGTAAGAACGTCGACAGCTACCGTGAGCTGATCGGTCGCCTCGGCCTGCGCAAGTAAGCGGATAGATCGCTACGTTACCGAACGTGACAGCCCTGTCGCTTTTGGCACGGGTCTGATCATGGGCACAGCCGGTGTAAGTCCGAGTGACTACGCCGGCTTTGTCACATCTGTGCGCCAGGAAAACAGGCGCTTTACCTCGGCTCCCAGCGCGGTTGTGGTTTGCCGCCAGCCGATTGAATGAAAGGACATCCTTTGCCTACCGCTATCAAGAAAACCTTTACCTACGGTTCCCACACCGTGACCCTGGAGACCGGCGAAGTTGCTCGCCAGGCTCACGGCGCCGTGATCGTCAACATGGACGATACCGTGGTGCTGGCGACCGTGGTGGCCGCCAAGAACGCCAAGCCCGGCCAGGATTTCTTCCCGCTCACCGTTGATTACGTCGAGAAGTTCTACGCCGCCGGCCGCATTCCGGGTGGCTTCTTCAAGCGCGAGGGGCGTCCGACCGAGAAGGAAACCCTCACTTCCCGCCTGATCGACCGCCCGATCCGCCCGCTTTTCCCGGACGGCTTCTACAACGAAGTGCAGGTCATCGTTCAGGTCATGTCCCTGAACCCGGAAGTCGATGCCGACATCCCCGCGATGATCGGCGCCTCTGCCGCGCTGGCGATCGCCGGCATCCCCTTTGCCGGTCCGATCGGTGCGTGTCGCGTCGGTTTCGAGAATGGCGAGTACATCCTCAACCCGACCGCCACCCAGCTGCAGACCAGCAAGATGAACCTGGTGGTCGCGGGTACCGAGACCGCCGTGCTGATGGTCGAGTCCGAAGCCCTTGAGCTGCCGGAAGACGTGATGCTCGGCGGCGTGGTGTTCGGCCACACCCAGATGCAGGCTGCCATCAACGCCATCAACGAGCTCGTTGAAGTGGCCGGCAAGCCCGAATGGAACTGGCAGCCCCCGGCCAAGGACGAGGCGCTGATCGCCCGCGTGACCGAGATCGCCGCCGCCAAGATCGAAGAAGCTTTCAGCATCACGGCCAAGCAGGAGCGCTCCCAGCGCCTGTCCGCCATCGGTGACGAGGTGCACGCCACCCTGACCGCCGAAGGCCGTGAATACGACGCCAACACCGTCAACAACATCATCTTCGACCTGGAGTCCAAGGTGGTGCGCGGCCGCATCCTGAGCGGTGAGCTGCGTATCGACGGTCGCGACACCCGCACTGTGCGCCCGATCGACATCCGTGTCGGCGTGCTGCCCCGTGCCCACGGTTCGGCGCTGTTCACCCGTGGCGAGACCCAGGCCATCGTGGTGACCACCCTCGGCACCGGCCGTGACGAGCAGATCATCGATGCGGTGGCGGGCGAGTACCGCGAGCGCTTCATGCTGCACTACAACTTCCCCCCGTTCTCCACCGGCGAATGCGGCCGCTTCGGCTCCCCGAAGCGCCGCGAGATCGGCCACGGGCGCCTGGCCAAGCGTGCGCTGGCCGGCGTGCTGCCGAGCAAGGAAGAGTTCTCCTATACCGTCCGCGTGGTCTCCGAGATCACCGAGTCCAACGGCTCCAGCTCCATGGCTTCGGTCTGCGGCGGCTCCCTGGCCATGATGGATGCCGGTGTGCCCCTGTCTGCCCCGGTGGCCGGCATCGCCATGGGCCTGATCAAGGATGGTGGCCGTTTTGCCGTGCTGACCGACATCCTGGGTGACGAAGATCACCTGGGTGACATGGACTTCAAGGTGGCTGGTACCGAGAATGGCGTGACCGCGCTGCAGATGGACATCAAGATCCTCGGCATCACCAAGGAAATCATGCAGGTTGCCCTGGCCCAGGCCAAGGAAGGCCGTCTGCACATCCTCGGCCTGATGAAGTCGGCCCTTGGCGAAGCGCGTGGTGAAGTGTCCGATTTCGCCCCGCGCATGATCACCCTCAAGATCAATCCGGAGAAGATCCGTGACGTGATCGGCAAGGGCGGTGCGGTGATCCGTGGCCTTCAGGAAGAGACCGGCACCATCATCGAGATCACCGACGACGGCAATGTCACCATTTCCTCCGTGAGCTCCGAGGGCGCCCAGGTTGCCAAGAAGCGCATCGAGGAAATCACCGCCGAAGTCGAGGTGGGCAAGGTCTACGAAGGTCCGGTGGTCCGCATCCTCGATTTCGGTGCGATCATCAACATCCTGCCGGGTCGTGATGGCCTGCTGCACGTGTCCCAGATCGCCAACGAGCGCGTCAATGCCGTGTCCGACTACCTCAAGGAAGGTCAGGTCGTTCGCGTCAAGGTGCTCGAGACCGATGAAAAGGGGCGTGTCCGTCTGTCCATGAAGGCGCTGCTGAACGAGCAGGCTGCCCAGTAACAGGCGAGCTGTCTGCTTGAAGGACGGGCGCTTCGGCGCCCGTTTTCATTGGATGTCCGGAAAGGCGTCGTGCAGCGGGGAACTGCCATGACGTGGTGTAATCAGAAATGCAGTGCCGACGGCCTGGTGGAAGAGGGCCGGCTGATTCCTTGTCTCCCTGCTGGAGGATTTGATTGATGATGCGTCACACTGCTTCGCTTGTGCCGTCACCCTGGGTTACCCGCTTTGCCGGCCTCATTCCGGCGGGGGGGGAAGTGCTGGACTTTGCCTGCGGCAGTGGCCGCCATGCCCGCTGGCTGGCCGCCCGCGGATTTCGGGTCGAGGCGGTGGACCGGGATGCAGTGGCGCTGGAGTTGCTGGCCGGGGTGCCGCATCTCCGGGTCACCGAGGCGGACCTGGAGGAGGGGGCCTGGCCTTTCGGCGGGCGGCATTTTGATGGCATCGTGGTGACGAACTATCTGTTCCGTCCCCGTCTTCCGCTGTTGCTGACGGCTCTGAACCACGGTGGTGTGCTGATCTACGAGACCTTCATGGAAGGCAACGAGCGCCTGGGCAAGCCCAGCAATCCGGACTTTCTGTTGCGTTCCCACGAACTGTTCGAGAGGGTGGCCGATGCCTGCACCGTGCTGGCCTACGAGCAGGGGGAGGTGGCCGAGCCACGCCCGGCCGTGGTCCAGCGCATTTGTGCCGTGAAGGGGCACAACCCTTCGCTGCGGCTGCCCTGAATCCTGAGCCTGTCAGCGCAGCAAGGGGGCGAGTTCGCGCCAGATGGTGTCGAGGATGAGAGGCTGGGCGTCGGCCACCGGGTGGATGCCGTCCTGCTGGAACATCCCGCGCTGGTCGGCGAAGCCCTCCATCATGAAGGGTACGAGGCGGAGCTTGTTGGTTCTCGCCAGATCGCGGTAGGCGGCTTCGAATGCGGCCGTGTAGGTCGGGCCGTAGTTGGGCGGCATGCGCATCCCCACCAGCAATACCCGGGCGCCGCTCTTGCCGATGGCGTCGATCATGGCTTGCAGATTGGCTGCCATGGCCCTGGGCGGCAGGCCGCGCAGGCCGTCGTTGGCGCCGAGTTCGATCACCACCACGGACGGCTTGTGGGCTTGCAGGGCCGCGGGCAGGCGACTCAGTCCGCCCGCGGTGGTCTCGCCGCTGATGCTGGCATTGACCACCTTGTGCGGGGGCTTGCTGGCTTCCAGGCGTTTGGCGAGGAGGGACGGCCAGGCCTGCTCCGGGCGCAGGCCGTAGCCGGCAGACAGGCTGTCCCCCCACACCAGGACCGTGCCTGCCCATGCAGATGCACTGGCAAGCGCCAGGCAGGCAGCCACGATCCGGATCAGCAGCTTGCGCACTTCAGGCTCAGGCCGGCAGCTTGTCGCCGCAGTGGCCCTGAATGAGTTGCAGCAGCTGGGGGAAGACCTTGGGGGTGCCGGCCACCACGTTACCCGAGCTCAGGTAGGTGGACTCGCCCGCCAGGTCGCTGACCAGGCCACCCGCCTCGCTGATGAGCAGGCTGCCGGCGGCCATGTCCCACGGGGACAGGCCAAACTCCCAGAAGGCATCCAGGCGACCGGCAGCCACGTAGGCCAGGTCGAGGGAGGCCGCACCCGGACGGCGCAGGCCGGCCGTCTTCTGGGTGAGTTCCTTGAAGATCGCCAGGTAAGTGTCGACATTGCTGAACTGGCGATAGGGGAAGCCCGTGCCGACGAGCGCGTCCTGCAGCTTGAGCCGCTTGGAGACACGGATGCGCCGATCATTGAGGAAGGCGCCGGCGCCCTTGGAGGCGGTGAACATCTCGTTGCGGTTGGGATCGTAGACCACCGCCTGCTCAACCACGCCGCGGCGGGCCAGGGCGATCGAGATGGCGTACTGGGGGAAGCCGTGCAGGAAGTTGGTGGTGCCGTCCAGGGGGTCGATGATCCACTGGTACTCGGTCTCCGCCTCCGGGCCGGTCTCGCCGGACTCTTCTGCTAAAATGCTGTGGCTCGGATAGGCTTCTCGGAGCACCTGGATGATGGCATCTTCAGCGGCCCGATCGACATCCGAGACAAAATCATTGGGGCTTTTGGTCTCGACGCGGATTTGATCCAGGTCGAGGGAGGCCCGGTTGATGACGGTGGCGGCGCGGCGCGCGGCCTTGACAGCAATGTTCAGAGTGGGATGCATGGGTGTCTGGCAAGGTCTGCCGGCCCGGGCAGAATTGCCCACCGGTCGACTCTAATTCGGAAAACCCGATATTTTAATATGAACATCGATGGCGCGCTTGAGCGCGTGCGTGTCGTTCTTTCCCGTACCAGTCACCCCGGCAACATCGGCGCAGCGGCAAGGGCCATGAAAACCATGGGCCTCAAGCATCTGGTACTCGTTTCCCCCCAGTCCTTTCCTGATCCCGTGGCCACCGCGAGGGCGGCCGGCGCGGATGACATCCTCGAACATGCGCGGGTGGTGGAGACGCTTGCCGAGGCCCTCGAGGGGACCGTCTTTGCGGCGGCCATGACGGCCCGCAAGCGGGAACTGGCGGTGCCCATGAAGTGGGCACGCGAGGCGGCCGGCGAGCTGGTATCCGTCGCCGCGCGTGGCGATGTGGCGCTGGTCTTTGGCAACGAGACGGTCGGCCTCTCCAATGAGGAGGTCACCTTGTGCCACATGCCGGTCAAGATTCCGGTCAGTGACACCTACTCGTCCCTCAATCTCGGGGCTGCGGTACAGGTGATGTCCTACGAGCTGAGAATGGCCGCCCTCGATCCTGGCAGGACGCCGGGCGTCGAGTTCGAGCCTGCGACCTTCGAGGAGGTGGAGGGCTTCTATGCGCACCTCGACCGGGCGATCACGGCCAGCGGCTTCTTTCACCCCAGCAACTCCAAGCGCCTCTGGCCGCGCCTGCGCCGGCTGTATGGGCGGATCCGCCTCGAGAAGGACGAAATCAACATCCTGCGCGGCATGTTGACGGCCTTTGAAAAGAAGTAGACTAAAATAGTCGGGAATTTGTCGCGGTCAGACATGCCCCGGCCGCCGTCCGGTTGTTGCTGTCAGATGGTGTGGTGAGCCTTTTTCCTGGAGTTATTTCATGTTCAGTCGTCTGCGTGAAGACCTGGCCAACGTTCTTGAACGGGACCCGGCAGCACGCTCCCGGTGGGAGGTCCTCACCTGTTATCCGGGCATGCATGCCCTGTGGTGGCATCGCCTGGCCCACGCGGCCTGGATCCGCGGGTTCCGCTGGCTGGGGCGTTTCACCAGCCACGTCGGGCGCATGCTGACCGGTATCGAGATCCACCCCGGTGCCACCATCGGGCGCAGGGTGTTCATTGATCACGGCATGGGGGTGGTCATCGGTGAGACGGCGGTGGTGGGGGATGACTGCACCATCTACCAGGGCGTCACCCTGGGCGGGACGTCCCTGTACCGCGGCACCAAGCGCCATCCGACCCTCGGCAAGGGCGTGGTGATCGGCGCCGGCGCCAAGGTGCTCGGCGGCTTCGAGGTGGGCGACGGGGCCAAGGTCGGCTCCAACGCGGTCGTGGTCAAGCCCGTGCCTGCGGGGGCGACGGCGGTCGGCAATCCGGCGCGGATCATCGAGGCGGGGCGTGACGAGGCCAGCCGGGCGCGGGAGGCCAAGGCCGAGCAGATGGGCTTCACGGCCTACGGCGTGACCCGGGACATGGATGATCCGGTCTCCAAGGCCCTGCATGGCCTGCTCGATCATGCGGTCGACACCGACCGGCGCATCCATGTGCTGCTCGAGCGCCTCGAAGCGGCCGGAATTGCCGTGGAGGGCGCGTCCAAGGCGGAGGATGCCTTCGATCCGCAGAGCCTTGGGCGGATGGTGGATTGAGCCTTGGGGCGGCCGGTAAAATAGTTGATTGATTTGGTCGGGTTTGGTATTGTTGACTGAAATATTCAACTATTCCTTTACCAGCCCCGGGAGCCGCCATGAGACTCACCACCAAAGGTCGTTTTGCTGTCACGGCAATGATTGATCTTGCGTTGCGCTGTGCCGACGGACCGGTGACGCTGGCTGGAATTGCGGATCGCCAGAAGATCTCCCTGTCCTATCTCGAGCAGCTGTTCGGCAAGTTGCGCCGTTTTGAGCTGGTGAGCAGTGTCCGTGGCCCCGGAGGCGGTTATGCCCTGGCCCGCGAGATGGATGCGATCACCGTGGCCGACATCATCGCCGCGGTCGATGAGCCGCTGGATGCCACCTCCTGTGGTGGCAAGGAGAACTGCCAGGACGAGCATCGCTGCATGACGCACGAGTTGTGGACGAATCTCAACCGCCGGATGTACGAGTACCTCCATTCGGTCACCCTGGCCAGCCTGGTCGAGCAGCAGCGCCAGAAGGCGGGTGCCGTGTCCGTGCTGCATGACGAGCGCAGCGGGACGGCCTGCCGCAGTGGCAGCAAGCTGTCCCTGACCGCCTGAGGTTCTGGAGGCCCAAGGTGTTCGCACCGGTTTATCTCGACCACAACGCCACTACGCCCCTCAGCGAGGCGGTGCGTGAGGCGATGCTGCCCTGGTTCGGTGGGCGCTTCGGCAACGCGTCCAGCCGGCATGAGTACGGGCGGGCAGCGCGTCAGGCCATCGACGAGGCGCGCGCCCGGGTGGCGGCTGCGGTGAATGCCCACCCCACCGAGGTGATCTTCACCAGTGGCGGGTCGGAGGCCAACAACCTGTTTCTTAAGGGCGCCGCGATGCTGCGCAGGCCGGGGCGTCTGGCCGTGAGTGCCATCGAGCATCCCTGTGTGCGCGAGCCGGCGCGGCAGTTGCAGCGGAGCGGCTGGCAGTGGCAGGAGATTCCTGTCGATGGGCAAGGGCGGATCGACGTCGACGCCTTCCGGCAGATCCTGGTCGAACGTCCGGCGCTGGTGTCGGTGATGCTGGCCAACAACGAGACCGGCGTGTTGCAGGATATTCCCGCCCTGGCTGCGGAGGTCAGAGCGAACGGGGGCTGGATGCATTGTGATGCCGTGCAGGCCCTGGGCAAGGTCGAGGTCGATTTTCGACGCCTTGGAGTGCACGGGCTGACCCTGTCGTCCCACAAGCTCGGCGGCCCCCTCGGTGCCGGTGCGCTGGTCCTGGACAAGCGGGTCGAACTGGCTCCGCTGGTGGCGGGAGGCGGCCAGGAGCGCAATCTGCGCTCAGGCACCGAGAACGTGATGGCGATTGTCGGCTTCGGTGTGGCCTGTGAGCAGGCGGCGGCGGGCCTGGCTGAACGGGCTGAGCGCCTGGCCGCGCTGCGCCTGCAACTGGAGCAAGGCCTGGCGGCCCTGGGCGCACGGATATTTTCCGCCTCCGCGCCGCGCCTGCCGAACACCAGCTTCTTCGGGCTGGACGGCATCGACGGGGAGACCCTGGTGGCCAAACTGGACCGGGCCGGATTTGCGGTGGCCAGTGGCTCGGCCTGCTCCAGCGCCAACCCGGAGCCGTCTCATAGCCTGCTGGCGATGGGGGTGGAGCCTGAGCTTGCGCGCTCGGCGGTCCGGGTCAGCCTGGGGGCCGGCAGCACGCGGCAGGATGTGGATGGATTTTTGGCTGCACTCGGCGAGAATCTCGCCAAGCTTCGAACCCTGACTGCCATGGCGGTCTAAGTTCTTGGAACGATACCCATTTTTGCAGTACGGAGAAGATGAAGATGCTCAAGTTTCCGATCTACCTCGATTACTCGGCGACGACGCCGGTGGACCCCCGCGTGGCCGAGAAAATGATTCCGTACCTCACGGAGCTGTTCGGCAACCCGGCGTCCCGGAGCCACTCCTATGGCTGGACGGCCGAAAAGGCGGTCGAGGAGGCGCGCGAGGAAGTTGCTGCGCTGGTCGGTGCAGATCCCAAGGAAATCATCTGGACCTCCGGCGCGACCGAATCCAACAACCTGGCGATCAAGGGTGCGGCCCATTTCTACTCCGGCAAGGGCAAGCACATCATCACGGTGAAGACCGAGCACAAGGCCGTGCTGGACACCGTCCGCGAGTTGGAGCGCCAGGGCTTTGAGGCCACCTACCTCGATGTCCGCGAGGACGGCCTGCTTGATCTCGAGGTGCTCAAGGCGGCGATCCGTCCCGACACCACCGTGATCTCGGTGATGTTCGTGAACAACGAAGTCGGTGTCATCCAGCCGATCGCCGAAATCGGCGAGATCTGCCGCGAGAAGGGCATCATCTTCCACGTGGATGCGGCGCAGGCTACCGGCAAGGTGGAGATCGACCTGAACAAGCTGAAGGTCGACCTGATGTCCTTCAGCGCCCACAAGACCTACGGCCCCAAGGGCGTCGGGGCCCTCTACGTGCGCCGCAAGCCGCGCGTACGCCTGGAAGCCCAGATGCACGGCGGCGGCCACGAGCGCGGCCTGCGCTCGGGCACGCTGGCCACCCATCAGATCGTCGGCATGGGCGAGGCTTTCCGCCTGGCCCGCCTCGAGATGGCCGAGGAGAACCGGCGCGTCGGTGCCCTGCGCGACCGTCTGCTGGAAGGCCTGACCACCATTGAGGAGACCTTCGTCAATGGCGACGTGACCCACCGGGTTCCGCACAACCTCAACATCAGCTTCGCCTATGTTGAAGGCGAGTCGCTGATCATGGCGATCAAGGACATCGCGGTGTCCAGCGGCTCGGCCTGCACCTCGGCCAGCCTGGAGCCGTCCTACGTGTTGCGTGCCCTGGGCCGCAACGACGAGCTGGCTCACAGCTCGATCCGTTTCACCATCGGCCGCTTCACGACGGTCGAGGAAGTCGATTACACCATCGACCTGCTGCGACGCAAGATCGGCAAGCTCCGCGAGCTGTCCCCCCTGTGGGACATGTTCAAGGATGGCGTCGATCTGAATACCGTGCAGTGGGCTGCGCACTGACAGGAGAACGAAAATGGCATATAGCGAAAAGGTCCTGGACCACTACGAAAACCCCCGCAACGTCGGCGCCTTCGGCAAGGAAGACGAGGACGTCGGGACCGGCATGGTCGGCGCACCGGCCTGCGGCGACGTGATGAAGCTGCAGATCAAGGTGGGCAAGGACGGCATCATCGAGGACGCCAAGTTCAAGACCTACGGTTGCGGCTCGGCGATCGCCTCCAGTTCCCTGGTCACCGAGTGGGTCAAGGGCAAGTCCCTCGACCAGGCCCTGGAGATCAAGAACACGGCCATCGCCGAAGAGCTGGCCCTGCCGCCGGTCAAGATCCATTGTTCGATCCTGGCCGAGGACGCCATCAAGGCGGCTGTGGAAGACTATAAAAAGAAGCATAACGGCTGAAAGGAAACGAGATCATGGCAGTGACCCTGTCCGAGAAGGCTGCAAACCACATCGGCAACTTCCTCGCCAAGCGTGGCAAGGGCGTCGGCATCCGCCTGGGCGTCCGTACCTCGGGATGCTCCGGGATGGCTTACAAGCTGGAGTTCGCCGACGAGGTCACGTCCGACGATGTCGTTTTCGAGAGTCATGGCCTGAAGGTGCTGATCGATCCCAAGAGCCTTCCCTACATGGATGGCACCGAGCTGGACTTTGTCCGCGAGGGGCTCAACGAAGGGTTCAAGTTCAACAACCCGAACGTGAAGGGTGAGTGCGGCTGCGGCGAGAGCTTCACCGTCTGATCTTTCTCCATCCGCGTTTTCCGCTTGCCCGGCCATTCGGGCGGAAGGTTTGACATGCTGGATCTGAAGCAGGACTATTTCGCCCTTTTCGGCTTGCCGGTGAGTTTCGACGTCGATATGGCGCGTCTGGAGCAGGCCTACCTGGACATCCAGGCCAAGGTCCACCCGGACCGTTTCGCCCACATGCCCGACGTGGACAAGCGCCTGTCGATGCAGTGGGCCACCCATGCCAACGAAGCCTTCCGGACGCTCAAGACGCCGCTGGCCCGGGGGCAGTACCTGCTTGAGCTGCAGGGGGTCGATCCGGCCTTCGAGACCAACACGGCGATGTCTCCTGACTTCCTGATGGAGCAGATGGAATGGCGGGAGGCGCTCGGCGAGGCCCGCGAGGCAGCGGATGAGGACACGCTCGAGGAACTGGGCCAGCGCCTGCGCGCCAGCAGCCGCGAGCTGGTCGCCCGGCTGGCCTCCGCGCTCGATGAGCGGCAGGACCTGGCGCTTGCCGCGGATACGGTGCGCCGCCTGAAGTTTCTCGAGAAGCTGCAACACGAAATCAATGACGCCTTGACGGCGCTGGAATCCTGATGGCTCTGCTGCAAATATCCGAACCGGGGATGTCCACCGAACCGCACCAGCATCGACTGGCGGTAGGCATCGACCTGGGGACTACCAATTCGCTGGTCGCAACGGTGCGCAATGGCGTGCCCCAATGCCTGCAGGACGACGAAGGCAAGACCCTGCTGCCGTCCATCGTGCACTACCTGCCCGATGGGCACATCGCGGTCGGCCGCAAGGCCCAGGCCGCCCTAGCCATAGATCCCCGCAACACCATTGCATCGGTCAAGCGCTTCATGGGGCGGGGCCTCAAGGATGTCTCCCACGTGGAGACGATGCCTTACGATTTCGTCGATGCCGAGGGCATGGTGCGTCTGCGTACCGTGCAGGGCGTCAAGAGTCCTGTCGAGGTGTCGGCCGAGATCCTGCGTGATCTGCGCATCCGCGCCGAGCGCAGCCTCGGGGGTGAGCTGACCGGCGCGGTGATTACCGTGCCTGCGTATTTTGATGACGCCCAGCGCCAGGCCACCAAGGATGCGGCCCGCCTGGCGGGGCTCAATGTGCTGCGCCTGCTCAATGAGCCGACTGCGGCGGCGATCGCCTACGGCCTCGAGAATGCCTCGGAAGGTGTTTACGCGGTCTACGATCTGGGAGGCGGGACTTTCGACATTTCGATCCTGCGTCTTTCGCGTGGTGTCTTCGAAGTGGTGGCGACCAACGGCGATGCCTCGCTGGGGGGCGACGACTTCGACCACCGCCTGTTCTGCTGGATGCTCGAGAACGCCAGCATCTCGCTGCCTTCCGACCGGGATTCCCGCCGCCTGCTGATCAAGGCGCGCGAGGTCAAGGAGCGCCTGACCCTCGATGAGTCGGTGCCGGTCCGGATGACACTCGAAAGTGGTGATGAGGTGGATCTGGTGGTGCACCGGGATGTCTTCGTCGACATCACCCGCAACCTGGTGAGCAAGACCCTCAAGCCGGTGCGCAAGGCGCTCCGTGACGCGGGCCTCGAGCCCGGCGATGTGAAGGGCGTGGTCATGGTGGGCGGCGCCACCCGCATGCCTCATGTGCAGCAGATGGTTGGCGAGTTCTTCGGCCAGCCACCCCTCACCAACCTGGATCCGGATACGGTGGTGGCCATCGGCGCGGCCATGCAGGCCAATGTCCTGGCGGGCAACCGGGCGGCCGAGGAGGAGTGGCTGCTCCTCGATGTGATTCCCCTGTCGCTCGGCATCGAGACGATGGGTGGCCTGGTCGAGAAGATCATTCCCCGCAACGCGACCATTCCGACGGCCCGCGCCCAGGATTTCACCACCTTCAAGGATGGTCAGACGGCGATGGTCTGCCATGTGGTCCAGGGCGAACGCGAGCTGGTCTCCGCCTGTCGCTCCCTGGCGCGCTTCGAGTTGCGTGGCATTCCGCCGATGGTGGCGGGGGCTGCCCGGATCCGCGTGACTTTCCAGGTGGATGCGGACGGCCTGCTGTCCGTGTCGGCCCGGGAGCAGACCACCGGCATCGAGGCGCGTGTCGAGGTCAAGCCTTCCTACGGCCTGGCGGACCACGAGATCGCCGACATGCTGAAATCCGGTTTCGAACATGCCCGTGACGACATGGAAGCCCGCTCGCTCAAGGAGCAGCAGGTCGAAGCGGAGCGGGTCCTCGAAGCAACCGAAAGAGCCCTGCTGGCAGACAGCGGGCTCCTCGATGCAGCGGAGAGGGCGGCCCTCGATGCGGCCATGGGGGCGCTCCGCGATGCCGCCGCGGGGCAGGATGTGCGGACCATCAAGATCCAGCTGGAGAATTTCAACCGGGCTTCCAACGAGTTTGCTTCCCGGCGCATGGACAAGAGCATCCGCGGGGCCCTGGCGGGCCACAAGATTGAAGACCTCCGGCTCTGAGTCGGACGGATTGAAGAAGACAAAATGACCACACTGATTGTGCTCCCCCACGTGGAGCTGTGCCCCGAAGGGGCGGTGATCGAGGCCGAACCCGGCCAGTCGATCTGCGACGCACTGCTGAACAACGACATCCTGATCGATCACGCCTGCGAGAAGTCCTGCGCGTGTACCACCTGTCACGTGGTGGTGCGGGACGGCTTCAACAGCCTTGAGCCAGCGGAGGACCTGGAGGAAGATCTGCTCGACAAGGCCTGGGGCCTGGAGCCGACTTCCCGCCTGTCCTGTCAGGCCATCGTCGGCGATACGCCGCTGACGGTCGAGATTCCGAAGTACTCCATCAACATGGTCAAGGAAGGTAAGCGGGGATGAAGTGGACTGAAGTGCAGGAGATTGCGATTCAGCTGTCCGAGACCCATCCGGACGTGGATCCGCTGAAGATCAACTTCGTGGACCTGATGAAGTGGGTCATGGATCTGCCGGAGTTCGATGACGATCCCAAACATTGCGGCGAGCGTGTGCTCGAGGCGATCCAGCAGGCGTGGATCGAGGAAGTGGAGTGAATCCTGCCCCGCCGCCGGAGGGGGTGCTGGGCTTTGAAGCCCGGGGCCTGTCCGGCGGCCTGATCCGTTTTGCGGATTTCAGTGGGCGGGTCATCCTGATCGTGAATACGGCCAGCCGCTGCGGCTTTACGCCCCAGTACGCCGGCCTGCAGGCGCTCCACGAGGCCTATGCCGAGCGGGGGCTGGTGGTGGTGGGCTTTCCGTGCAATCAGTTCGGGGCCCAGGAGCCTGCCGGGGCGGACGAAATCGAACGCTTCTGCCAGCGTAATTTCGGCGTCGGCTTCGTGATGGCCGACAAGGTGGACGTGAACGGGGACAAGGCGCATCCGCTGTTCAAATACCTGACGCAGGCCTGCCCCGGTGTTCTGGGCAGCCATGCCATCAAGTGGAATTTCACCAAGTTCCTGGTCAATCGCGCGGGCGAGCCCGTGCGTCGCTACGCCCCGATGACTTCCCCCGCAGAACTGGGTGAAGACATCGAAGCCCTGCTGTAGCAACGGTTGTTCAGCGTGAGCCCGGGTCCGAGGGTTCGTTGAGGGACAGCCAGTAAAGTCCCAGCTGCCCCACGGCCTGCAGAAACCTCTCAAAATCCACCGGTTTGCGGATATAGCTGTTGGCGCCCAGCCGATAGGCCTCGAAGATGTCCTGGTGCTCCTTGGAGGTCGTCAGGACGACGACCGGCAGGAGCGCAGTCCGTTCGTCGGCACGGATGCGCCGCAGCACCTCCAGCCCGTCGATACGGGGCAGCTTCAGGTCAAGCAGCACGAAGGCCGGCATGATGAGGCTGTCCCGGTTCGAGTACTGTCCGCTGCAGAAAAGGTAGTCCAGAGCTTCCACGCCGTCCCGGGCCACGACGACCTGGTTGGCTATCTTGTTTTTGCTGAAAGCCCTGAGTGTCAGGGCCTCGTCGTCGGGATTGTCCTCAACGAGGAGGATGGGGCGATCGGTCGCCATATAGACTCCTTGATCTTGCTTTTGTGTTTTTGTCGATTTGCATCGGTTGAGGGCCGACTCTTGATTTGGCCCCAAGCAAGATCATAAATACGGCACTGCTGTAGAAGTCTTGATCGAATTAGCAAATTTGGTGACTTTTACAACAATTGACCGGCATTCAGCAAAAACACTTTGTCATCGCCGCTGGGGGCCGAAAGCCAGGTCGGTGCCAGCTGGGGAAATGCCTCTTCCATGATGGACCTGTTATGGCCTACCTCTACGGCCAGAAGTCCCTCCGGCTTGAGGAATCGCGGCGCATCGGCGAGAAGTTTACGCACCAGATCCAGCCCGTCCTCACCTGAGCCCAGGGCAAGACCGGGTTCGTGCAGGTATTCGGGGGGCAGTGCATCCATGGCCTCCTGGGTCACATAGGGCGGGTTGCTCAGGATGAAGTCGAAAGCCTGTTCGGGAACCGCCGAGAAACCATCTGAGCGCACCAGGGTGATGCGGTCTTCGAGACCGTAGGCGGCGATGTTGGCGCGGGCGACCTCGAGGGCCTCCTCGGAGATGTCCACCGCAACGATGTCTGCATGGGGGAAGGCGTGGGCCATCAGGATGGCCAGGCAGCCGGAGCCGGTGCACATGTCCATGGCCAGGGTCACCGCTTCGGGGGCCTGGATCCAGGGGCTGAAGCCGTCCTGCAGCAGCTCGGCGAAGTAGGAGCGGGGGATGATGACCCGCGGATCCACCTGGAAGCGGAAATCCCCCAGCCAGGCTTCGCCGGTGATGTAGGCGGCGGGCAGGCGGTCGACCGCACGCTTCTCGATGACCTCGTAGATGGCCTCCCGCTCGTCGCTCGGGATGCAGGCGTCCAGGAAGGGGTCGAGGCGGTCGAGGGGGAGGGCGAGGGTGTGGAGCACCAGGTAGACCGCTTCGTCGTAGGCGTCCTGCAGGCCATGGCCATAAAAGCAGCCGGCCCGGTTGAAGCGGGTCACGGCGTAGCGGATCCAGTCGCGAACGGTGACGAGCTCGGCCAGGGGGCCGTGTTCGTGCTCGTGATGGTCGTCGTCGAGGTGGTCGTCGTGGTCGTCGTGGGTCATGCCGTTTCCGATCGGGTCAGCAGGTTTTCAAGGATGCGTCGGTAAATGTCCGACAGGGGGGCTACGGCGTCCACGGCGATGCACTCATTGAGTTTGTGGATCGTTGCATTGACTGGCCCGAACTCGACGACCTGGGGGCAGATCTCGGCGATGAAGCGGCCGTCGGAGGTGCCACCGGTGGTGGATAGCTCGGGCTTCAGGCCCAGGGTGTCGTGTACCGCAGCTTCCATGGCGGCCACCAGGGTGCCGCGGGGGGTCAGGAAGGGCCTGCCGCCGAGGGTCCAGGCCAGGTCGTAGTCGAGGCCATGGCTGTCCAGGATGGCATGCACCCTGGCCTTGAGCTCGTCGGCGGTATGCACCGTGGCGAAGCGGAAGTTGAACAGGACCTCGAGGGCGCCGGGGATGACGTTGGTCGCGCCGGT
This sequence comes from Zoogloea sp., assembly GCA_009026175.1. GTDB lineage: Bacteria > Pseudomonadota > Gammaproteobacteria > Burkholderiales > Rhodocyclaceae > Zoogloea. The sequence goes on along the minus strand of WBTZ01000008.1, from coordinate 692 downwards.
GCCGGCCTTGATGTTGGACATCTGCCAGGAGGTCGGCGGGAAGTACTCGTTGCCTTCGTCCCACTTGACCGCCGCCAGCTCGGTCAGGGCGGGGGCTGCGAGGTGGATCGGGTTCTTCGCCAGGTGGGGGTAGGCGATGTGACCTTGCACGCCCTTCACGGTGAGCTTGCCGGACAGGCTGCCGCGGCGGCCGTTCTTGATCATGTCGCCCAGGGTGTCCACCGAGGTGGGCTCACCGACGATGCAATAGTCGAGGGTTTCGCCCCTGGCCTTCAGGGTCTCGACGACCAGGGTGGTGCCGTGGGTGGCATCGCCTTCCTCGTCGGAGGTGAGGAGCAGTGCGATGGAGCCGGGGTGGTCCGGGTGGGCGGCGACAAAGGCCTCGATGGCCGTGACAAAGCCGGCCAGGGAGGATTTCATGTCGGCGGCTCCGCGTCCGTAGAGCAGGCCGTCGCGCACGCTGGGGGTGAAGGGGGCGGAGTGCCAGGACTCGAGCGGGCCGGTGGGCACCACATCGGTGTGGCCGGCGAACACCACGAGAGGCCGGGCAGTGCCGCGGCGGGCCCACAGGTTGGCCACGCCGCCACCGTCGATGCGTTCGCAGGCAAAGCCGAGCGGGGCGAGGCGGGCGGCGATGAGCTCGAGGCAGCCGGCGTCTTCCGGTGTGACGGAGGGGCGGGCGATCAGTTCAC
>WBTZ01000007.1 GCA_009026175.1 Zoogloea sp. | reverse complement strand
GCTGGGGCCGGCGGCGCACACTTTTCGGTTCCGACCACGTCCTTGTCGCATTCGCAGCCGACCGGGCGTTCGCCGGCCTTGGCCTCGCCAGCTGCGCCGGGCGTCCAGTAACCGGTGCGCCAGCACAGGTCGGAGCCGCTCTTGGTGACGACGTTGCGCTGGTCGGTTACGTAGGGGACATCGCCCTTCGGGTCGACGACGATGTCCTTCGATTGGGCCATCGTCGAGAGGCTGGTGAGCATCAGAAGCGTCGTGGTGGCCAGGCGAAAGGTGCTTGCGGTCATGGATTTTCTCCTCGGAACGGATGAGGCGCTTGAGCGCCCGTCTGGTGTTGTCGGTAGCGGCCGGATTAGAGCATATGAGGGCTGGCGCTCACAATCGGCGTGCAAATGCCGGCGCCCCGTTTCGGTGCACAGGAGGCGGGAATGGGGCATCGGCGGCGTGCTAAACTCTATGTTTTTCGTCTTTCCGACGAATCGTTGAATTCTCGCGGTAGCCATGATCCCGTTCGCCAAAGAAACCTTACCCATCAGCCTCGAAGACGAGATGCGCCACGCCTACCTGGATTACGCGATGAGCGTGATCGTGGGTCGGGCCCTGCCCGATGTGCGCGACGGCCTCAAGCCGGTGCACCGGCGTGTGCTGTTTGCCATGCATGAGCTGGGCAATGACTGGAACAAGGCTTACAAGAAGTCCGCCCGTATCGTCGGTGACGTGATCGGTAAGTACCACCCCCACGGCGATCAGTCTGTATACGACACCATCGTGCGGATGGCTCAGAACTTCTCCCTGCGCTACATGCTGGTGGATGGTCAGGGCAACTTCGGCTCGGTGGACGGCGACAGCGCGGCCGCCATGCGTTACACCGAAGTCCGCATGGCCAAGATCGGCCACGAGTTGCTCGCCGACATCGAGAAGGAGACCGTCGATTTCGGGCCGAACTACGATGGCTCCGAGAAGGAGCCGCTGGTCCTGCCGGCGCGCATCCCCAACCTGCTGATCAATGGTTCGGGCGGCATTGCGGTGGGCATGGCCACCAACATCCCGCCGCACAACCTGACCGAGGTGGTGGATGGCTGCCTGCGCATGCTGCAGGAGCCCGATGTCTCCATCGATGAACTGATCAAGATCATTCCCGCCCCCGACTTCCCGACCGCCGGCCTGATCTACGGCCTGTCCGGCGTCCAGGAGGGCTACCGTACGGGGCGCGGCCGGGTGGTGATGCGGGCGCGCACCCACTTCGAGGACATCGGCAAGGGCGACCGCCAGGCGATCATCGTCGACGAGATCCCCTACCAGGTTAACAAGAAGACCCTGATCGAGAAGATCGCCGAGCTGGTCAACGAGAAGAAGATCGAGGGCATCAGCGACATCCGTGACGAGTCGGACAAGTCCGGCATGCGCATGGTCATCGAGCTCAAGCGCAACGAAGTGCCCGACGTGGTGCTGAACAACCTGTTCAAGCAGACCCAGCTGCAGGACACCTTCGGCATGAACATGGTGGCGCTGGTGGACGGCAAGCCGCGCCTGCTCAACCTCTACCAGATGCTCGACTGCTTCCTCGCCCACCGGCGCGAGGTGGTCACCCGCCGCACCATCTTCGAACTGCGCAAGGCGCGCGAACGTGGCCATATCCTGGAAGGCCTGGCGGTTGCGCTGTCCAACGTGGACGAGATCATCGCCCTGATCAAGGCCGCGCCGACGCCCCCCGAGGCCAAGAAGGCCCTGATGGGCCGCCAGTGGCGCTCGGCCCTGGTCGAGGAGATGCTGGCCCGTGCGGCGGCCGACAGTTTCCGTCCGGAAGGGCTGGCGCCCGAGTTCGGCCTGTCGGCCCAGGGCTACCGCCTCTCCGACGCGCAGGCCCAGGCCATTCTGGAGTTGCGCCTGCAGCGCCTGACCGGCCTGGAGCAGGACAAGATCGTTGCCGAGTACAAGGAGGTGATGGACAACATCGCCGACCTGCTCGACATCCTGGCCCGCCCGGAACGTATCACCGCGATCATCGTGGATGAGCTCAGCCTCATCAAGCAGCAGTTCGGGGACCCGCGGCGTTCCGAAGTGGTGATGAACACCGCCGACATCAACATTGAAGACCTGATCGCGCCTCAGGACATGGTGGTGACCTTGTCCCACACCGGTTACTTCAAGCGCCAGCCCCTGACCGACTACCGTGCCCAGAAGCGCGGCGGCCGCGGCAAGCAGGCTGCGGCGGTGAAGGACGACGATTTTGTTGACCAGCTCTTCGTGGCCAACACTCACGACCACATCCTGTGCTTCTCCAACCGCGGCCGCCTTTACTGGCTCAAGGTATACGAGGTGCCGGAAGGGACCCGCAACAGCCGCGGCCGGCCCATCGTCAATCTCTTCCCGCTGCTCGAGGGCGAGAAGATCACCGCCGTGCTGCCGGTCAAGGTGTTCGACGAAGGCCACTTCATCTTCATGGCCACGGCCCAGGGCACGGTCAAGAAGACCCCGCTCACCGACTTCTCCAACCCCCGCAAGGCCGGCATCATCGCCGTGGGCCTGGACGAGGGCGACTACCTGGTGGGCGTCGCGATCACCGACGGCGAGCATGACGTCATGATGTTCTCCGACGCCGGCAAGGCGGTGCGCTTCAGCGAGAATGACGTGCGCCCGATGGGCCGCCAGGCCCGCGGTGTGCGCGGCATGATGCTGGAAGACGGCCAGACCGTGATCGCCATGCTGGTGGCCAGCAACGAAGAGCAGAGCGTGCTCACCGCCACCGAAAACGGCTATGGCAAGCGCACCCCGATCGCCGAGTACACCCGCCATGGGCGCGGCACCAAGGGCATGATCGCCATCCAGACGTCCGACCGCAACGGCAAGGTGGTGGCGGCGACGCTGGTGACCGAGAAGGACCAGATCATGCTCATCACCACCGGCGGTGTGCTGGTGCGCACCCGGGTGTCCGAGATCCGCGAGATGGGCCGGGCGACCCAGGGCGTCACCCTGATCTCGGTGGATGAAGGCAGCATCCTGTCCGGGGTGCAGAAGATCCTCGAGGGCGAGGAGGAAGACCAGGACGCCGGTGAGGTGGAAGGCAGCGAAGGCGGCGAAGGCGATCAGCCGGCGGCCTGAGCGGAACGAGCTACAAGGATTCAGACGATGCGGATATTCAACTTCTCGGCCGGTCCGGCCGTCCTGCCTACCACCGTGCTGGAGCAGGTTCGCGATGAACTCCTCGACTGGCGTGGCCGGGGCATGGGCATCATGGAGATGAGCCACCGGGGCAAGGACTTCGCCGGCGTCATCGCCGAGGCCGAAGCCGACCTGCGCGAGTTGATGGGCATTCCGGCCAACTACAAGGTGCTCTTCCTGCAGGGCGGGGCCACCCAGCAGTTCGCCCAGATTCCCATGAACCTGCTGGCGGGGCGCTCGGCCGACTACATCGTCACCGGCGCCTGGTCCAAGAAGGCCTACAAGGAGGCCCAGCCCTTCGGCGCCGTGCGCCTGGCTGGCAGCACCGAGGCCGACGCCTTCACCCGGCTGCCCCGTGGGGACGAGCTCAAGCTCGACCCCCAGGCGGCCTATCTGCATATCTGCACCAACGAGACCATCCACGGCGTCGAGATGTTCGATCTGCCGGAGGCGCCGGCGGGAGTGCCGCTGGTGGCCGACATGAGCTCCCACATCCTGTCGCGGCCGATGGATGTGTCGCGCTACGGCCTGATCTACGCCGGCGCGCAAAAGAACATCGGCCCCGCCGGCCTGGTCATCGTGATCGTGCGGGAAGACCTGCTCGGCAAGGCCTCGGCGATCACCCCGGGGGTGATGGACTACGCCGTCATGGCCGAGCATGGTTCCATGCTCAACACACCGCCGACCTTCGGCATCTACCTGGCGGGCCTGATCTTCAAGGATCTCAAGGCGCAAGGGGGGCTGACGGCCGTGGCGCAGACCAACGCCGCCAAGGCGGGCAAGCTCTACGACGCCATCGAGGCCAGCGGCGGCTTCTACCGCAATCCGGTGGAGCTGTCCTGCCGCTCGCGCATGAATGTGCCCTTCACCCTGGCCAATCCGGCCCTGGATGCCGACTTCCTGGCAGAGGCCGCCGAGCTGCGCCTGTCCGGGCTGAAGGGGCACAAGTCGGTGGGTGGCATGCGGGCGTCGATCTACAACGCCATGAGCCTCGAGGGTGTGGAGGCGCTGGTGGCGCTGATGCAGGATTTCGCTGCCCGCAAGGGTTGAGCGGAGCGGTTTCGTTGTCAGGAGCGGGAATGAACGAAGGGATGCTGCAGGAACTGGGTGTGGTGCGCGAGCAGATCGACGCCATTGATGCCCAGATGCTGGCGCTGCTCAACCAGCGCGCCAAGTGTGCCCAGCACGTGGGCGAGATCAAGGCCAGGTACGGCGATGCCGGCTACATCTACCGGCCGGAGCGGGAAGCCCAGGTGCTGCGGCGGATCCAGTCGCTCAACGAGGGGCCCTTGCCCAACGAGAGCGTGACCTTCTTCTTCCGTGAGGTCATGTCCGCCTGCCTGTCCCTCGAGACGCCGCTGGGCATCGCCTTCCTCGGCCCCCTCGGCACCTTCTCCGAGAGCGCCGCGGTCAAGCATTTCGGGCACGCCGCCCGGCTGGCGCCCCAGGGCACCATCGACGACGTGTTCCGCGAGGTCGAGGCGGGGCACGCCCATTATGGCGTGGCGCCGGTCGAGAACTCCACCGAAGGCGCCGTGGGTCGTACCCTCGACCTGCTCCTCGGTTCGTCGCTCAAGATCTGCGGTGAGGTTGTGCTGCGCATACACCAGCACCTGATGACCCGGGAGACCGAGCTGGGCAAGATCACCAAGGTCTATTCCCATGCCCAGTCCCTGGCCCAGTGTCACGAGTGGCTGAACCGTTCCCTGCCGGGCGTCCCCCGCATCTCGGTGGGCAGCAACGCCGAGGCCGCCCGTCTGGCCTCCATCGAGCCGGGCGCCGCCGCCATTGCGGGCGAGGCTGCCTCCGAGCGCTACGATCTGCCGCGCCTGGTCGAGAGCATCGAGGATGAACCCAACAACACCACCCGTTTCCTGGTGCTGGGTCGTCACGACGCGGGCCGGACCGGAGCGGACAAGACCTCCCTGATCCTGTCCGCGGCCAACCGGCCCGGCGCTGTGCACGAGCTGCTGGCGCCCTTTGCCGAGGCGGGGGTCTCCATGAACCGCCTGGAGTCCCGTCCGGCCCGTGCCGCACTTTGGGAATACGTGTTCTACGTGGATATCGAAGGCCACCGGGACGATCCGGCCGTCAAGGCCGCCCTTGATGACCTGGCGGGCCGCGCGGCTTACCTCAAGATCCTGGGCTCCTATCCCCAGGCTGTTTACTGATTCCGGAGTTTTCCATGCGTGTGTGTGATCTGGCGCCTGCCCACATCCGGGCGATTTCCCCCTACCAGCCGGGCAAGCCCATCTCGGAGCTGGCCCGGGAGATGGGCCTGGCCGAGGCGTCCATCGTCAAGCTGGCCTCCAACGAAAATCCGCTGGGCATCGGCGAGCGCACCCGCGCGGCGATCAATGCCTCCCTGGCCGACATCGCCCGCTACCCGGATGGCAACGGCTTCGAGCTGAAGGACGCCCTGTGCCGCCGCTATGGCGTGAAGATGAGCCAGATCGTCCTGGGCAATGGTTCCAACGACATCCTCGAGCTGGCGGCCGGGGCCTTTCTCGGGCCGGACCGCGATGCTGTCTACGCCCAGCATGCCTTTGCCGTGTATCCCCTGGCCACCCAGGCAGCCGGGGCGCGGGGCATCGAAGTGCCGGCGAAGAACTTCGGCCATGACCTGGAGGCCATGCTGGCCGCCATCACCCCGGCGACCCGGGTCATCTTCATCGCCAACCCCAACAACCCGACCGGTACCTTCGTGCCCGGCCCCGAGCTCGAGGCCTTCCTCGCCCGCGTGCCTGCCGAGGTGCTGGTGGTGCTGGACGAGGCCTATACCGAATACCTCGCGCCGGCCCAGCGTTACGACGCCATCGCCTGGATCGAGCGCTTCCCCAATCTGCTGATCAGCCGCACCTTCTCCAAGGCCTATGGCCTGGCCGGCCTGCGGGTGGGCTACGGCCTGGGCAATCCGGAGGTGATCGACCTGCTGAACCGGGTCCGCCAGCCCTTCAACGTGACCAGCGTGGGCCTGGCCGCCGCCGCCGCCGCCCTGTTCGATGACGACTTCCTGCAACGCAGCTTCGAGATGAACCTGGCCGGCATGGCCCAGCTCACGGAGGGTTTTGCCCGCCTGGGGCTGGACTGGATCCCCTCTGCCGGCAACTTCGTGACCTTCAAGGTCGGCGACGGCGCCAAGGTCAATGCAGGCCTGCTGCGCCAGGGCGTCATCGTGCGCCCCATCGCGGCCTACGGCATGCCGGAATGGCTGCGTGTGTCGATCGGCCTGGAGAGCGAGAACGCACGCTTCCTCGAGGCCCTGCCGGCCGCGCTGGCCTGAGCGGAGCGGGGCGTGGACAAGATCGACAAGCTGGTCGTCTGCGGCGTTGGCCTGATCGGTGGCTCGGTGGCGCTGGCGCTGCGCCGGGCCCGGTTGGTCAATCGCATCGTCGGCGTCGGCCGGCGGCCCGAGCCGCTGGCCATGGCCCGGCAGCTTGGGGTCATCGACGAGATTGCCACCGACTGGGCCGACGCCCTCGACGGCGCAAGCATCGTGTTGCTGGCCATGCCCGTCGGGCAGATGGATGCCGTCGCCGCCGCGATCGCGCCGCACCTGGCGCCTGGCACGATCGTCACCGATGCCGGCAGCACCAAGCGCGACGTGATCGAGGCCATCTACCGCCATCTTGGCGCCCACCTGGCCACCGTGGTGCCAGCCCATCCCATCGCCGGTGCCGAAAAGAGCGGCCCGGCGGCCGCCCAGGCCGAGCTCTACCGGGGGCGCAAGGTGGTCGTCACCCCCTTGCCCGAGAACACGCCGGAGGCCGTGGCCCGGGTCCGCGACATGTGGGCGGCCTGTGGGGCCGTGCTGCACGAAATGAGCCCCCAGGAGCATGACCGGGTCTTTGCCGCGGTCAGCCACCTGCCGCATCTGCTGGCTTTCGGCCTGGTGCACGACCTGGCCGGCCGGGCCAATGCCGAGCAGCTGTTCAGCTATGCGGCCAGCGGCTTCCGCGACTTCACCCGGGTGGCGGGCAGCCACCCCGAGATGTGGCGCGATATCTGCATGGCCAACCGGCATTCCCTGCTGGCCGAGCTGGATGCCTACCTGTCCGAACTGGCCTACCTGCGGGCGCTCCTGCTGGACGGCAACGGCCCTTCGCTGGAGGCGGTCTTCGCCGATGCCAGCCGGGCCCGCAACGAATGGGCCGACAAGGCTTTCCCTGCGACGCCCTCGGGCGAGTAATACAAGGATTTTCCATGGAATTCATCGATCTGCCGCCGATGCGGAAGGCCGCGGGCCAGGTGCGCCTGCCGGGCTCCAAGAGCATTTCGAACCGGGTGCTGCTGCTGGCGGCCCTGGCCGAAGGCGAGACCCTCGTCGAGGATCTGCTCGACTCCGATGACACCCGGGTGATGCGCAACGCCATCGTCGCCCTGGGGGTGGAAGTGGTGGAGGAGGGGGCCGCGCTGCGGGTCAAGGGGTGCGGTGGGCGTTTCCCCGGGCTCAAGGCCGATCTGTTCGTCGGCAATTCCGGGCTCAGCATCCGTACCCTGGTGCCGGCCATCGCGGCCAGCCTCGCGGCGGCGGCGGAGGGCGCGGAAGTGCGCCTTGCCGGGGTGCCGCGCATGCATGAGCGCCCCATCGGCGATCTGGTCGATGGCCTCAAGCAGCTGGGCGCCCGGGTCGAATGGCTGGGGCAGGAGGGCTATCCTCCGCTGGCCCTCAAACCCGCGCGCCTCGATGCCGAGCGGGTCAGCGTGCGGGGCAATGTCTCGAGCCAGTTCCTCACCGGCCTGCTGCAGGCCGCGCCGCTGGTGGCCCGCGACAAGCCGCTGGTCATCGACGTCGAGGGGGAGCTGATCAGCCGCCCCTACGTGGAGATCACCCTCAACCTGATGGAGCGTTTCGGCGTCAGCGTGCAGCGCGAAGGCTGGAACCGCTTCATCGTGGCGGCCGGGCAGGGCTACCGCTCGCCGGGCCGCATCGCCGTGGAAGGGGATGCCTCGACGGCCAGCTACTTCCTGGCGGCCGGTGCGCTGGGCGGTGGCCCGGTGCGGGTCATCGGGGCAGGGCGGCGCAGTATCCAGGGCGATGTGAAGTTTGCCGACGCGCTGGCCGTGATGGGCGCGGAGATCACCTGGGGCGACGACTGGATCGAGGCCCGGGCGCCCGCCTCCGGCCGTCTCAAGGCCTTTGACCTGGATCTCAACCACATTCCCGATGCGGCAATGACCCTGTCGGTGGCCGCCCTGTTTGCCGACGGCCCGAGCACCCTGCGCAACATCGGCAGCTGGCGGGTCAAGGAAACCGACCGCATCGCCGCCATGGCGACCGAGCTGCGCAAGCTCGGGGCGACCGTCGAGGAGTTTCCCGAGAGCATCCGCGTGACCCCGCCGGCCCGTCTGCTGCCGGCGGTCATCGACACCTATGACGATCACCGGGTGGCCATGTGCTTCTCCCTGGCCACCCTCGGCGGCACCTACCTGCGGATCAATGATCCGAAGTGTGTCAACAAGACCTTCCCCGAGTACTTCCAGACCTTCGCCGGCATCGCCCGGCCGGTGCCGGTGGTGGCCATCGACGGTCCCTCCGCCTCCGGCAAGGGCACCGTGGCGGCGCTGGTGGCCGAGGCCCTGGGTTTTGCCCACCTGGACAGCGGCGCCCTCTACCGGATCGTGGCCCTGTCGGCCTTGCGCAAGGGGGTGGCCCTCGAGGATGAGGGGGCCGTCGCCGCGCTGGCCGCCGAATTGCCGGCCCGTTTCGAGGGCGGGCGGGTTCTCCTCGATGGTGACGACGTGACCGACGAGATCCGCAGCGAAGCCTGTTCCGCAGGCGCCTCGCGGGTCGCGGTGCTGCCGCAGGTGCGGGATGCCCTGTTCTGGCGGCAGCGGGCCTACCGCAGCGGCGCCGGCGTCGTTGCCGAGGGGCGCGACATGGGCTCGGTGGTGTTTCCGGACGCGGACCTCAAGATCTTCCTGACCGCCTCCGTGGAGGCCCGTGCGGAACGTCGTTATAAGCAGTTGATCGGTAAAGGAATGACTGCTAGTATGATTGATCTGCTCAAAGATCTCCATGAACGGGATGCGCGGGATTCCCAGCGCACCGTGGCGCCTTTGAAGCAGTGTGAGGATGCGACCTTGCTCGATACCTCCGGATTGACCGTCCAGCAGGCGGTGGATTTCGTGGTGGAGCGCGCGGCGGGTCTTCGTGACTGAGTTTGCAGCTAAGGTCTTCCGCTGCCCGCCCGGGGAGTGGAAGGTTGTTCAACCAGGAGCCGTTTCGCGACGGTTGTAAGGTTCTTTTTTCATATGTCCACTGCCACCCCTGTTTCCTTCGAGGAAAGCTTTGCCGCCCTCTTCGAGGAATCCCTCAATCGTCAGGAAATGCGCGCCGGTGAAGTCATCACCGCCGAAGTCGTGCGTATCGACCAGAATTTCGTCGTCGTAAACGCCGGCCTCAAGTCCGAAAGCTACATTCCCATCGAGGAATTCCGTAGCGATCGCGGCGAACTGATGGCCGAAATCGGTGACTACGTGCAGGTCGCCATCGAGCAGCTCGAAGACGGTTACGGCGAAACCCGCCTGTCCCGCGACAAGGCCAAGCGCATCGCCGCCTGGAACGACCTCGACAAGGCACTGAACGACGCGATCCTCGTGAAGGGCATGATCACCGGCAAGGTGAAGGGTGGCCTGACGGTCATGGTGAACGGCATCCGTGCATTCCTGCCGGGTTCCCTGGTGGACATGCGTCCGGTCAAGGACACCACCCCGTTCGAAGGCAAGGAATTCGAATTCCGCGTGATCAAGCTCGACCGCAAGCGCAACAACGTGGTCGTGTCCCGTCGCGCCGTGCTGGAAGCCTCCATGGGCGAAGAGCGTCAGAAGCTCCTCGAGACCCTCAAGGAAGGCACCGTCGTCAAGGGTATCGTCAAGAACATCACCGACTACGGCGCATTCGTGGATCTGGGTGGCATCGACGGCCTGCTGCACATCACCGACCTGGCCTGGCGCCGTGTCCGTCACCCGTCCGAAGTTCTGGCCGTGGGCGACGAGCTGGAAGCCAAGGTGCTCAAGTTCGACCAGGAGAAGAACCGCGTCTCCCTGGGCCTCAAGCAGCTGGGCGAAGATCCGTGGGTGGGCATCTCCCGTCGTTACCCGCAGGGTACCCGTCTGTTCGGCAAGGTCACCAACATCACCGACTACGGTGCGTTCGTGGAAGTCGAGCAGGGCATCGAGGGCCTGGTTCACGTGTCCGAAATGGACTGGACCAACAAGAACATCCACCCGACCAAGGTTGTCCAGCTGGGCGACGAGGTCGAAGTGATGATCCTCGAGATCGACGAAGATCGCCGCCGCATCTCCCTGGGCATGAAGCAGTGCATGTCCAACCCGTGGGACGATTTCGCCATCAACCACAAGAAGGGCGACAAGGTCCGTGGTCAGATCAAGTCCCTGACCGACTTCGGCGTGTTCATCGGCCTTGAAGGTGGTATCGACGGCCTGGTGCACCTGTCCGACCTGTCCTGGTCCCTGACCGGCGAAGAAGCTGTCCGCCAGTACAAGAAGGGCGATGAAGTCGAGGCCGTGGTGCTGAATATCGACGTCGAGAAGGAGCGCATCTCCCTCGGCATCAAGCAGCTCGATGGCGACCCCTTCACCAACTTCATTGCCACCCACGACAAGAACACCCTCGTGAATGGCACCGTGAAGACCGTGGATGCCCGTGGCGCCGTGATCGCCCTGAACAACGACGTCGAAGGCTACCTGCGCGCGTCCGAGTTCTCCCGCGACCGTGTGGACGATCTGTCCCTGCTGCTGAAGGTCGGTGAGGAAGTCGAGGCCCTGATCGTCAACGTGGATCGCAAGACCCGTGGCATCAACCTCTCCATCCGTGCCAAGGACCAGGTTGAACAAAGCGAAGCAATGAGCAAGCTGGCGTCCGACAGCGCCTCCGCTGCCAGCGGCACCACCAACCTCGGTGCGCTGCTGAAGGCCAAGCTCAACGAGCAGAAGTAAGCGGTTCAGGCATGACGAAGTCGGAGCTCATCGCCCGGCTGGCGGAGCGTTTTCCCCAGCTGGTCGCGAAGGACGCCGAATTCGCGGTAAAGATGATCCTCGATGCGATGACCGACGCCTTGTCGCGGGGTGATCGTATCGAGATCCGCGGTTTTGGCAGCTTTGCCTTGAATTACCGGCCTCCCCGGGTCGGACGCAATCCGAAGTCGGGGGAAAAAGTCCAGGTGCCGGAGAAGTATGTTCCGCATTTTAAGGCCGGCAAGGAACTGCGGGAGCGCGTCGATATGATGGGTTGAGGCCCATCCGACGGTTTCCGGTCCGGAAGCCCGAGCCTGAAACGGAAGGCGGCGAAAGCCGCCTTCTTTTTTTTGTCCACGTCGGGGATAATTTGGGGCATGCGCGCCCTTATCTGGATTCTCCGGCTGTTTTTATTCCTCCTGCTCTTCGGCTTCGCCGTCAAGAATGACGACGTCGTCATCTTGCGGTTCTTTTTCGGGGCGCAGTGGCAGATGCCGCTGGTTCTCGTGATCCTTCTATTCGTGGTGGTTGGCGTACTGGTCGGTGTAACGGCAACGCTCTCCATCCTCTACCGACAGCACCGGGAGATCGACAATCTCCGCCGCAGTGGCCATCGCGCCGCTCCGGATGTCCGTGTCAGGCCGCCCGTGGCCGACGGTCCGGACCTGCCTGAGACCTACTGAATCCATGGAATTCGAGTTGTGGTGGCTGCTGGCCTTCCCCCTGTTCTTCGTCCTGGGGTGGCTGGCGGCACGGATTGACATCAAGCACCTGGTCAAGGAGTCGCGGGCCTTGCCACGCACCTACCTGACCGGTCTCAATTTCCTGCTCAACGAGCAGCCCGACAAGGCCATTGACGCCTTCATCGAGGCCGTGAAGATCGACAATCAGACTGTCGAGCTGCACTTTGCCCTGGGCAGCCTGTTCCGCCGTCGTGGCGAAACCGACAGGGCGATCCGGATGCACCAGAACCTGATCGATCGCGACGACCTGTCGGACGATCAGCGCCTGCAGGCCACCTCCGAACTGGGGCTCGATTTCCTCAAGGCCGGCCTGCTTGACCGGGCCGAGGCGGTGTTTGCGCAACTGCGCGGCACGCGCCTCAATGAGTTTGCCCTGAAGAACCTGCTCGACATCTATCAGCAGGAAAAGGACTGGCGCAAGGCCATTGATATCGCGGAGGCCCTGCCGGGCCACGAAAGCGCCCTGTGGGAAAAGGAAGTGGCCAACTTCCACTGCGAGCTGGCGTCCGATCACCTGGCCAACTCCCGCTTCGACGAGGCCTTGACTGCATTGCGGCGGGCCCTCGAAATGAACCGGAAATCCGTGCGTGCGAGCATGTTGCTGGGCGATCTGCATGCCGCGCAGGGTGACGACCAGGAGGCGCTGGAAGCCTGGAAGAAGGTGGAGAGCCAGAATCCCGTCTATCTGGCGCTGGTGGCCGAGCGTCTGATGGACGCCTATCGGCGTCTGGGCAGTCTCGAGCAGGGCATGCAACTGCTGCGCAGCTACTTGGAGAAGTATCCGTCGCTGGATCTGCTGGATGCCTTGTTCCAGTGGGAACTGCAGAAGGAGGGCGCGTCGGCGGCCTACCATCTGGTGCGGGACGAGCTGCAGCGCAACCCGACCCTGCTGGGCCTCGACAAGCTGCTGGAGGCAGCGCTGCTGACGGCACCGGCCGAGCAGCGGATGGATATTGAGTTGGTCAAGGGCCTCGTGCATGGCCACACCCGTCGGGTGGCGCGCTATCGCTGCGATGCCTGTGGCTTCAAGGCGCGTCAGTTTTACTGGCGCTGTCCGGCCTGCGGCGGTTGGGAAACCTATCCGCCCCGGCGTACCGAAGAATTCGATCTGACCCCCTGAGTCGCCACGGGGCAGCACTCGAGTGAGACGGAGTGCCGGGGTTTGACTGAAATTTCACCTGGAATTCTCGCGGGAACATTCATATGAAGATTACGGTGGTTGGCACGGGTTATGTGGGGCTTGTCTCCGGGGCCTGTCTGGCGGAGATGGGCAACGACGTGCTGTGCCTCGACCTCGATCCGGAGAAGATCCGGATTCTCGAGGAAGGTGGCATTCCCATTCACGAGCCCGGGCTCGATCAGGTTGTCGCCCGCAATGTGGCGGCCGGCCGTTTGCATTTCACGACCAATGTGCAGGACGCCGTCCAGTTCGGCACCATCCAGTTCATCGCCGTGGGCACGCCGCCCGACGAGGATGGCTCCGCCGATCTGCAGTATGTCCTGTCGGCGGCCCGTGCCATCGGCCGGCACATGACCGACTACAAGGTGATCGTGGACAAGAGCACGGTCCCGGTCGGCACCGCCGACAAGGTCAAGGCGGCGGTCCAGGCCGAGCTCGATGCCCGTGGCGCGGCCATCCCCTACAGCATCGTGTCGAACCCCGAGTTCCTCAAGGAGGGGGCGGCGGTGGACGACTTCATGCGTCCCGACCGCATCGTCGTGGGGGCCGAGGACGATCAGGCGATCTTCCTGATGAAGGCCTTGTACGCGCCTTTCCAGCGCAACCACGAAAAGCTGCTGATCATGGATCTGCGCAGTGCCGAGCTCACCAAGTATGCGGCCAATGCCATGCTGGCCACCCGCATCAGCTTCATGAATGAGCTCGCCCTGCTGGCCGAGTCCCTCGGGGCCGACATCGAGCTGGTGCGCCAGGGGATCGGCAGCGACCCGCGCATCGGCTATCACTTTCTGTACGCCGGCTGCGGCTACGGCGGATCCTGTTTCCCCAAGGACGTGAAGGCCCTGATCCGCACCGGCGCCGACGAAGGGCATGCCCTGCGCGTGCTCAACGCGGTGGAGGAAGCCAACGATGCCCAGAAGCAGGTGCTGGTGAACAAGGTGGTGGCCCGTTTTGGCGAGGATCTCTCCGGCCTCCACTTCGCTATCTGGGGGCTGGCCTTCAAGCCCAACACCGACGACATGCGCGAGGCGCCGAGCCGGGTGATCATTGCCGAGCTGTTCAAGCGTGGGGCGACGGTCACCGCCTACGATCCGGTGGCCATGGCCGAGACGGCCCGCATTTTCGGCGACGAGCCGCGCCTGCGTTATGCCGAGCGCCCGATGCAGGCCCTGGATGGCGCCGATGCGCTGCTGATCGTGACCGAGTGGAAGGAATTCCGCAGCCCCGATTTCAGCGTGATCAAGGACAAGCTCAAGACCCCGATCATCTTCGACGGCCGCAACCTCTTTGATCCCAAGCTGCCCCGCGAGGCAGGGCTGACCTACCTGAGCATCGGCCGCCCCTGATTTTCCCGGGTGCTGTGTGTCGCAGAGGGCTTCCCAGGAAGCCCTCTTTTCACTTTGTCGTTACCGTACTGCAACAAATCCATGGGCGCGCCTGCCGTCCTTGGGGGCTGCATTCGGTATCATCTGCCCCAACTCCAACTTTCGACTCTGGTGAGCGCCATGGAATTCAAGACTCTCGAGGACTACGTGGGGCAGACGCCCCTGGTGCGCCTCAAACGCATCACGGCCGGCCGCAACAACGTCATCCTGGCCAAGCTGGAGGGGAACAATCCGGCCGGGTCGGTCAAGGATCGCCCGGCGCTGTCCATGATCCTGCATGCCGAGGAGCGGGGGGACATCAGCCCGGGCCATACCCTGATCGAAGCCACCAGCGGCAACACCGGCATTGCCCTGGCGATGGCCGCGGCGATCCGCGGCTACGGCATGATCCTGGTGATGCCGGAGAACCAGAGCATCGAACGCCGCCAGACCATGCGTGCCTTTGGCGCCGAGCTGGTGCTGACCCCCAAGGAGGGTGGCATGGAACTGGCCCGCGATGTGGCGGAGCGGATGCGCGACGAAGGCAAGGGGGTGATCCTCGATCAGTTTGCCAACCAGGACAATCCGCGGGCCCACATCGAAGGCACCGGCCCCGAGATCTGGGAGCAGACCGGCGGCACCATCACCCACTTCATCAGCAGCATGGGCACCACCGGCACCATCATGGGGGCCTCCACCTACCTCAAGTCGCGCAATCCGGACATCCGCATCATCGGCTGTCAGCCGACCGAAGGGGCGCAGATCCCCGGGATCCGCAAGTGGCCGGAAGCCTACCTGCCCAGCATCTACGACAAGTCCCGGGTGGATCAGCTGGAGTACGTGGGGCAGGCCGATGCCGAGGAAATGACCCGCCGCCTGGCCAGGGAGGAGGGCATCTTTGCCGGCATCTCTTCCGGCGGTGCGATGCACGTGGCGCTGCGCCTCGCCGAGCAGGTCGAGAACGCGGTGATCGTCTCCATCGTCTGTGACCGTGGCGACCGCTACCTGTCCACCGGTGTCTTTCCCGCCTGACCATGACCATGCCGACCACACTCGTCTTCGACATCGAGACCATTCCCGACGTGGCGGGGATCCGCTGCCTGCATGGCCTGCCGCAGGACCTGGGCGACGAGGAGGTGGCCGAATACGCTTTCCAGCAGCGTCGGGCGGCCACCGGCAACGATTTCCTGCCCCATCACCTGCAGCGGGTGGTCACCATCTCCTGCGTGCTGCGGGATGCTTCCCAGTTCCGGGTCTTCTCCTTGTCCGAGCCTGACTGTCAGGAAGGGCAGATCATCCAGCGCTTCTTTGACGGCATCGAGCGGTTTACGCCGCAGCTGGTGTCGTGGAACGGTGGTGGCTTCGATCTGCCCGTGCTTCACTATCGCGGGATGCTGCACGGCGTGACGGCGCCCCGCTACTGGGATCTGGGCGACGGGGATTATGTGGACTCCCGGGAGTTCAAGTGGAACAACTACATCGGCCGCTATCACCTGCGTCACCTGGACCTGATGGACCTGCTGGCCTTGTACCAGCCGAGGGCCAGCGCGCCGCTCGACGACCTGGCCAAGCTGATGGGCTTTCCGGGCAAGCTGGGCATGGATGGCTCTGCGGTCTGGAAGGGGTACTGCGAAGGGCGGATTGCCGATATCCGCGATTACTGCGAAACCGACGTCGTTAACACTTATCTCGTGTTCCTGCGTTTCCAGCTGATGCGGGGCACCATCGATCGCCAGCACTATGAGGCGGAGCTGGCTTTCGTGAAGGAAGCCCTGGGGCGCCTGGAGGCGGAGCACTGGAAGCGCTTCCTGGCGGCCTGGCCGGAATCGGGTCTTGATAAAGTAATTTGAAGAAGTAGTTGACAGGTTCTGGGAACCGTCTATAATGCGGGCTTCTTAGGCGCGTAGCTCAGCTGGTTAGAGCACCACCTTGACATGGTGGGGGTCGTTGGTTCGAGTCCAATCGCGCCTACCAAACACCTAAGAAGGAAAACGAATGTCTCGAACTTGCAGCGCTAAGGCTAGGTAATAACGAGTCTGCTGTAAGGCGTTTTCCAAAAAAGAAAAAGTGCGGCTCGTCCGCACTTTTTTTTTGCCCTGAATTTTCCGAAGCGAGCCCTCATGCCCAACATCACCTTGCCCGACGGTTCCGTACGCAGTTTCGAGCAGCCCGTGACGATCGCCCAGGTCGCCGCCTCCATCGGTGCCGGTCTGGCCAAGGCGGCCCTGGCCGGCAAGGTCGATGGCAAGCTGGTGGATACCTCGTATCTCATCGAGGGCGACGTGGCCCTGGCCATCGTGACCGACAAGGATCCGGATGGCCTGGAGGTCATCCGTCACTCCACGGCCCACCTGCTGGCCTATGCGGTGAAGGAGCTGTTTCCGGAAGCGCAGGTGACCATCGGCCCGGTGATCGAAAACGGCTTCTTCTACGATTTCTCCTACAAGCGTCCGTTCACGCCCGAGGATCTGGAGAAGATCGAGGCCCGCATGACCGAGCTGGCCAAGCGTGATATCCCTGTCGAGCGCAGCGTGCTGCCGCGGGATGAGGCGGTGGCCTACTTCAAGTCGATCGGCGAGCATTACAAGGCCGAGATCATTGCCTCGATCCCCCAGGGAGAGGATGTCTCCCTGTATCGGGAGGGTGATTTCACCGACCTGTGCCGTGGTCCTCACGTGCCTTCCACCGGCAAGCTGAAGGTCTTCAAGCTCATGAAGGTGGCGGGTGCCTACTGGCGAGGCGACTCGAAGAACGAGATGCTGCAGCGCATTTACGGCACGGCCTGGGCCAAGAAGGAAGAGCAGGAGGCCTACCTGCACATGCTGGAAGAGGCCGAAAAGCGCGACCACCGCCGCCTCGGCAAGCAGCTGGATCTCTTCCATCTGCAGGAAGAGGCGCCGGGCCTGGTGTTCTGGCATCCCAACGGCTGGACGGTCTGGCAGGCGGTCGAGCAGTACATGCGCGCCGTCTATCGCGACAACGGCTACCAGGAGGTGCGTTGCCCGCAGATCCTGGATCGCTCCCTGTGGGAGAAGTCCGGGCACTGGGAGCACTACAAGGCCAACATGTTCACCACCGAGTCGGAAAGTCGTGACTACGCGGTGAAGCCGATGAACTGCCCGGGTCATATCCAGATCTTCAATTCCGATCTGCGCTCCTATCGCGAACTGCCCCTGCGCTATGGCGAGTTCGGTGCCTGTCACCGCAACGAGCCGTCCGGGGCGCTGCACGGCATCATGCGGGTGCGTGGCTTCACCCAGGATGACGGCCACGTCTTCTGTACCGAGGATCAGATCGAGTCCGAGGTGACGGCGTTCAACTCCCTGGTGCGCAAGGTGTATGCGGACTTCGGTTTCAAGGATGTGGCGGTCAAGCTGGCCCTGCGCCCTGACAGCCGGGTGGGCTCGGACGAGGTGTGGGACAAGGCGGAAGGCGCGCTGCGCGCCGCGCTGCGGGCCAGCGGCCTGGAGTGGGAGGAGCTGCCTGGTGAAGGCGCCTTCTACGGCCCGAAGATCGAATTCCACATCAAGGACGCCATCGGCCGCTCCTGGCAGTGCGGCACCGTCCAGGTGGACTTTTCCATGCCGGCACGCCTGGGGGCCGAGTATGTCGGCGAGGACAACGGTCGCCACACGCCCGTGATGCTGCACCGGGCCATCCTCGGTTCGCTGGAGCGTTTCATCGGCATCCTGATCGAAAACCACGCCGGCGCCTTGCCCCTGTGGCTGGCTCCGGTGCAGGCGGTGGTGCTGAATATCTCCGAATCCCAGGCGGATTACGTGACGGAAGTCGTCAAAACCCTCCGGGCACGTGGCTTCCGGGTTGAGGCAGATTTGCGCAACGAGAAGATTACTTATAAAATACGCGAACATAGCGTAAGAAAGCTGCCTTACCTGCTGGTCGTGGGTGACAAAGAAAAGGCAGCTGACGTAGTGGCCGTCCGCGCCCGTGGTAATCAGGATCTCGGTCAAATGTCCCTCGATAAGATTGTCGAGCGTTGGCAAGACGAAATCTCTTCGTTTGCCGGCACGGCCTGATTTTTTTGTTTTCTATGGAGATTTAAACCATCGCTCAGGATAAGAAGCTGCGCATCAACGGTGAAATTAGCGTGCCGGAAGTGCGCCTGACGGGTGAGGACGGTGAGCAGATCGGCATCGTTTCTCTGCGTGCTGCATTGGAAGCGGCTGAAGAAGCAGGTGTCGATCTGGTAGAGATCGCGCCGATGGCGAAGCCGCCGGTGTGTCGCCTGATGGACTTCGGCAAGTACAAGTACGAAGAAGCCAAGCGCGCCCACGAAGCCAAGCAGAAGCAGAAGCAGATCCAGGTCAAGGAAGTGAAGCTCCGTCCGGGTACGGACGAGAACGACTACCAGATCAAGCTGCGGAACCTGATCAAGTTCCTGAACGAAGGCGACAAGGCGAAGGTGACCCTCCGTTTCCGTGGCCGTGAAATGGCCCACCAGGAATTCGGCATGCGCCAGCTTGAGCGCATCAAGGCCGACCTCGAAGAAATCGCGATGGTCGAGCAGATGCCGAAGATGGAAGGGCGCCAGATGATCATGGTCATCGCGCCGAAGAAGAAGCATTAAGAGAATTTCAGGCACCCGAAAGCTGTCCGGGTGCCGGAAGACGGCGGGCAGAATAGTCCGCCGTAAACAAGTGGTGACGGGTTGTTGAAGCGTTTCCGGAAGTCGGAAGCCACCCGGGGCCATGTCATAAGCTGGAGTACTTCATGCCCAAGATGAAGACCAAGAGCGGGGCCGCAAAACGGTTCAAGGTCCGCGCTAGCGGTAGCATCAAGCGTTCGCAGGCGTTCAAGCGCCACATCCTGACCAAGAAGACCACCAAGAGCAAGCGCCAGCTGCGCGGCATGACTGCCGTCCACGCTGCGGACGAAAAGTCCATCCGCGCCATGATGCCCTACGCTTGATTTAGGAGAACGCAATGCCCCGAGTTAAACGCGGTGTAACCGCACGTGCCCGTCACAAGAAGGTCCTCGATCAAGCCAAGGGTTACCGCGGCCGTCGCAAGAACGTATACCGCATCGCCAAACAGGCGGTGATGAAGGCAGGCCAATACGCCTACCGTGACCGTCGTCAGCGCAAGCGCCAGTTCCGCGCCCTGTGGATCGCCCGTATCAACGCCGCCGCGCGTGAAGTCGGTCTGACCTACAGCCGCTTCATGAACGGCCTCAAGAAGGCCTCCATCGAAGTGGACCGCAAGGTGCTGGCCGACCTGGCCGTGTTCGACAAGCCCGCTTTTGCGGCGCTCGCCGAACAAGCCAAGGCCAAGCTCGCTGCTTAAGCTCAAGCAGCACGAAAAAAGGAGGCCTGGCCTCCTTTTTTTTGTCCTGAACCCGGGATAAGACTGAACACAATGGATCAACTGGATCAACTCGTCACGCAGGCGGATGCCGATTTTTCCGCTGCTGCAGACGCCGCCGCCCTGGAAGTTGCCAAGGCGCGTTACCTGGGCAAGGCCGGCTCCCTCACGGAACTCCTCAAGGGGCTCGGCAAGCTCGATCCGGAGGCGCGCAAGAGCGCCGGGGCCGAGATCAACAAGGCCAAATCCGCCATCGAAGCCCTGCTCAATGCCCGTCGCGATGCCCTGCAGCGGGCCGCCCTCGAGGCCCAGCTGGCAGCCGAAGCGCTGGATGTGACCCTGCCCGGCCGTGGCCAGGGTGTCGGTGGCCTGCACCCGGTGGTGCGCACCCTGGAGCGTGTCGAACAGTTGTTCCGCTCCATCGGCTTTGATGTGGCCGAAGGCCCCGAGATCGAGACCGATTTCTACAATTTCACGGCATTGAACACGCCGGCCAACCACCCGGCCCGTTCGATGCACGACACCTTCTACCTGGAGAACGGCGAGGGCGTGCTGCTGCGCACCCACACCAGCCCGGTCCAGATCCGTGCCATGCAGGCCCACGTCGAGGCCTACAAGGACCGCGACACCATGCCCGAGCTGCGCATCATCGCGCCGGGCCGCGTGTATCGCGTGGACTCCGACGCCACCCATTCGCCGATGTTCCACCAGGTCGAAGGCCTGTGGGTCGGCGAGTCGGTGAGCTTTGCCGACCTGAAGGGCGTGGTGGCCGATTTCCTGCGCAGCTTCTTCGAGAGCGATGATCTGCAGGTGCGTTTCCGTCCGTCCTTTTTCCCGTTCACCGAGCCGTCCGCCGAGATCGACGTGGCCTTCATGAGCGGTGCGCTGAAGGGCCGCTGGCTGGAGATCGCCGGCTGCGGGATGGTGCATCCCAATGTGCTGCGCTTCGGCGGCATCGACCCCGAACGCTATACCGGCTTTGCTTTCGGCATGGGGCCCGACCGGCTGACCATGCTGCGCTATGGCGTCAATGACCTTCGCCTGTTCTTCGAAGGCGATCTCCGTTTCCTCGGTCAATTCAGGTAAGCCATGCAATTCTCAGAACTCTGGTTGCGCAGTTTCGTCAGTCCGGATCTCGATTCGGATGCGCTGGGGCATTTGCTCACCATGGCGGGGCTGGAAGTGGAAGAGCAGGACGGCGTGGCCGCCGTGTTCTCCAAGGTGGTGGTCGCGCAGATCATCGAGGCCGAAAAACATCCCAACGCCGACAAGCTGCGCGTCTGCAAGGTGGATGCGGGGCAGGGCGAACTGCTGCAGATCGTCTGCGGCGCGCCCAATGCGGCCGCCGGCATCAGGATTCCCTGCGCGCTGGTGGGCGCCGACCTGGCCGGTTTCGGCATCAAGGCGGCCAAGCTGCGCGGTGTCGAGTCCTTCGGCATGCTGTGCTCGGCCAAGGAGCTGGGCATCTCCGATGAAAGCAGCGGTCTGCTGGTGCTGCCCGAGGATGCGCCGGTCGGTACCGACCTGCGGGACTACCTCGCCCTCAACGACACCCTGTTCACGATCAAGCTGACGCCCAACCGCGCCGACTGCCTCAGCCTCAGCGGCATCGCCCGGGAAGTGGCGGCCCTGACCGGCCAGCCGCTGAGTCTGCCGGCCTGCGAGCCGGTGGCGGCGGTGATCGGCGACAGCCGTGCCATCGTGCTGGACGCAGCCGAGGCCTGCCCGCGTTATTCCGGACGGATCATCCGCGGCGTGGATGCCAAGGCGCCGACGCCCGAGTGGATGAAGCAGCGCCTGGCGCGTAGCGGCATCCGCTCCATCAGCGCGTTGGTGGACGTGACCAACTACGTGATGCTCGAGCTCGGCCAGCCGCTGCACGCCTTCGACGAGGCGAAGCTGGGCGGGAAGATCCACGTGCGATTCCCGAAGGCCGGTGAGCAAGTGCTGCTCCTCAATGGCCAGACCGTGACCCCGGCAGCCGACACCCTGCTGATCGCCGACGAAACCCGGGCCCTGGCCCTCGCCGGCATCATGGGGGGTGAGGATTCCGGCATCACCCTGGACACCACCGACCTGTTCCTCGAGAGCGCCTTCTTTGCCCCCGATGCCATCGCCGGTCGTGCCCGTGCCTACGGTTTCTCGTCGGACGCCTCCTATCGCTTCGAGCGGGGTGTGGACTTCGCCCTGGCCGGCCAGGCCATCGAGCGCGCCACCCGCCTGATCCTCGACATCTGCGGCGGTCAGCCCGGTCCGGTCGTCGATGCGGTGGAGGCCGGCAAGCTGCCCCAGCGCAAGCCGATCCGCCTGCGTGCGGCCCGCGTGCGCCGGGTGCTGGGCATCGAGCTCAGCGCCGATGAAGTGGCCGGCATGTTCGGCCGCCTGAACCTGCAGGTGGTCCGCGAGGGGGACGACTTCGTCGTGACCCCGCCGTCCTACCGCTTCGACCTGGAGATCGAGGAAGACCTCATCGAGGAGATCGCCCGTCTTCACGGCTATGACAACATCCCGGTGCGTGCCCCCAAGGGCCCCATCAGCATGCTGCCGCGCCCCGAAGCGAAGCGCGACACCATGTTCGTGCGCCGCCTGGTGGCGGGGCGCGAGTACCAGGAGGTCATCAACTTCGCCTTTGTCGAAGAGGCCTGGGAGAAGGATTTCGGTGGCAACGCCGACCCGGTGCGCCTGGCCAACCCCATCGCCAGCCAGATGAGTGTGATGCGCTCCACCCTGATCGGTGGCCTGGTGGCCAACCTGGTGACCAACCGCAAGCGCCAGACCAACCGTGTCCGCGTCTTCGAGATCGGCCGCTGCTTCGCCAAGGACCCTGCCGGCAGGCCGGTGGAGGGTTACTACCAGCCCGTGCGCATCGCCGCGCTGGCCGGTGGCCTGGCGCGGCCCGAGCAATGGGGGGAGAGCAACCGCAACGTCGACTTCTACGACGTCAAGGCCGACCTCGAAGCCCTGCTGTTCCCGCGTGTGGCGGAGTTCGAGCGGGCCGCTCACCCGGCCCTGCACCCCGGCCGTTCTGCCCGTGTGCTGCTGGATGGCCGTGCCATCGGCGTCATCGGCGAGCTGCACCCGGTGTGGGTCCAGCGCTATGAACTCGGCACCGCGCCGGTGGTCTTCGAGATCGAACTCGATGCCCTGCTGGAAACCCGCACCCCGGCCTACCGGGAGGTGTCCCGCTTCCCGGCGGTGACCCGTGACCTGGCCCTGGTGGTGGATCAGCAGGTGTCCGCAGCGAGCCTGCTGAAGGGCCTGCAGTCGGTCGCGCCGGCTATCGTCCAGCATATCGAGCTGTTCGACCAGTATCAGGGCAAGGGTATCGAGCCGAACCGGAAAAGCCTTGCTTTCCGCGTAGTTATGCAAGAAACTCAGCGGACTCTTGAGGATGCCGAAGTGGATGCCGCGATGATTGCCCTGACCCGTCACGCCGAGGACAGCCTCGGTGCGAAACTGAGGGCCTGATCATCATGAGCATGACTTTGACCAAGGCCGAACTCGCCGACATGCTCTTCGAGCAGGTGGGGCTCAACAAGCGCGAAGCCAAGGACATGGTGGAGTGCTTCTTCGAAGAGATCCGCCTGGCCCTCGAGCGGGGTGATTGCGTCAAGCTCTCGGGCTTCGGCAACTTCCAGTTGCGTGAGAAGCCCCAGCGCCCCGGGCGCAATCCCAAGACCGGCGAAGAGATTCCGATTACTGCCCGGCGTGTGGTGACTTTCCACGCCAGCCAGAAGCTCAAGGCGAATGTGGAGCAACTGAGCGATGTCGCAAAGTGATATGCCGGCGGCGGCCGAGCTGCCGCCGATCCCTCTCAAGCGCTACTTCACCATCGGTGAGGTGAGCGAGCTGTGCGGTGTCAAACCCCACGTCCTCCGCTACTGGGAGCAGGAGTTCACCCAGCTGCGGCCGGTCAAGCGGGGCGGCAACCGGCGCTACTACCAGCACCATGAGGTGCTGCTGATCCGCCGCATCCGCGAACTGCTGTACCAGGACGGCTTCACCATTTCCGGTGCGCGCAACCGCCTCGACGAGATGGCGGCGCGCAAGCGCGAGGACGTAGAGGAATCCGCCGGGCTGCGCGATCAACTGACCGCCGTCCGCAACGAGATCCGCTCCATCCTGCAGCTCATCCAGAACTGAATCCTTGCGCCCTCTCTAGCGGGCGTGCCCGAACCAATCCTGGGCGGTACCTGACAGGTACCGCCCTTTTTTTGCGAGCTGTTTCCATGACCTACTGCGTCAGCATGCTTCTCGATGCCGGTATGGTGTTCCTGTCGGACTCCCGTACCAACGCCGGTGTCGACCACATCAATACCTTCCGCAAGATGAGCATCTTCCAGCGCCCCGGCGAACGGGTGATGGTGCTCATGAGTTCTGGCAACCTGGCGATCACCCAGCAGCTGGTGTCCATGCTGCGGGAGGTCATGGCGGCCCAGGACGGGCGTGAGAGCCTGTGGTCGGTGCCCAACATGTTCGAGGCGGCGCGCCACGTGGGCGAGATGCTGCGCGAGGTGTACCGGCGGGATTCCGAAGCGCTCAACAACTTCGGCATCGACTTCACCGCCGCCCTGATCCTCGGCGGCCAGATCGGCAAGGAGCAGCCGCGCCTGTTCCATGTGTACGCCGCCGGCAACTTCATCGAGGCGACGCCCGACACCCCGTATTTCCAGATCGGTGAATCCAAGTACGGCAAGCCCATCATCGACCGGGTGGTCAAGCGTCACACCAGCCTGGACGAGGCCGCCAAGCTGGCCCTGATCTCCATGGACTCGACGATCCGCTCCAACCTGTCGGTCGGGGTGCCCCTCGACCTGGCGATCATCAAGACCGATGAGCTCAAGGTGTCCTCGCACATCAGCATCGATGCCAAGAACGAGTACTTCGCGATGATCCGCAACCGCTGGAGCGAGGCCCTGGGCCACGCTTTCGACGAACTGCCCAACCCCGACCTGCTCGGCAAGGGCGACCTCACCTGAGGGTGCGGTGACGCCCCGGGCTTACCAGCCCTGGGCCTGACGCCGCCCGTTCTCGCACTCCGCCCGGAACTGCAGGAACTGGCGCAGGCGGCGCGCTTCGATCTCGCCGCGGTCCGCCGCCTCGCGCAGGGCACAGCCCGGCTCCGAGTCGTGGCGGCAGTCGCGGAAGCGGCACTGCCCCGCATAAGGGCGGAATTCCCGGAAACTGGCTTCCAGGGCTTCGTTGTCCAGGTGCACCAGGCCGAAGGTCTGCATGCCGGGGCTGTCGATCAGGCCGCCGCCTTCCGGCAGCGGATAGAGGCGGGCGAAGGTGGTGGTGTGCTTGCCGGTATCCAGCACCTCCGAGATCTCGCGCGTCTCGGCCCGGGCTTCCGGGATCAGGGCATTGGTGAGGGTGGACTTGCCCATCCCCGACTGGCCCACCAGCAGGCTGGTCTCGCCGACCAGGCGGCTGCGCAGCGCATCCACGTTGTCGAGTGCCGACAACTCCAGCACCGGATAACCCAGCGTGACGAAGGACGCCAGGCGGCTTCGCGCATCCGCCAGGCCGGCCGGGATGTCGGTCTTGTTCAGCACGATCAGCACCTTCAGGTGCTGGCTCTCCGCCGCGCACAGGCAGCGCGACACGAACTCGTCGCTGAAGCTGGGTTCGGTGGCGACCACCATCACCACCTGGGTGGCGTTGGCGGCGATCAGCTTCTGGCGCCAGGCGTCCGAGCGGTAGAGCAGGCTGCTGCGCTCCACCAGCTTGTCGATCACGCCCTGGCCGGGGCCGGTGTCGGCCACCTGGACCCGGTCGCCACAGGCAAACATGCTCTTCTTGCCGCGGGGGACGCACAGCAGGATCTCCCCTGCGTCGGTGCGAACCTCGTACTGCCTGCCGAAGGCGGCGATCAGGGTGCCGAAAGTTTTCAACGTGTACTGCCCTCGAGCCGCGCGATGCGGATGGCTGCCGGTGGATGGGAGTCGTAGATGCTGGAGTACAGCGGGTCCGGTGTCAGGGTCGAGGCGTTGTCCCGGTACAGCTTGACCAGCGCCCGGACCAGATCCGGGGCCGGGGCCTGGGCCGCGGCGTAGGCGTCCGCCTGGAACTCATGGGTGCGCGACCAGCGGCTCATCAGCGGGGTCAGCGGGAAGGTGAACACCGGCAGGGCCAGGGCGAACAGCACCAGGGTGGCCGCCGTGCCACCGGCCTGCATGCCCAGGCCGCTGAAGAACCAGTCGGTGGCCGAGACATGGCCGAGCAGGGCGAAGAAGGCCAGGCTGCCCGCACCGATCACCGCCAGGCGCTTCCACAGGTGGTGGTGGTGGTAGTGGCCCAGCTCATGGGCCAGCACCGCCTCCACCTCGGCCGGGTCGAGCTTGTCCAGCAGGGTGTCGAAGAAGACGATCCGCTTGGCCGCGCCGAAGCCGGTGAAGTAGGCGTTGCCATGGGCCGAGCGCTTCGACCCGTCCATCACATAGAGACCCGACAGGCGGAAGCCGCAGCGGCTCATCAGGCCCTCGATGCGCTGGCGCAGGGGGCCGTCCTCGAGGGGCTTGAACTTGTTGAACAGCGGGGCGATGAAGCTCGGGTAGACCAGCAGCACCAGCAGGTTGAAGACCAGCCAGAAGCTCCACACATAGAACCACCAGCGCTCGCCCATGGCCTCCATCAGCCACAGCACGAAGGCGATCAGGGGCAGGCCGATGACGGCCGACAGCAGGATGCCCTTGAGGGCATCGGCGACGAACAGCCCCGGGGTCAGCCGGTTGAAGCCGAAGCGCGCCTCCAGGCCGAAGCTGCGATAGACCGTCAGGGGCAGGTCCACCAGCCACGACACCGAGGCCACCAGGGCAACGAAGACGAGGCCCTGCGGCAGGCTGCCGGCATCGAAGAAGCGGGCGCTCAGATCATGCAGCGCCTGCAGCCCGCCGCCCAGGGTGAGGCCGAGGAGGAGGCCGGCGGAGATCAGCAGGTCCACCATGCCGGTGCGGACCCGCGCCACCGTGTAATCGGCGGCCTTCTGGTGGGCATCCAGCCCGATGCTGTCCGCGAAGGCCCCGGGAACCTGCCCGCGGTGGGCCGCCACGTGGCGGATCTGGCGGCCGGCCAGCCACAGGCGGGTCAGCAGGCCGGCGACGAGGGCGAGCAGGAAGAGGGCGGAGAAGCTGCTTGGGCTCATCGAAGGGGCTCGGGGGAAGGCGTTGAGAGGCGACTGGCGAGTGACGGAAGGTGGCTTCAGCGTAGAATCGCGCCTTTACCGAAAAGCGAGCCGATTATGGCAGAGCGCTTGATTGCATAGCTGCTTGATTTTAAAGGGTTTTAGCCTTCAAAACGTAGCATACACGTAGTCTGCAGTCAAAAATCGCAGCACGTAGCATGCAGTCCCCGCAAAGCACACGCGCGCAGGAGCATACAACATGCCCAGGAAAGCTATCGTATCAGATGTGATACTGGATGGTGCAGGGAGAATCTTCAAGCGTCCCGGCACGGAAAACTATCAAGTAACTTTCAAGGCAGACAAACAGTGGATCACTAAGACCACCGGAACTGCTGACAAAAAAGAAGCCATCGCAAAGGCACAGGAGCTTTACTACGAGGCGAAGTTTAGTCAGAAGATGGGAATGCCTGTTCTGACGAAGACCTTCAAGACAATCGCCAAGAGCGTGATACAGGAGCTGACGCCAGCAGATAAGGGATCGCTTGAAGCAAAACATATTGCACGCTTGAGCACTGTATGGATACCTGCGCTGGGTGCAAAGGCAGTCAACAACATTATTGAAGAAGACTTGAAGCGTGCAGTCCAACTGATGCGTGACAACAATAATGGCACTGTAAGCAAGCCGACTGTTAAAGACTACTACACGTCACTCAACTTAGTCTTTAAGAAAGCCATCAAGGGCAAGGTGATGAGCAAAGCTGAGATACCCGAGGTCTACATTGAGGGTGAAGACGCAAAGCCCAGGCCAGCATTTACCCCAGAAGAATACAAGCTGCTGCGTGAGAAGGTGCTGGAGTGGTGTAACGAAGAGGGCATACAAGAGCGTGTTAAGCATCGGCGGGAAGTCCTGTCTGTGTTCATGTACTTTGTAGCTTCGACGGGATGCAGGCCAGGGACTGAGGTCTATAACTTGACCTGGGGTATGTGCTCGTATGTCCAGAAGGATGGCGTTACGTATGCGCAGTTTTTGCTTGATGGTAAGACCGGCGCACGCAAAGCAATCGCTGATGCAACTGTGCTGCAGCTTATAGAAACGCTGAAGCTTAAAGCTGATTACGAGATAACTAACAAGACTAAGGTGTTTTGCTTGCCTGATGGATCGCCGTTCATCAATGCAGACGTGCAGTTCAGGAAACTACTGGAGTTCGTTGGTTTGCGTGAAGACTCCGCAACAGGGCAGAACCGCACGTTATATAGCTTGCGTCATGCGTATGCAACAGAAGCTATCATCAGTAATCGCATGTCCATTATGATGCTGAAGGAACAGATGGGAACAAGTGCGCAGATGCTTGAAAGCTTCTACAGCAAAGCAACAACGCTAGCAGGAGCGAGTCAGATTGTTCCCGATCCAATTGGTGTTAAGAAGAAAAAGTGAAGGGGTGAAAGTTGCTACCTAAATTGCGTCCGGCAGATGAGCCGGAAAGAGTGCCAGACCGTCTTTATCACTATACGTCAATTGAAGCACTGGCGATGATACTGAGTACGCGCAAGCTAAGATTTACTCGTCTTGACTTAGTTAATGATCCCGAAGAGGCTATTTCGCACGATCTGAATATTTCAAGGGAGTTAGTCTTTGCTTCTTGTTGGGGTGGTGACGAAGAGGAGTCACTTCCAATGTGGAAGATGTACACCCCCGCAAAGCGCGGCGTTCGGATTAGCTTGCCGTGGGACTTTTTGTCTCATTACAGATGCGACGAATCGAAAGATATTCACAATTACGTGTTCGCCTTGAATGAACTGATGCCTATCATGCGAGAAAGCGGCTCGGCAAGGTATACGAGCTCCGTGTTTGGGCCATATAAGATGGTCTATACAAAGAGTGACGAAGCACATAAGTCGTCGTGCATTACTGAAGTGGATAAAATAAAGAAATTCACGGTTCGTGATCTGGGAACAAAGAAGAAGAGGCATTGGGAGTTTGAGCAGGAGTGGCGTTTTAAAGTGTCAGGGGTTCAGACTGACGCCATTTATGATCCGGAGAGTGATGATTCAAAGTTTATCGAGGAGATGTTTGATTCAAATAACCACGTTACGACAAGGCATGTATATGCCCCGCTGTCGGAAGATGCTTTGCAAAAAATGCATATAATGATTGGGCCTTCACCAGATCCATCTACAGAGATTCTGGTTAATGCCTTACTTAGAAGCGAAGGCGTCGACGCAATAGTAATGCATAGCAATATCAGCATTAATTGGTAGAAAGGCATGAGTGGTCTAGGGGCGCTGTGAATGGGCTTTTGCCTTTCTGATAGTGTAATTAATGCGAGGTGAGAGTGGAGGGGAAAATGGATCTGATCTATGACGACTTTCTTATTGAAAAGGTACTCAATGTCACAGAGTTGCCGACCCATTTGTATCACTACACTTCCGTATCGACTCTGGCTCTCATACTAGAAAGCAAGGCGCTCAGGTTCCGAAGGCTTGACTACGTTAATGATCCGACAGAAGCCACGACAAACGTTGAGAACACAAATCAACTAGTGTTTGCATCTTGCTGGACTGCAAACAAGGGCGACTCAATAGCAATGTGGAAGATGTACGCGCCTGGCGGTTTAGGCGTAAGAGTAAAACTACCTACAAACCTCTTTCATGGGCGTTGCAGGCCGAGAATGTATGAGAAAGGTGGTGCCTATATAGAGACAACGAAGTTTGGTGCTATCGAGCGTAAGAGCACCAAAGTTTGTGTTAATTTCATATATGGACCGAACAAGATTTACTGCACAGACGATGAAAAAATAATTAAGTCGGAGAGCTTTCAAGAATATCCTGAGCAACGAACATTTCATCTGATGGATGCTGGGAACTTTAAGCATACATGCTGGGCTTTTGAAGATGAGTGGCGTTATAAGGTCCTTGCAACACCTATTGCTGTTGCTGAGACTTTGGATTCAAGTCTTATCAAGACTTTGACTGATACTGTTGAGAACCCAGTTTTAAGCCAATACGTTGATGTTCCGCTAGACGAAAGCGCATTGTCTGAGATTGAGATTTTATTGTCACCCAACCGAGATCCAGCATTGCTGATCTTAGTTGAGTCAGTCTTGTCGAGATACGGAATAGAAAAGCGAATTGAGGAAAGTCGAATCAAAATCAGGTGGTAAAAAAAGCGCCCCCATGAGGACGCTTTATTGTTTGCGCTGTGTTGCTTAGTATTCGCTGGGCAACATAATCACCCATTGATCCCCTGCTTGGCTGCAGTACAGCTTGATCTTCTGCAGTGGAAAGTCCGTCCAGGCAATCTCCTGCGTTGCGTAGTAACGCGTAGCTGGCACGTCGTTGACGAGCTCGAAGTGCGCGCCTTCCCCGTTACGCTCCAGCGTTGCAATGCAGAAATACTCGTCAGTAGGCACTACAGGCAGGTGACTGGCAATCACGTCCATCAACCAGTAGCACTGCGCTTTGCTGGCAAGGTACTGCACGCCATCAGTTAGCAGTGTCCGGTGGGTGTGCCGGAAGTAGGATTCGGTCCCCGTAAAGTTACCCAGGGCACACAGCAGGTCTTCAGCGCTCATCATGGTCTCCAATGAACAACGGCCCCGAAGGGCCGTGTGTGTGTGATGTGTTGTCTGGGTTACTTCTTAGCCTTCGCTGCTTCCTCTGCTGCTTTCTTGGCAGCTTCCTTGTCCGCCTTGGCCTTTGCACGCTTGTCCGCAAGTGCTTGCTGCTTGGGGCTCAGCGGCTTAGTAGGTAGCAGCGCCTTAACTTCCTTAAGCTGCTTTTGCAGGCGCTCAACTTCGTCCTTGATGGCTTGCACGCGTGCTGCGCTCAGTGCGGCCTTCACAGTCTCCGCAGTGCCTTCAGCACTGATAACGGAGTCAAGTGCAGCCAGGGTTTCGATCAGTGTGCTCATTTGTAGCTCCTTAGTAAGCTGCACTGCGTTAGTGCTGTGCATGAGTCACACTTTAAGTTCATGCCTTTGGCATTCCTACCGCTTTTGGCCACAATCTTTCCTTTGTGGCTTTTTGGCACTCACTAAATAATTCGGACAACTATGGATTGACGTTTGGACTACAAGGAACTACAGAAGAGGATCATTCACCGAGCACGCACTAGACTTCATGCTTTTGCACCCGTTGAGCGTCATCACATAGTGCCGCGTTGCATGAACGGGTCCGATGCATACACAAACATTGTCTACGTGACTACACGCGAACATTACGTGCTGCACTTGTGCCTTTACTTGATGCACAGAGACACGCATCCGGACCTGATCTTTGCCATCGAAGCATTCTGGGACAAACACCGATACCTACAGCTGGACAAACAAAAGAAAATGCCCGTCTGGATTAGACGGGCATGTCACTTTAGACGACAAGAGCTTTACCGCGAACAGCGCAAGTTATCTAACTCTTGAACGATCTTGCTGTATCTCTAACTTCTGCACGCGTTGTTCTATTAATGCTTGCTTTTCGATAGCAGTTTTGCTGACTTCCAAGTGGTCGTTTAAGAAATACACAAACAAAGCTTGCACGACGATGAATGCGATAGTTGCCACACGCCATCCACCTATGACTTGGTTCTTGATTTCATCGTGTGACTCGATCAACTCGTCAAGCTTGTCTTTGGTGTTATTGATTGACTCTTCGTTGGAATCCACTTTGGTGTTTATTTGATTGATCTTGATGGCAAGCTCTGCAAGAACATTTGAGAACTCAAGCATCACAAGTAGCTTTGCTCTGATTTCTTTGTCTGCTTCGTTCTCTATCATGTGTTCAAGTGACTTGTAGATTTCCTTATCACTTGAACGTCTGTTGTATTGTTGTTCTTGTTCGCCCGCCATCTTCTATCCTTACAGAAATTTCGCTGCCGCAAACAAGCTGTCTGTTTGCTCTGGTGTTAAACCAATAGCAGCCGCTACTGTATTTAATAGGACAGAATTCCTCTCTACGTCCTTGGTGTCGTTGAACTCAATAAGTGCCGCAGTTCGTTGCGGCTCTGGCATTGCATTAATGTATGTAAGCACGTCCGGCAACTTGCCCGCATTAAGTAATGCAAGCTTGCACTGACGTAGCGTGATCGTGCTCTTGCCTACGTTTGCAAAGTAAGCGATGGCAGCGTCTAAGTTCTCTGCGTATATCCAGCCATCAACTGGATAGGTGTATTGGTCCTTTGTTTCTTCTGTTAGGTGGTATGCTTGGTAGGCACCTAACACCCATGCGCCGCTTAATAGCTGGTCTTGTTCTTTTTTGTAAAACATCTCTTGTCCTTTAGCTTCCTGTTACTGTCCATCCCTTAGTTGTTGCGATAGTTGGATCATCCCCTGCAACGCCATAAATGTTTGTCACTGTGATTGTCTTGCCTGTTACTGTTCCGAGGTTTGTGTATAAGGCATTTAACTCAGTGGCAGACAAACGGCCAACAAGAGTAAATGTATTAGCAATCCCTGTGACCCCAATCTTTGCCAGGTTATAACAAGCATTGAACACGCCCGAAATATTAAGTGTTCCAGATGTCCATGTAAGCGCAGGTATCTCTACTAAGGCGTAGCAGCTATCAAACATGTATGAAACGTTTGTTGCTGCGTTGCAGGGTATTGCGTTGATTTTCTCTAAATTGAAGGCGCTTTGAAACATGTAGGAAAAGTTCGTCACTGCAGTAGTTCCAGTGATATTCGCCTCTCGCAAGTTAATGCAGTCCTTAAACATGTATGACGTATTAAGGCAAGCGGAGGACAGAGCTACTGTTGCTGTAACTAAGTTGTTGCACCCAGAAAACGCATACGAAGCATCAGTGGCAGAAGTAAAGTCGATTGCTGGAAAACCCTTAATGCTTCTTGCGCCACGTGCAAAGTTAGCAATGCTGCTTGCCTTTGCCCCCGCTAACGAACTCGGAATCTCTTGCAGTGAATCGCAATACTGGAACATATAAGCCAACGAGCCGGTAATGCCTGCTCCGGCAAACGTATCAGACACTGATACTAAGCTTGAACAGCCATCAAACATGTTCACCATAGACCCAGCTAAAGAACTAAAGTCAAACCCTGATACCTTCCTGAGTGCTCTGCAGTTCTGGAACATTTGAAGTCCGCCGGTATATACCTTTAGCCCAGTAGTAATCTCCTGCAGCGCATAGAAGTTCTGAAAGGAAACCCCGAAGTTAGTATTGTTGGTATCGTTGTAGGACTTGATGTCTATACGCTCGCAATACGGCCACCATCTTGTAATAGATCCTCCTAATACAAGCGTTGCACTAGAGGAAGTCTTAGGGATACTCATTACAAGCTCAAGGTAGTTAATGGTCTTGTATATGTTGTAACTGTTGCTTGCTGGCGTGACGCCTAAGTTCACGCTTGTTAGGTTCTGCCCCGCTTGTGGTGTCACAATGATGATCGCTTGCTTGTATCCGCGAGTGCTTACAGTGGTGTCGCTGATGCTTGCGTATGAATAAGTATGCGAAGCTGTAGCACCTGTTGCGAAGTTCTCTACAGTCCCATCACCCCAATCTACTGTATAAGCTCCAGCTATCGTCATAGACACGCCGTTAGACGCGTTGTTGAAGACTGGGAACAAGCCGACGATCTTTTGATCAGAAGTGCTGACACTTGGAAGTGCAAGCCAATCGGCGGGCCTAACCCAATCATTGGACACAGTGCCACCTGAAGTAATCGCAGCGATTTTTGAAGAGTATTGATCGAATGCAGCAGCGCCTACAGTGACGCCCTTTGCTTCGATTGCTGTTTTGATAGCAGCCTTTGTATTGGCAAGGGTTGTTAGTTGATCTGCTATTGTCATTTGTTATCCTATGATTGCTGCTAACGCAGATGAAATATCACCAAGCGTTGTATTAAGCTTGTTCGCGCTCCATCCTTTGCTTATGCTTGTAGTGCTTGCGTCATCTATGACTGCTGCAGCAACAGAAGCAGTAGTAAGCACGTCATGCCCGGCTATGCTGATAACGTTCGTTAGTGCGTTATAGACAAGCGAGTCATCAGCACGCACGCTGCGATAGCCAGAAGTGTTCGTAGCAAACAACAGATACTTAGTAGCCGGGTCTGTGTAGTCACTAGTAACACTGACAGCGTTTGCGAAAGGAGCAGAAGTAGCATTGACCCACTTGGTTCCGTCGTACTTTAGAACGTTGTCAGCTACTGGCGCAGTCAAAGTCACATCAGTAAGCGCAGAAACACTTGTATGCTGGATATAACCTGCAGACGCGTGATTACCCCACCCATAAGCTGTATTCCAATTAGTGACGTTGGCAGCAGTGATGCTCTTTGCAGCACTTGCGGTAAATGCGGGTTCTGTTTCAGTAGTTAAGTAACCAGAGTCATTCACTAACTGACTGACTGAAGTAATGGAGCTTGCATTGTCTATCCAGACTAAACTTGTACCGTTAGTGGAAAGTACCTTGCCAGCGTTACCAATGCCTGTAATGTTGCTAAGGATTGCGTTGGTATCCACATAGACAACTGCAGCGCTGGCAGCAATGATGAAATTCACAGTAACAGCGCCCAGCCCTGTAACAGCTGATCCTGTGGCTAACTCGATGCCGTTTTCTGTGCTCTCTACTACAAGCTTGTATGCATCGCCTAGTGCTGCGCTTGCTCCTACTAACTCTGCAGAGCGCATGTCAGGAACGTTGAACGTGGTAATGCCGTCTCCTGCTCCGTAAGCAGTGCCGATAGCAGTGAATAAGTCCGCGTAGAGTGTTCTGCTTACTGCAGAGCCATCACATAAAAGCCAGCCGGTGGGCACAATGCTGGAAGCGATCGGACGTATCTCGCCGATTTGTGTAGATCCACCTGAAGCTCCGGTGTCGCCTTTTAAGGAAGCCAGGAACTCGACTTCTGTTCCAACAAAGCCATTTTGTACGGCTAACTCAAAAGCACTCTTTCCATCAACACCGTCACGACCAGCGGGACCCACGGGAGATACTGCAGTGTTAATCTTGATAACCTCTGTTGGCGCACTTATTATTCTTATTATTTGGTCAGCCATCACTTACCTCGACACGTCTTCTATTATTGTTGCTGTGCCATATACTTTTGTTGTTTTGTAGATCTGTATGTCGTACTTATAATCGCCTCCAGACAGGCCTTGGGTGTCTTCACCCGCAAGCTTAAAGATAATCTTCCCTACTGCTTCATCTGTTCGATTAATAGTAAAGGCAGCAGATAACTGTGAATTTGTTGCAGTAGTCTTACGAATCTGTGCAATTATTGGCTGGCCGGTTAGATTGTGAGCTGTGAACTCACCAGTAGCTTCGTCTATGTAACCGAACTCTAAAGAGAGTATGAAGTCATCACCTCTATAGATCTTAATGTCTTCTTTTTGTGGTTCTGACATTGTTAGTTCCTCATTATTCTTGTATTTATCGAGTAACTCTTACCAGTCAGCTTGAACGTTGTAGGAGAGCACGTCTTGGACGCTTTGTAGGGCGCCTACAGCGGCTTTGTGTGCCCAGGCCGCTGCATACATAGCAGTACCACGCATTGTCATCGCTGTAGCAAGCTCTCGCACGAACTGCGCGTCCGCTGTGTGATCTACGTTCGTTGCATCACGCCACACAAAGCCTTTAGGAACACTTGCGCCGGAGTTGATAACGTTAAGCCATGCGCTGATGTTTGCTTGTGCAGTCTTGTCCGCATCAAACATTGCACCCCTGAATTCAATGGGTGCAGTGCTAAGTGTTTCTCTGCGCTTGTCTATGGTGTCGTTCTTCTGGCTCTTTAAGTCATCAAGCAGGCCAGCGGGTTCGATATACTGCTTAGTCGAAAAGTCAAAATAGTGATACTCGCTTGGCTTTGCGGGTATCTGCACGAATGCAGTACCGTCAAAGTAATGCGTGTCCTCGATGGTAGAACCACGCAGGGCTTGATACTCTTCCTCTGTGACTTCCACAGCGGTCAATCCTTGCGAAGCATAGAACTCCGCAAGGCCGCTTGTGTTCTGAAACTCTGAATACTCGTTAGCTCCGGTTATCTCTCCGTTGCTTTTGCATGTTATATAATAGGTCTTCATTATTGTTCTTATAAGTAAAAATACTCTATTGTTGCTGCTACTGGCACTGGCATATATGCATACGAATCGCCACCAATGTTTTGCCATGACCAAATCCATGACTGATTGATGATCTCAAACGAGTTGTCACTATTTGACCAGACAGTCCCCAAATACGTCGGCGGCAATCCATTCGAGCTTGTGCCAGCTGGGTATATACGGGATATCGCAACGTTAGCCTTTCTGTTCATTCCGTGATAAACAGATCCGACTCCACCAGCACCTAAGTAGATCGACCCATAAGTCGGTGAAGTGATCTTTCTACCACCAACCGACAAGTCATCAATGTTTGCAGTCTTGATAGCCGCAGTGCCCATCTGAGCATTTTGTATTGCTGCGCTTGCAATGTAAGTCGAAACGTTTGACGAATTAATCTGCCCGCCTATATTGACTCCGAACGTTGCACCAAATGTTGCGTAGTCTTGTGGCTTGCCTGTGCCGCTTACGTTGCTCCAGACTGCTCGCTGAGA
This sequence comes from Zoogloea sp., assembly GCA_009026175.1. Taxonomy (GTDB): domain Bacteria; phylum Pseudomonadota; class Gammaproteobacteria; order Burkholderiales; family Rhodocyclaceae; genus Zoogloea. The sequence continues at coordinate 25,980 of WBTZ01000007.1, read as the reverse complement.
GGCTGCTGTAGAGATTGCGTTAGCAAGCTTTTGGTAGGCATCAAAATACGCACTGAAGTAGCTACGCCATGTGGAGCCAGATATGGACGACGAAGTAGTCAGGTTCGACGTATATGTATTCACATAGGTGTAAAGCGTGCTGTATGCAGAAGTATGCGCAGTGCGCTCTGTAGTAATGCCAAATGCAGAAGCTTGGCCATCAATCGCATTGTATTGCGCAGTGATGCTGTTCATCTGCTTTAGTGCTTCTGTCTTCTCTACAGGTGTTAATACGTTGTCGCTTGCTAAGTCGTTAATCGCGTTGATAGCTGTAGTGGAGTAGCTTTCGATGGTCTGCGCTAATGTGCTACCTACGAAAGTGCCACTTGGAGCGCCTACAGTAGCGTTGTCTTGCGGCTTACCTGTACCGCTTACGTTGTCCCAATTGACGCTTATAGGAGAGCCGGACTGCAGAACCACGCTGCCATCAGCACCATAAATCTTGAAGTTAGAACCGTCATACTCTGCACCTGAACTTCCTGGGGTTCCAAAACGTGCCTTGTATGCGTTGTTGTGGTAGCCCATCCAGATACCTGTGCCAGTGGTGTAATCCACTGCACCACCACGCAGCCATCCAGTTTGGTCCAGGGTGATTGTTCCCGAAGTGATGTCACCCATGTTGGCACTGATAGCGGAAAGCTTATTTGCGTAGATCTTGTCCGCAGTTACGGAGTTCTCCACTAAGTGCGCGCCGTCTTTTACGTTTGCCCATTGAGTGCCGTTCCATCCCCATAAGCCAGCTTGTGACGCATCTGGGCTATCAAGTACCACAGCGTATTCGTTATTAACGTCTGCTGGGCTATTTGGCAACGTAGTGACTACTGGTATGCCAGCTACTGTTCCTGGCGTTCCATCCGCAATAGCAGAGTAAGCTAGTCCTGTAGTGCCAAAGGAGTCAAAGTGCGCAGCACGGAAATACATGGTATCCGTGATGTTCTCGATGATGTAGAAGTTAGCCGGCCCTTGATACAGCACGTGCTGCAGCAATACTGTTTCTGAAGTCAGATCACTTGCATTAGTAGAGCCGCAGATTAAGACGCCAGATATATCGCTTTCTTGACCAATGGATACATCTACCTTTAGAGACTTAACTCCCTTGCCTACAAGTATTGTTGGAGCAGCAGGTACTGGGTTGTTAAAGACGGCAGTAGTAGAACCACTAAGGTTGTTCTCGGTGTCGCGTGCTTGAACGGTCAGCTTGAAGGTACGACGCGGGCCACCATCATTAACGTTGTATAAGAAGGAGTAGGTATAAAACTGCTTCTCTCCAGGCTCGCAGTTAGGAACATAGTCAGTTCGCAATAGGTTGTTGTCCATATCGCGGACAGTTATCTGGAAGTCCTTTAGCTTTGTAGAATGCACTTGTGCATTGCTTGCTGGGTTTGTGAACTCAATGCTCAAGTCAGCAGTGCTAAAAGTAGTTCCTAATGTCCCACGGACTCCTAAGTTAGTAGGCTGCGCTAATGGAGAACTACCAGCAGAACTCATCGAGTATGTATAAGTCGCATTGACTCCACGCGAGCATGTGCCAGTGCGACTATACGAATAAATCACTACATCGTAAGTTGCTTCAGTAATATTCTCGATCTCAAAAGCAGGAGTCTTTAGGTAGTCTTCAGTGAAGAAGTTTCCATTGTCTTTGCGCCACTGCAACTTGTACCAGCCAAATTGTGGAGCGTATGGAGCTTCCCAGCTTATGTGCAAGTCGCGGCGAATGCCTTCATCAGTGACTCTTGCACCAACGTTAAACTGCACATTGCTTACATCAGGCATGAAGGCATTATTAACGTCCGAATAAACCGGAGGTGTTGTAGTGATGCCTTGCTCTACACGTGCGTATTTTGTGGGGTCGTGCAGCAAGCCTTCTACTTCGATTACGTTTGGTGCATCGTCTTTTGTAACGCGCATAATGCGGAACTGACGTGCCTTAATATCTTGCTCAATGATGAACGAAGCATCAGCAGTAGGAGCAGGAGCATTAAGCGGAACTTGGATGTCCAGCACAATCACATTTCCACCAAGAAACGCAGCATCTATGTTTGCAGTGACAAACTTGCCTGCTGGTGTGCTGTACTTTAATGTTCCAGGCGTTGCTGATAGCTGGATACGTCGATCTAACTCTACTTGATAGGTCTGTGTTCCCGATGCTTGTGCTTTGGTGATTCGTCCAGCGCCTACACGGTTTGCATACTTGTTATCGTAGATGGTAACAACGTCGCCTATCTGCAAATCAAAATGCTTGAATGAAGACTTCCAGATGATTTGATCTGTTTGGTTAAGCTCGGTTTCTAATAGCCAGCGGCCCGCACGGATTGCTTGCCCTTCTGTTGTTGCTCCATAAGCAGCAAACGAAGTCTGGTTAAATCCATAACGTTGCACTAATGCATCATCAGCAATAACAGTCACAGTAGTTTGAATAAAGCGATTGTCTTTGTCGTTGTATTGAACAAGTGCAGCAGTATGGCGTTCCTGTATGACTGTGCCTTTGTCTATAAACTGGCCGCCTATTACGTCTGCGTTTGTGATGATCTTTACTGGGTCAGCTGGACGGTCTTGGTTCAATGCATAGCCAGCAGGACTTGAAACTAATGTTGCTCTAAAGGAGCCAGCAATTGCTTGTACAACTTTCACCGCGGACTCTTGTGCTTGTATTACTGTGTTGAACGTAAATCGTCGTTCTTGCCCGCCTTTGCCATCGCTTACTAATTCGTCGTTGTATCGTGCTGCTTGATAGAAGCTATAGCGGTCTATGTCTACTTCCTTGATTACTTCTCCGAGTCCATACCTGTTGACAGTCAGTACGTCATACAGAATCCAAGCTGGGTTGTCAGTCCAATCTACTTTGAAAGTACCGTTCCAAACGCCGCTATAAGTAGCGGTGTATGGATCATAGTTTGAAGGGATCTTTACCTTAATCCCTTCTACGTCGTAAGCTCGCTTTGGTATCTGCCCGCCAAATGATTCTGCATCAACTGAGATGCCAACAATTGCGGAATAGTTGTATGGCTCCTTGACGTCTATAAGTTCTGTAATGCCCGCTAAAGTGAATTCGTCTTTAACAGTCGCAAGCGTTGCATCCTCTGTGATTCTTACTACACGCACTTGCCAGATGCCACTTTGTGCGGGACGCTCGATGCGAGCTGCACGCTGGTACGCACTATTGATCTTGCCAGTGATTGTCTGCGGTAAAACATCCTCCCAGACACCGCCTTGAATGCGCCGTTGAATCTTGTACTCAACTGAAGTGCCTTTTAATGCACCATTATCTACCTTGTAAATACCTGCAGTAAAAAGCAGGGTCGCACGGACCGCATCAATAGTGTCTCCAGTGACGGTATAGACAACAGGGGTAGTCACCGTGACTTTTGTTCCTACTGCGTAATACGAGCCAGGCTCTGAGAATCCTTCTATGTGCTCCTGATCCGGCAGCCCACGACGCTCTGCCCAGGTAACGTTTTTGAAGTTGTAAGTGCCGTCTGAGTTCTGAAGTGGGGTGTTGTTGAAATAGATACCCTGCGCACCACCAACAATCCCTTTGATCTCGCCTTCGCTGATTACTTCTAAAACACGAACAGTATTCATTGAACGCAGTGTATTAGGTGCTTCGTCAGCAGAACCACCTCCACCGCCCTTGCCACCACTGCCAACAATATCCAGCATTTTCTTCTTGTTTTCTTGAGTCATTATTATTCTTATCCCTCTGCTTGTGTTTCAGGAATCACTGGGATATCTACAACGTCCTGATCTACTGATATCACTACTGAGCCCGTCAAAACACGCCCATAAACAAGCGGTACAGGCACGCCCTCTAGGACTGTGTTCTCTGCTCCATTAAAGATAAAGCTTGGTGCGTTTTGCGAAGCACTACCTATAGTTGCATCTGGTGCTGGCATCAGTGCAGCAGCAATCATTGCTGTCGCATAAGTCACTGCAACAAACGTCACTACTGCTGCTGCAGCAGCAATGTATGTTCCGTATGATTCCAAGGCGGCATACACGTAAGCAGCAGCTTCGTATCCTTGCCCTTTTATTACTGGGATGATGTGAATGTCTTTGTAGTCGCCTAGCGGCATCAGCCAGTTAGCAAAGTCAATGGACTTCAGCTTTTCATTGGCATCTGATCGTCCGACCAGATAAAACCCTTCAGCACTTCTAAGCTGACGCTCGAAGCCATCAAAATTCGCCTTTAAGCCAGAAAGCAAAGCAGAAGGCGTATCAGCTTCTAACTCTATGGTTTCGCTGTATAGCTCTTTAAACGGGCCTTCAAGATGTATTGTTCTAAGCATTGTTGCTCCTTGTCGTATTATTTATTTGGAGCCTGCTTGGCTGCGTCCGCGTATCTGATAACTCGGACTATCTGCTTGTGCCACTTAGATAGGTTGTCTCTTCCGCTTGGCCTGTAAAACAAGTGATGCAGGATTTCGTCAGGGGCTGTTATTACTGCTGCGTGATTAGTCGTCTTGGAAGCTACCTTGAACAAGACGACATCATTCACTTGTGCTTCGATTAGTGGAACTTCTACAAAGCCCGCTAATTGCCAGTTGTCTTCGTATAACGTTTGCTCTGTAGCCCACCATTCCCATCCGCGCACTTGCTTAGGCAAAACGATGCCCAGCCTTGTTCTGTAGTAATCGCGGACGATTGCATAGCAGTCTTGATATCCGTGAATGAAGTCCCTGCCGATCAAATCACTTGGATTATCGTCGTCAAGAACTAGGGGGGCACTTACAGACTCGCCGTTAGTATTAACAATCACAAACGGGACGTTTAGATCAATCCACGCTTGTTGATCCGTAGCACTCGGCGTTCTAGGGTCTAAACGTGGATTTAAAGGATGTGTTGCGAATGGGTGCGAATGCACTACTGCTTGAAGGCTCCCGCTTACAATTGCTTCTGCATAGTCTTCTGCAGCAATACGGAAGTTGGTCTTTGGTTCTTCTGCAGTGTTCTTGCAGGAGATATACTTGCCAGCAACAATAAGCCCGCAAGCTTCATTTGGATATTCAGCAAGCACGTGCTTGCTGATTGATTGTCTTAGTTCAGATGATAGTGTAAGCATGACATTATTTAAGCCATGCTTACTTGCTTATCTCAGTCGTTGGCGGCCTGCACCTGGGAACCTGCCGTAGCGAGGATCACCGTTACGCGTGATCTGCCTGCGGGGTATCTTGATGTTCATTTTCTCAAGCGGACTACACAGCTGGAACTCGATGGCTGTGTTTGTATGCGACATCTTCTGCTCGATGTAATGCACGTCTGGGGCAAGTATCTGCGAAGCATCAGGTGTTGCACCCGTGTCCAGATACTTCTCCAATGTGCGTAAGCGAGTGACTTTTGCACCGACTAGATCACCAAACGAAATCACCAAGGACTGCACGTATGGATCGACAACAGAGACTTTCAACACTGGTCTAGGCTGCGACCCATCTGCTTTAGTTTCGTAACCACTTGCTGTAATCGGAAACGGAAGGTACTGATTGCCACCGAAGTAAATGTATTGCTGTCCAGATGCAGGTAGTTGGTTCGTTAGGTAAATCTTTCCATAGCCGAATGCAGTTAAGTCTATTTGAAAAAGTTCAATGTACCCGCTGTCTATTTTGGATTTCTGTAAGTCGTCATTTATGCTCATACGGCACTCCGGACTTTAAACGTTATATGCTTCCACGGTTCGTGCGTTATTTGATCTTCGGCGTAATGCTGGATTTGCACTGAATCCGGAATCAAACGCCACTTCTGTTCAATCTCACCTATTGGCGTAGCAAAGAACGTTTGATAGCCTTCTACTGAATCAAGAAAGTTGAGAATCGTCTGTGTGTTGGCTGCATTCATATTCCTATAAATGATGTTCCAGACTTTGCTCTTTCGATTAATGCCTAAAGGGGCTACTTGTTCGTAGCCATCCCCGAACTGCGCAGACAGTGCTGCGTATTTGACGTCAATGCTGCTTTCTAAGCTGATTAAATTCTGTAGTGGTAAAACGTAGCTCATTAGATACCTCTTATTGATACTGGATTGTTGATGCCTCCGATACGTCCGGCATTTGCAATCTCTTGTCTTGCTAACGCACGCACTATTGCTTCTTGCACTGCGTATCCTGTTTGTTCGTTTGTTTGTCCGCCTTGCACAGTGACGTTTATGCCGCCGTTAATGACGGTTCCGCCACCTGACCCTTGCGCGATAACTCCAAGCTTTCCGTTAATGCGTGTAAGCGGCATTATTGCTTCAGGACCTGCTTCACCCATCAATCCAGTGCCATTGCGCATTGGGAAGTAAGTAGGAGAGCTAACAATGCCTCCCGTAGCAAACGCCTGCAGCGAGCCGTTCATAAACACGTTGCCGTTAGCACTTGCTGCAACACCACCAAATGACTTGCCGAGTGAAGAAATCCATCCTGTGCCCGAACCGGCCATTCCGTTAAGCCCTGCTTGTATTGCTTTGAGTATTGTTGCTTGGAGTATCATCTTTGCAATGTTTGCAAGGAACGAACGCGCAAAGTCAGAAAAGCTTGATTTGGAACCTTGAGCAAAGGACATAAACGCATCAGCCATTCCCTTCGATGCGTCGTTAGCTACTAACTTCATGTCGAATATGTTGTTCTTGACTCCGGTAATCGACTCCATAGCTTTGTCGTAGCCAGCTTTGTCAATGTCTCCGTTTTCATAAGCTTTCTTCACGTCAGCTTTGTCCTGCTCGTTTTGCTGTTCCTTTGTTTTTCCAGTAGAAGATAAGCCAGCTAACTGTCTAACCTTTGCAAGTGTTTGCGCATACTTCTCGCTTTCTATTACAAGCTCAGAAGTGCTGATTACTTCTTGCTTGCGTTGAGCGGATGCATTGGCCCAGGCGTCGGAACTCATCAGTTCAACCAACTTGCGCTGTGTTGCTGTAAGGTCAAGCCCACTTGTGTTTAGGTCTGTCTGGACCTTGTTTAAATCCACAAGTGTGTTGCCTAGTGCCTTGTCTGCATCAGCTTGGATCTTTGCTGCTTCTGCGTTCTTCTCTTGCTGTATAGCGACTTCTGCAGCGGCGATAACTTGTGCTTTCCAGTTTTCTGGAGCTTGCTGGAATTCGCTTGAGCTGAAGTAGTCAAGCAAACGCTTTTGCGTTTTGGTGTAGTTCTCCCCGGATGTTTCTGCATCGAGCTGGCTCTTGTTGATGTCTTCCATCACCTTTGCGTAAGCCTTGGCGCTATCAGTTAGTGCGTCCTGGGTTTCTTTTGCTGCTTTGGCTTTCTTTGCTTTCCCAGTACCTTCGCCGTCGTCTTTGACTGCTGTTACTTGTGGGCGCGTATCAGCTTCTTTAGGTGCAGATGGCTTTGCATCTGAATAGATGCCTTGTATCTGCTTTGTTAGTTTGTCTGACTCCGCTGCAATATCTGCAGTCATTTGCGCCCAAACAGCTTTAGCACCAGCAAAACCTTGCCCGCTTGCTAGTGCTGCAGCCATCGCAGCTACGCCAGCAATAGCAGTGCCTACAGCCGTAAAAGTGAAGACAACCCCAGCACCAGTAGCTGCTAATCCCTTTAAGATAGTCGTCAATAATCCGGCCTTGCTTCCGGCGACATCACTTTGCTTTGCGGTATCAGTGAACGCTGTAGCGATCTGCAGCACTACCGGAATGGCTTCTGTTGCAAGAGCCTTAGTGAAGCCCGCGAAGATTTTCTTTACCTCGATCATCTTCTTATTAAGCTCGTCCGCTTGTTCCGCTTGCTCCTTGGTGACTTTGCCGTTTAGCTGTGTGACTTCGCCTAAGTCCTTCATAAACGGCGCAAGCTCTTTAGCGCTCTTTCCTAACAGCAGTTGCATAACACGTGCTTTTTCGCCGTCGTCTGCATAGCCGTTAAGTGCTACTGCAATACGGCGTGTTGCTTCTGATGGGTCAAGGGCTTTCAGTTCCTTAACATCTAATCCAATCGCTTTAAATTGCTGGCTGATAGCGTTTGTTCCGTCGGCCTTGCGTAACGCATCATTGACCTTATTAACCGCAGTTACAGCGGTGTCAAAGCTATCACCTGTTTGCATTGCGATAGCTTTGAGGGCACTCATGTTCTCAACACTCGAACCTGTTCCCTCTGCAGCATCCTTGATGTCATTGATTCCTTGAACAACGTTGTTGAACTCGCTAACTAATGCACCAAGTCCCAATGCAGCACCAAGTCCTAAGAATGATCCTTTTACGGCATCTATTGGGCCTAGAACTCCCTCTTTAAACTTGGTCACTGAGTCCGTAGCGGACTTCATTTCGTTTTGAAACTGGCCTGTACTTGCTTTTAAACTGACTACTAAGTCACCGATATTTGCTGCCATTTTTATCCCTCTTGCCCGCGTCTCTTCTTGTTGTATTCGATGATCTTTTGAATACTTGCCTTTTCTTGTTCATTGAACAGCGGGCCATCGTTTGTATTTATTGGAGGATTCAAGTGCAGGTAAATGCAGCAAAGCTCGTAATACGAGAGAGCCCAGAACTCGTCTGGGCTCATCTTTAGCTCGACCATACAAAAGCCGAGATATTCGTCATAAGGTAAGCTGTACTTGCTTACTGGTTGGCTTCGGCTAGTTTCTGAAGTAGCTCTCGGTTTTTTTTTGCGCCTTCAGGGCCTAAAAACGCTTCTTGCACAAAGATACAAGCAATGTTGATTATCTCTCCGACCCCAAACTCGTCAACGTAATCCCAGAGGCCATCTTCAGTAAGATTTGTTCCTGCAAACTCAGCACCGCGTAAAATAAGTTCGATTGCTTGAGCGGTCTTCATCTTCTTTACGTCGCCAGTAGAGATATACATAGCTGCGTTTGTATCAAGCAACTCGTCTGCAAACTTAATCCATTCGGCAGTTAGCTTTACTTTGTATTCTGTTTCGCCGAGCTTAAACGTGCGCTCGCCACGTGTTTTATTGATTCTTGTCATTACTGTCTCCTATTGCTGACCCTGTATTTATTCGCAAAAAAAGGCCCCGAAAGGCCTTTTGATGCATTGATACTTAGTTATGGAGTAACAGTAATCGCAATTGCTCCAACGTTGGTTAAGTTGAATGTGTATTGAATAGCTCCATCAACTTGACCATCAAGCTGAATGTCCGAGATACGGAATGTTCCAGTTGCTGTAGCAAATGTTCCAAATGTAAGTTCGCAGTTGAATGCGGCTCCTGTATTTGCATGGTCTAAAAACTTCTTATCAACAGCAGTACCTAACAAGGTGCCCGAAACGCTACCCGAAGCGCTCTTCTTACCTGCAATGGTAGAACCCCATCCGTCGTCTGCTTTTGTGGTGACATCAATGTCACCGTGAGTGATTTTAAATGTATTGCTTTTTGCTGATAAAACATCAACAAAGGTACCTGGAGTATCTGTCTCGATTGCTAAAAGAAACTCTGAACCTGATTGTGCTGTGGTTGCCATTACTTATCCTTTCTTATTGTTCGTATGCCACATATATTCCTGCGTCGATAACTATAAAGCTTTGCATTAGTGGGTCATCGCCGAAAGGGTATAATCCGTGCTGCACTGTTGCACTTCTTACTCGCTTAAACTGTCCGACCCACTCGCTGTCGTTTAGCAATAGGCTTAGAACTTCGCCGCATATTTGATCTGCAGTAGAGTATTCAATCGTTACTAATTCAATCTGCACTTTCACATCAAAGTATAGTGCCGGGACGTTAGCTAGATTCTCCGCACTTGCGTCAGTTATATAGACTTTGATGAAAGGAGCTTCACGACTTTCAGGGAGAATAAATGGTGAGTTGAAAACCTTAGATCCTGCCGCTGTCGCTCCTGTAAGTTTGCTTACAGTTAAGTCTTGTATTTCCTTAAACATCATCTCTTCTCATATAGCTGCAAGACAACCAGCCCAGTATCATCATCGTCAATTCGCTTTACTTCGAACTGCCTATTCATTACTTGGACTGTCGCTCCAACACCTACTGCATACTTACGCATGAAAGCAGCAGAGCATGTGACTGTTGTCTTGTAATACGGAATATCACTAAACCCCTGCGATATCTCGTCACGCTGCTTCGAATAAAGCACTCTCGTAGCGTTGCCCTGGATTACTGCTTCGACAGTAATCTCCTCGTCTAGTATCTGCTCTATATCGTCGTCGCTGAACATTGTTGTGAAGCGGGCTGTTTAGGCCCGCTTATCCTTTACCTATTAAACAGTCGGTACGTTCTTGAAGCCTGCAAATGCTTGCGGACGAATAACAGCAACGTCCATCGAAGTCACGGCACGTAAGCCAAAAGCACCAGTTGCAAAATTGGTGTATGGATCAACGTCAATACGTAACGGGGCAAAGCTACCCACATACACATTTTCAAAGTTACCGAAGATTAAGTTGTTGCCAACGTTTCCGGACGACTCAACGCGATAGCCAGCTAAGGTATCGTTAGAATCGATTAAGTAAATGCCTGCTGTGTTTGTGTCCTTCAATGTGCCCTTAAGCTTTGCCTTAACTAGAGGGCTTGCTGCAAAGCGGGAGCTGTCAGACAATGCATTAGCGTTATCGACTGCGCCAATAAGCTTGACGAAATCAAGATATGTAAAGTCTGTCGGAACAGTAGTCCAGTCGATATCAGCATTTGCAAGAATCTTTGTGAAGACTTCTTGATCCATCTTCTGTGTCACTTTGCCGATGATTAAGCGTGTTAAGTCCTGTTCAACAGCATTCATGTTAGTTGTCGATTGATACGAGAACTGAGCTAACGCGAGTAATGTACGCGGCTTTAATTCGACATCCGAAGTAGTCGCTGCGCCGTATGTGCCTGCTTGTCCTTCATCAACGAACACTGCATCCGGTGCGCTATCGTAGCGAGGAACATGATATGTACCCTTTAAACCGGCCTTGTAAGTAACACCTAAACGATTTGCGATTGTCTTGTTGAATAAAACATCAACAGAGTCAAGCTTTGTTGTATTAACAAATGCTGGGTTGCCAGCAGCAGTAAATGCATTCGGATCTAACGCACGAGCAAAATATTCACCCGGAACATAAACGCTATTTCCAAAAGAGTCGCCGCCTACAGCGTTGGCGTATTCACGTTCAAAACCTGCGTTGTTCCAGTTGCCGGTAGAAGCGGCTTGAATCGCACGAAGTAACGAGAACTGTTTAACTTCATTACGAGAAAGTTCTACAGTGTTAGTCGATACGGTATTAACACGTGGGCGGTCTGCCATCTTTACAGCAGCAGCAGCTTGGAACTCAGTTAAGCTCTTGCCGCTACGTGTAAATTCGTCGATGAAGCTGGCGTCAAGGCCAGCACGCATACCGAAAGCAACAATATCAGCAGCACGCTCACTAGCAGCCTGATCGGCGGCGCGTTTAGCTTCAGCTTTGATTGCTTCGATATCAATGTTTTGATTTTCCATTTTTATATCCTTATTTTTCTTGTTATCTGGATTGGCTCTTTGGCCTTGTTCTTCTGTGACCGCTTGGTCTAGTTGCGCGACTTCCACATCGCTGTTTGCAGCCTCCCAGCTAGCATCAGCAGTAACGACCAAGTTATCTGCTGCAATATCTTTATTTATGTTCTCGGATCTACCGACCCCAACAGTCTTGTCTGCTGGTATTGCGACAACGGAGATTTCGTAGGGCATCCAATCGCAAACAATGCACTTAACCCCGTCAATCTCAACACTTCGCGGGTTGTAGTATTCATAACCAACGGAGATGTTCTGGCGGATGCCATCCTTTATGTCTTGCAGGATTTCTGTTGCGTCTTCAGACTGACTAAACTTAACTACAGCGCGACATACTCGATCAGGATCAAGTCTTGCTGATAGCACTACACCTATTTGATCGTCCGTGTTATGCCCTAGCAATAGCGGGGCTCGGCCTGAGTTGATCCAAGTAAGATCAACATCGCTTGGGTTGTGGCTTAATACTTCTAAACCAAAAGGACGTGGGTACGGGTCTTCTGAACTAAATGCGACTTCTATTGTTCGCTCTGCTTCTGAGTAAGTAGGCAGTGATACAGATGCCTCTCTTGTTAATATTTTCTTCATCAATGCATATCCTTGTGAATATGCATTTATTTATGTTCAACAAAAAGCCCGCTGTATTTGCGGGCCTTTTTGTTCAATTGTTGCTGGGTCTGTTTTGTGACTCTGCAGCTATCTGAGCTTGCAGTAGTCCCTGGTTTAATAGTAATGAAGGAGTAATACCTGCTTCCTCCATCAGCTTCTTGTCCTTTGCTATCTGCTTGAACACTGCTTCTGGGTCTCCGCCGCGCTTCTCAATCTCCGCTGTCCAGCTTGTAAGTCCTGCGCCAAGTGCTGCAATTTCCGACGTCACTTCCTTAACTGGATCAACAGTTCCAAAGGCACGTGGGCGATAATTCACGTTTGAGAACTTTGTGAATTTGTCAATGCCTATGTTTAATCCCCATCCATTAGTTAGCATCTGTGTTTCCAACCATTTCTCAAAAACTGGTCGAATAAATGCTTGGATGAACCACTTCTGGCAGCTTTTGAAATAGTCTTGATCTTGAGAGGCTGCATAGCGAGCAGAACTATAGCTAACGCTCTCATAATCACTTGCTAGGCTGTTGTATGAGACGCCTAGTGCTGCAGCTACGCCACGCAGAATTGACTTCTGAAAGTCATCAAACGTAGTAGTGGGCTGCTGCCAGTCAAGTTGCTTGACTTCAATACCGGTCGGTAATATTGCTTGTTTGCCTGGGCCTGAGCGAATCTCTACGACCTGGCTGTTAGGTGCTTGACCCGTAAATGTCGCACCGGCTGCTTGCGTAAAATAGACTTGGCGATCACTTGCAATACGTGCGTTGACTAATACAGAGTCTCTAAACTTGTCTATATGGTTTAAAGGCAATAGTGCAGGTGCAACCCAAGGATACCCACGGACTTGGCTTGGACGGTCTGGGTTGTAGATATGCAATAGCTCACTAGCATCTACACGGATTCGATCACTTGCGAAACCTGTAGTTAAGCCAAAGTCGGCTGGTATGTCTTTCCAAATCCAGTAAGCGACAGGTCGCGCAAACTCGTTTATTTCAACGCCTTGCACAATACGATGGCCGTTAGGCAAGGTGTCGTTGTAGTTATGATCTAAGTGATCTGCTTCAATTAGCTGCAGTTGAAAGTTAAACGGACCAAAACCAGCACCTCTACGCATCCATACTAATGTTTCGCCGTCTGTCACGACAGCTTCCATAACTAGCTCTTGAACTTTGGTCCATTCGAAGTTTCCTCGTACCGTGCAGTTCTCCGGTTTAGCCCAACGCCAGAATTGCTTTTCAATTGATGCGCTAATCGGGTCATATACTTCTTCTGGCTGTTGTCCTTTACGCGGCGTTATATCTAATCCTTGTACTGACAATGAGACGCCATCAGGCCCTACGACGTTACTGTGCATCAGCTCTATAAAGCGTCGCACGTAAGTATTATTTAGAGCAGCATCACGACTTCTTGCGCGAAGTTGGGGTAGGTCTTGTTTAATATCTTGGTTGATGCTGTAGCTGCCGCCCATATCTGCAGTCAGGCGATTCAGTGCAGCGCCAACAAAGCTACGACTAAGGTCAGGTGCTACTGGTGCTGCTTGAGTGGCCGCTTGGTTGCGACTCTTATTATTTTTTCGTTTCATTCTTTAAACACCCCCGAAGGTAAAGACTACCTCTGTAGGAGCTTTGCCTTGTTCTTGCGCTACAACTGCCGTGTAATACTTTTTGATTTCTTGCAAGTCGCTCCAGCTCGTCTTAACAAGTGTTGTTCCGTTGATTGTGATTTGGCTTTGATCCTTTGTCGCTCGCTTTTCGATAACGGCCTCAATCGCTTCAAGAACACGCTCTGCATGTGTTCGCAGATCCGAATGCAGTTCTATCGTTGTTGGATCGGGCTGAACACGGATACGTCCGTTGTCTATTAGCTCTCTCTCCAACCCTCGCTGTGCATATATGGTTGTCTGATACAATCCGTCCTTTGTTGGAGCAAGTAATACGCTCCACTCTTTATCTCCGGCTGTGCCTTCGAAGACGTACTCTGCAGGGCCGCGCAGGGAGATATACAGAGTCCATCCTGCATTCGGGTCGTGCTTAGTGATCGGTATCGTTAATGACTTTGTAAAGCCAACAATTAATTCTTCAGGTAAATACATCGTTTATTTTCCTAATACTATCTGTGTATTTACCACGGCGAATATGGTCGGCTGTTCATCGCTATAAGCTGCTGCTGCCATGCTTCTAATGCGGGCTTTGTTGGCTGAGTTGCCGGCTGGACGACTGGTGTCTGCGGCTGCTTTACAGCGTCTACAGCAGGCGCAGTGGCCTTAGCTGGTGCAGTAGTAGCGGGCTCTGGTGCAGCGCTTGCTATGCGTGCTTTAACGTTTAGCTCTAGTGCGTCAAAGTCGATGGTGCCTAAGCTTTGTCGAGCAGCAAGTGCATAAACAAAACAGTCCCAGGCTTCGTTACGTGCTTGTTTGACGAGCTTCCAGTAACGCTTAATCATCCCGCGCTTGTCTTGCTCATAGACTTTGCGCTCAGAGGTCAGCTGGCTAAAGAAATCTGGATCACAGCGATTTGAGAAATGCACGAAGCCCGGTCCTGTTTCTGGCACCTTTAGACACTCAGCTATCGAGTCCTTTGCAGACTCGATACCAACGCTGTACATCTTTCCTTTGTCGGTATAGCTTGCACGCTTGGGCCAGATGTCTACTGAAGCTCCAGGCTTACCCTTGACCGCATACCAGCGCTGGGCATTGTTGGCACGTGTGAATTCATAAACAGCACGGGCTTCGTGACCAGAGTCAATGCAAGCCGCTTCGATTGGTAGTGCTGCTCCATCCTCGCGCTTATAGACTGTAAGCAGGGCTTGCTTTAAATCTATCCACGTCCGCACCTGCGTCGGATTGCCATGCACGATGACATGCTCAATGTGCCAGCTCTCTAAGTCTCGTCCCCATCCCCATACGCTCATCTCAAGTCGATCTGATTGAACGTCTACGCCTGCAGTCAGGAACAGAACTTTCTCAGGAATATTTGTAGTGCCGTATTCTTCGAGTCGATCAAGGAACTCAATATCGTCTAAGCCGTCAGTCTTGTCCTCGTATGGCTCACCAAGGTTGTTGTTGAAGAAGACTCGCAACTCTCCTGGCTTACCTATAGCAGAGACAAACTTTTTAACGATGGTCTTTATCGTGACAAACGGGCTGATTAATTGTGACGCTTTAAAGCCAGCGTCCTTTGCTGTTGGATTGTTCTTGATCCAACGTCCATTGCGCATTGCTTCGAAACGCTGTCCTTCTGTATGACCTGCGCCGCAGTCCGGGCAATAGATCATTGCTGTCTCGGGTATTGCGTGGCCAGTTTCTTCCACTTTGTTCCATTTGACGTGATCCCACTTCGGAACAAAGTAATGATCGCAATGCACACATCTGATTTGATACTCACGCTGATCTGTTTGTAGATAGCGTGCATAGATTTCGCTTGTGTACGTATCGCCTGGGGAACTAACTAGGACAATCTTTCTATTGTGCTCATAGTTAGTTGTTCTGTTGATAGCTAGGGATACTGGGTTCCCTTCAGAGCCTGCGCTTGCTGGGTATCTATCTACTTCGTCACATAACAGAACACGTGCTGAGATACTCTTTAAAGCGCTTGGAGAGTTTGCACCGCCTATATAAAGAGTTCCGCCAAGGAACTGCTTCATCAGCATTGTGTCGCGTGCGCCCTTTTCCTTTGTCTCCTTTGTTAATGCTGCGAGTTCTGGAGTGTCACGGAACATCTTCGTGATACGCTCGGAGGAGAACTTCTGGGCTTCATTGACCGTATCCTGTACAAACAGAATAGTGCTCGGGTCGTTGTGGATGAAGTATCCGAGGATGTTCAGAAGGGCTTCTGACTTGCCTACTTGCGAGGCAATCATCAAGACTACTGTCTCGGTCTTGTCGTCCGAGATGGTGTCTAATATCTCTCGTTGATACTCTGCGCGGTCAGTACGCCATCGACCGGGTATTGAGGAAGTTCCTGCTGGGATTACTCTGTATGTATCAGCCCAGTCACTTAGCTTTAGCTTAGGTGGTGGCTGTAGGGTCTGCTTTATTACACGGCTTATCTTATTGCGGAAGTTCCTGTTTGATATCTCTCGTAAGTTCATCTTCTTGTTCTTCTTCTTTTATGTACTTGCTGCTTAGTTCAATGAGCACAATACGGATCTGCTCATCGATGATCGCTTGGATCTCTCGGACCGTTTCCTTGCCATACACCAGGCCCGCAGTGATTACGGGTAGTGCAAGCAACTGGGACTTAATCTTGGAAAACAAATCTGCTAACTCCTCTGCTACGTCTTCGATGGGGATGACCTGGCCGTGCGACTTCTGCAGCTCAAGCTCTGCTAGGCTTGCTTCTGCTTGTAGCTTTCTTAAACGTGCTTGCTGCATGCTTTCATCGTCGTCTGCTGTCTTGCCATAGCGCTCCTGGCGCCATTGCTTACATGCTTCAAGGTCAAATGTTGCGAGTCTTCCACTTCCGCCTCGATCTACATACGGCAAGCCTTGAGAGATGTATTTGGTAAGAGTGGAGTGTCCTATCTGCATCTCTTCTACTAACTGATTACGATCTACTATCGTTCCCATCTTCTTCCTTTCTGTTTTGATACCGTTCACGCAGTACAGCAGCACGCTTTTGAACGTGCGCATCGCTTTGCTTTCTGCCTAGCAATGCTGCTCTGATCTTCTCTTTGTGCTGTTGCGTAAGCACTTTTGTTGCCTTCTTAGGCTTCCCTTTTCCGTCCGCTTCGCTCATTATCTTTTACCTATCCCCGTTCTAGCTAATTGGGTTTTTGGTTCCGGGACCGAAATACCGCTCTCTGCCAAAACGAGCACCAAACCCACCTAAAAAATCATTATTGGTTTGTTCGCTTGGTGGTCACTGGGTTAGTCCTTTTCTTTCTTCGCTTCTTTGCTCGCTCCGCTTTCTCTTCTGGTGTTCGGTAAGTTGGGTGCAGTACGTCCTGCTGGCTTTGCATATATGATTGAGCGTTGCTTAGGATGTTGCTGAGCTGTTGCTCTGTTATCTTGTTGCGCTTGATGTTGTTCTCGATTGCTCCCAAGTACGTATTGCAAAAGCGATGCAAGGCACTCCGCACATACCCAGTCTTGTGATTGTGATCAAGCACAGCATCACTTGCCTGTAGCTCCTGCTTGCATAGTGCGCACGTGTTGCCTTGCTTGGTTACCAACTGCTCACGATATGCTTTAACGTCCTTTGTCCTTAGCCTGTTCATTGTTCTTATTCTTTGATATGTTGATCATCGCCTGGATAATCACCTTCACATCTGTTCCTTGTTCTACAGATGGTTCATTAGCGTACCGTGCCGCTAGTTCGTACTCGGGCCAGTATTGCTTGCGCATAGAGTAATACTTTGTTGAAAGCACGAAGTCCTCTAACAACATATCCTCTAAGGCCTTGCGCTCGCTTGCGTGCAACTGCTCTTGCATTAGTAAAGCGAAAGCGATTGCTGGGTCTGTGTTCCCCTTTAATCGCTCTAAGAGAATATGTTGTTGGATGCTTTTACGCATTAGCGCGGGTATTCATTGTCGGTAGTTCGCGCTGTTCTTCTTGCCATTACTGTTCGCCGCCCTCAGTATCTGCAGTTCTAAATCGCATAGCAGCAGGGCGGGTTCTGATCGTTGTCAGCAAATGCTGTTCTGGTGTTGCTAGGCGGTCTTCTGCTTCAAACAACGCTGCTTCATAGCGTTTAGCTTCTTCGGGTGTCATCTTCAGCATTTGTTCTCTGTATGCGTCTAGATCAAACGGTAATGCTGTGCTTCTGTTAGTCATCATGTTCTCCTTGTTGTTGATGCATTTATTTACCCCGTTTTACCTATCCCCAATTGTTATAGGCGAAAAAAGCCCGCAGTGTTTGCGGGCTCGTGTTTGTTATTTGATGATGAAGTACAGTATTAGAACGTGAATGACGATATTGATCTCTGTATGGATGTTGATCGTTGCGTTAAAGGTAAGCATTGCTTGCTCCTGTTTGTTAATGGAGCCTAATGCTTGTTCGCATGAACCAGTGCGCTGTTGAAGAGAGATCAGCGCAGCGAGTTCCTTAATTAAGCAAGAAAAAGCCCTACATGCAGCAACATGTAGGGCTTTCGAAGTATCAACAAATTAGGAGTAAATTGTCTGCAATCCGCCGTTGCATTGTTATTTAGTCTTCGCTGTTGTCTCCATACTCGTAATCGAACTCCATGCGCTCTTCTGGGGACATATCTAAGTATCGTTCCTCTGGGGTTCCTGCATACGCTCCGTTGTAATAGTCAGTGTCGCGTGCTGGCTTCTTGCCCTTAGATCTCTTCTGGAATTCCTCTAAGCTTAATCCTCGACGCGTATCGTCTATATCGGTTCCATGGATTTCGTGCTTTACATGCGTATAGAGAAAGGCGTGCTCTTCCTGCTCTTGCATTCGTGCTTTGTGTGCTTGTTCTTCAACATCAATGTGACGTGTATTGAAGCGGCTCAACTCTTTATGGCTTAGTTTCCAGTATGGGTTATGCGTGATTTCTCGAACACAAGCATTTATCTCGCTGACGCCTTCTACGCCCAGTCTATGCTTGAAGATAACTGCATCATGTATGTTAGCCCGGACTTCATGACCTAAGTCGGCTGCTCGCTTGCGGACTACATCCATCACTTCAGTCTCAGCAGTTTGATATAAGTAAGCAAGTGCCTTGGCTTTGCTGAAGTTTCCTCCGTGCGTCATTAACTCGCTCTTATGTATCAAACCAGGGTCTGCTTGTTGCTCAAGACTCAAAATAAACGAGTCCAGGGCGTCCATTTCCTTCATAAACTGCTTTACTGCGCTATCGTTAGAAAACGCTGTGTATTCTTTGGTGTCAGTGATCACTGACCGTATTGCTGGGTATTCGTATTCACCGGCGCTATTAGTCCATGCACCTCTTGTTAGCTTTGCTCCGAACGTCAATGCAGTGAATGCAGTTTTTAGGTTTGTCATCCTAAACTCGGGTCGTGTATAGCATCCTTCTGGATACACATACATAGAGACCGTTCTTAGCAAGTCCGCTTTGTTCTCTACATACAAAGTTAAGGTCGGAAACGCTTCATGCACTGCTGTTTGCTTGTATCCATTAGCGTCAAGGTACCCTCGGGCAAAGCCAAGCTTCCAAGCCACTACTGATGAAGTCATGTCGTATTCGTGCGCATTGCCAAGCACAGCAGCACGCAATGTCTTGCTGATGTTTTGGATGCTGATACCTTCGTAGTAATTGCGGCCAAAGTCTGACTTTAAACGCTTCATCGGATACTTGCCAAAGACTCTAACAACAGCAAGGATAATGTTAGCGTGGTGCGTGTTTATGTCTTTCTTCTTCTGGGACCACTTGCATGCACTGCTGTTTGCCCATTCTATAAAGGCAAGAACGGAGCTTACATCGACCTCTAAAAAGTCGTACTGTGCTGCGATGCTGGTGTCACCGGATTCTGCAGCAGCAATTAAATCACTATAAAAGACCTTGACGATTTCAATGTCGTTATCTGTTGGCTCTTCAGCTCGTGCATCACAACCAGATGCTAACGCGGCGATTTGGGTATCACTCAAATTATTCATGTCGTCCTCTTTTATTGTTTTTGGTCGGACTGTGGTTTGTTCAATGCTTACTCTCGCATTGAACTTAACGCGGCTCAGTTGTCCGGTTAGGTTTGACCCTGCCTCTACTACTGCAAACAAAGCGCAGTTGTCTCTAAGCCAGTAAGCTGTCCATTCTTTATTCGGTCCGATCTGTCCGCAGTCAAGCTTGAACTGTTCAAGGGACATTCTGTATGTGTCAAGCTTGAAGTCCTGAGCATCTCTCAAGCAAAAATACTTCAGCAGTTGCTTTTGCAATGCTTGCTCGATTTTTGGTATCGCTTTTTGTGCGGGTGTTTGCGAAGTCGATTTGCGTGGTCTGACCGCTGTTGATGTCTTCTTTGGGAATTGCTGCTCTAATGCATTGAGCACTTCGATTGATATAGTTGGTTTCATTATTTTTCCTTTGGCTGTGGGCTCCTACACCCATTCAAGCGTTATTAGTAGGTCCTGAATCCGGAAAATAATGAAAACTGTAGGAGGGTTCAAAGAGATCCAAGACCCACTAATAACGCTTGCTCTGTATTTAGTAATATACGTGAAACCCCAGCGAATATCGGCATGTTTTGAGCGATTTACCCTAACGCATTTACCCA
Organism: Zoogloea sp.; assembly: GCA_009026175.1. Taxonomy (GTDB): domain Bacteria; phylum Pseudomonadota; class Gammaproteobacteria; order Burkholderiales; family Rhodocyclaceae; genus Zoogloea. The sequence goes on along the minus strand of WBTZ01000007.1, from coordinate 5,759 downwards.
GCAAGAATCCAGTGCAAACGAAGACGAAGACGTCAAAGAGCAAACGTCTAACGAGCTGCAGAAGGAAGTCCTCTTCGAGTGACTGCTTCTCTGCATGATGCACTCATGTGCTGCTATGTGGAATGCGATATGTATATACTATAAGTCGTAGACTTTTTTGCACATCCAGCACTTTTTTGCACAGATCTGCGCTAGCGACGCCGCTGCACAGCCGTAGACTTTTTTGCACACAGCACAACCGGTAGACACCGGTTTTGAAATCGCTGTTTAAAGGTCGCTGCACAGCCGTAGACTTTTTTGCACATTGAATAGATAAAGTCTTGTGTGCCAAAAAATGCTAATGATTTTCGAACATATATGAACATGTTTTTTTAATCATTATTTTTTAGTGCGAAAATTACTCGTCTGTTTTCAAAGGATCTTTTGTCATGCAAAGGCGTTTTTAGGTCCTATTTTCGTGAAAAATATCACGCCCAAATTGGGTTTCACCGAAATGCTTGATTTCTATATTTGAGGCTGTCTTAATAGGCCTACTCGCAGTATTCATTAACGCGGCATGGGGCCGCTAAAGGAGCCCGCTACGAGTGAAACCAAGGAGTAATACACATGCAATACAACACTAGCACCAGCAACAGCAACATCGCACTTAACGGCTGCGCTATTACCATCACTGCGCCGCTCGAGGACTATACTTTTTCTCAGCCGTTGCTTGTCCCTAACGCGCCGCACATCGCGATTACTCGCAGCGAGCTCGCCTACAGCAACACTATGTTCCAGCTGGCCTCGCTGTTTCCGTTTGAGTGCTTTGACCTGAAGAACCAAGGCAACAGCGGTTTCCGCGTAGACGACAACGGCGAGACTTACATTGAAGTCCAGGCATCGCTCAGGGCGTATGTTGATGACCCTGACAGCGAAGTAGCCAAGTATGTCGGCGGTCACTCTGTGCTCAAGGCGCACGTATACGGCCAGAACTTGCACATGTGCAGCGATGCCGAGGCAGACTTTCTCAAGAAAGTAATGCTTAATGCGCAGTACCACACCGCAGCCGAGTATTTGCACGAAGCTGCTCGCCACAGTTTGCTCGCCGACGCTAAAGTGCCTGGCCTTACTGCCGACGCGAATGCGTTATTGAATAGCAACTGGCTTGACATCTTCGACAAGCAAGTGCATGCGCGGTTCAACATACAGTAAGACTGTTTAAGCACTAGCTAGGCAACTGTTTGCCATACAAAGCTGCAAATCTTCGGGTTTGCAGCTTTTGGCGTTGCTCAATGAGAGCCCCGAAGATATCAGACTCTGGATTAGATTTTCTTGCGTAGACCAGCAGCTACTAAGTTACCTTGCAATGTTGAGAATCTCTTTTTTCATCATCTGCAAAGCATTCTTTCTGACATTGCTTGGGAAATTCTCTTTGGCATACTGAATCCAGAAGTAGGCTCTATATTTGGTTGTGTTTTTTTCTAAGAAGAATTGTTTGACACCAACTTCGCATACTACTGATGAAATATCTTCGAACTCGCGTGCGGAGATGATTCCATAGGGCCACTTTTCAAGTAAATCCAAGCTAAGGTTAGCTTGTTGCAACTTCTCTCGTACGGCCGCTTCTAGCATATCAAGCACGGGCTCTGTAGATATATACCAGTCTTCGAGTGTGATCACTAGCAAGTAAGAAGGTAAGTCGTTTGGCTTCCAGTTTGTTTTTCCACTTAATGCGTATTCAACATTCTCGTATAGCTGAACAACTGCATCAGCGAGTATCTGCACTTCCTTACTGATCGCTTCTACGTCCGCATTGTCGCGCGACAGCTGGCCCATCCGCTTTGCCTTGCACTCGATAAAGACATTTCCATCTGGACCTTCAAGTATCCAATCAACGCCATCACGCCTTTGCCCGCTAACGGTGTAGGGGTTTTCTTCGTGTATTACGTATAACGTTCCTGCGAATACCGTCTCCAGTACTTCGCCTACATATTTTTCAAACGTGTTCCCCCAGGCATTGTCAAATCCTGGTAGTTTGCACAAGTCGTAATACATGCCAAAGCCGAAGCGATTGAACAGCATCTCTGGAACTGGGCAGAGTATCTTATCTCTAATTCGAATAAGAGGCTGAGCCTCTAATGGGTTCCATGCGTACTCCCAGTTCTTGTCGAACGCTTTCCCTTCTTCATATTTTCCTTTAAGGTGGTCAATGTGTATGGTCAGCTTTTCTAAGAATTGTCGCGCCTTATCGTTAGGAACTCCTAGCTCATGTAGGCCATAAATTTCGGACACATCGACTGAGGCTTTAGCTTGAGCAATCAGAGCCATTGCTATGCGAGTGAATTCTTTGATGGTAAGACCGTACTTTCCTTCGAAGTACGGGGTTATCTCATTAGCGGAGTAGAGTTTTAGGTACCTTAAGTACCTAAATATCTCGATGTTGCCTTGGCGGGGAAACTGTCTGTGAAATAGCTTTACCATTTCCACTAAAACGTTGTTTTTCTCAAGCGAGCGTTCATCTGCTTCGCCGGTTATGCTTCTTATGTACCCTGTAACGATTGTTAAAAAGCTAATTTGATCTAACTTCCTTTTGCTTAAAGGGTCGCCATTAAGAACGGTCTCCCTGACAATCAAAGGGAGGTCCCAGGGCGATATCATCGTATTGTTAGGAAGCGTTATTTCGTACTTCTTGTTTGCTGGTGCTAGTTCGAATTGCTTTGCCATTCTCCAGACAACGCCTAGTGCATCATATGGATTGTGTTTGTTGATATAGTTTCTAAGAGGCTTGTAATCCTTGAAATAGCTATCCACGTTTTCTCCCTTTATTTTAGAATGTCCAGTGAAGGGCTACTCTAACGCCTAGAGTGAGCTATGACAAGAACCTAGGCCGCGCTATGGTTCTTTGCAGCATAAAAAACCCCCGAAGTCTGACACCTCCGGGGGTTTAGCTTTTAGAAAACAAAATTGTCAGTAGGCAAATTTCCCGATCTGTTCTGCTGACGCTTTTATTTATCAATGTAGTAATACCTAGCGGGCTTTTTGATCATACGGCCCTTAATTGCTCCTGCTGATACATCGTAGAACGCTGCTGCTTCTTCTAGGGAGTCAAAAATGCCATTCGGCGTTTGCACTACACGGTTTTTGCGTGGCCTTCCTACTTTTAACTTCTCATCCTCTACAGCAAGCACAGGTGGCATTACTTGGGTTTGCAATGGCTTGTGCAAGGTGATCCTTTTGCTTCTTGTCTTCTTGTAGCCAGTTAGCGCATCAATGATTAGCTGTCGGACTTCTGGGGACTGCTGTGCCCCCAGGTGATAGTCATTGAAATTGCTTGCTCCGGGTTTGATGTCTCTTTTCACGAACTTATTTACTATGCAAGCGTGTGATTTCTTTCTGCATTCGGCTTTCAACGTTCTGACTGGCTACCTGCTGTGCTGTTTCGTAGAAGTGCAAGTATTGCTTCTTGTAAGTAGTCTCACGCTTAAAAACGTATAAGAGAGCGAGCGGGATGCGCTTTGTCCCAGCTTTCCACAAGCCAACAAGCCTGTTGTTTCCTTCTGGTTTGCCAGCGAAGTACCCTTTCTTCTGCAACAGTGCTGCCGGCCTGTTGCCCGCTGTGATGCCACCTGCGGAATTTCTCCGTAGATCCGCAGTAGGCACAGCAATGCTTTTGCCACTGAGCGACCTACGTGTTCCGCCTTCTTCCAGTAGCTTTGCGAAGTTCGCACGCTTGTCAAAGCCAACACGTGCAGTCAAGTCGTTTTCATTTGCTGCTTCATAAACGACGGCATTGGCTAAGAACTGACGTTTTAGATTCACCCATGTCGGCAACCTGCGCTGTGTCTCTGCTCGTATATCGTAGGCCAATCCAGTCAAGGTTTTTGCTACGACTGATGGCGACTTCAACTCAAGCTCTCTCAGCTTGATAATGAGTTCCTCGTCTCCTTGTATGCTCATCTTGTTCTCCTTGTGTTGTTATTTACACAGAGGCGGCTAACGATTTAAGACGTCTTTAGGGGAAAAACCCTGCGTTTTCGACGCCGCTAATGCATGAAGAAATTCGTGATTGCACCGCGCCGCTATGTGAGTAGCGGCAGCATGACTTATCCGGTGGTTTAAGACGTCTTTTTCAAAACGGCTCAAAATCGGGGCATTTGAAGGGTGTTTTTGGGGGTGTCTTCTAAATACTTTTGATAGCAAACAAAGGAGACAATCATGCAAGAACAAGACTTATACGAATCTTTACTAGATGCCTACAAGGCGCAGCGCAACACAGCTAAGACACGAGGCATTAGTTTCGATTTATCGTTCGACGAATGGCTTAACGTATGGCTTAGCTCAGGCAGGCTTACAGAGCGGGGCAAGGGCAAGGACAGGTACTGCATGTCCCGCATCAACGACGAAGGTGCTTATGAGGTCAGCAATGTGTTCATACAGACCTTCGGAGGTAACATCGCAGAAGCACGTAAGCGCGAGTGGGCAAGTGGCGCACGTGAGCACTTAAAGGGGCCAAGATCATGCATGCACTAAAACACTTTGCAGCGTTGTTAAGCTTTACGGCATTACTTTGCTTGACGTTAGCGGTGTATGTGATAAGGTTTATGCACTAACTTAATAGGAAATGCCGATGGCCACGCTCAAGGAATTGCTCGAACAACAAAAGTCTCTTGCGGAGCAGATCGCTAAGCTTCAAGTCGAAGAGCATGGTAAAGCACTTCAGAAAGTTAAAGAGTTGATCAGTGACTTCGGTCTGACTGAAGAAGAAGTGTTCGGTAAGCCGCGCGCGCCTCGGGGTAGCAAAGCTCCTGCAAAGAAGGGCGAAGCAAAGTACCGCTCCAGTATCGATCCTAATATCACCTGGAGTGGGAAAGGTCGCAAGCCGGAGTGGGTCATAACCTATCTTGCTAACGGCGGTAAGCTGGACGAGTTGCTCATCAACAAGACGTCCTAGCACGCGTCTACAAGCCCTGTAGCGCAAGCAAGCACAAGCCCAGCAAGCTACAATGCACTGCTGGGCTTTTTTGCGTTGTAGGGCGTTTTTGAGCGGGGCACCCGCGAGCACAGCGCTTTATTACATATGCATAAAGCGTAGCGTACAGTTTAGCGTACAGTCACTTACAGACCCCCGCAAAACCCGCTAAAATACTGGGGATTGCAAAAGCAACGACAAAATTATGGCACAGGACCAGAATCACCTCATCTGGCTGGACATGGAAATGACCGGCCTCAATCCCGACAGCGACCGCATCATCGAGATGGCCATGGTCGTCACCAACGGCAACCTCGACATCGTGGCCGAAGGCCCGGTGATCGCCGTGCACCAGCCGGACGCGGTGCTCGACGCGATGGATGAATGGAACAAGAACACCCACGGCCGTTCCGGCCTGATCGACCGGGTCAAGGCTTCCACCATCGGTGAAGCCCAGGCCGAGGAGATCTATCTCGAGTTCATGAAGCAGTACATCCCCTCGCGCACCTCGCCGATGTGCGGCAACTCCATCGGCCAGGACCGCCGCTTCATGGCCCGCTACATGCCGAAGCTGGAAGACTGGTTCCACTACCGCAACCTGGACGTGTCCACCCTCAAGGAGCTGGCCCGGCGCTGGCGTCCGGATGTGTACAAGGGCCTCGAGAAGAAGGGCGCCCACCAGGCCCTGGCCGACATCCACGAGTCCATCGCCGAGCTGCGCTACTACCGGGACAACTTCCTCAAGGTCTGACCCGCCTCAAGGAAACGCCGGGCCGCCCCAAGTTTCCTTGACCCCCGCGGGGGGCGGGCG